>NZ_JAJALF010000003.1:0-351691 GCF_020514995.1 Leisingera sp. McT4-56 | reverse complement strand
GCGGAGGGCGGTGCGGGGGGGGGCGAAGTCTTGGAGCCGGTGCCCGTTTGGTGGCTGGACCGCAGGCAGGGGGACAACCATGGACACTGCCGTTTCAGTTGGCCAGCCGCACCCGTTTAACAGACAGGTCGCGTGACCGCATTTCGTATTGGAAGAGCTGCTTTGAATACACGCCGTGTTTGATCCGGAAATGGGTCGCCTCGCGGTAGCCCTTGCCTGCCACGAAACTGTAGGTTCCGCTGATTTGCAGGCGGTCATCCAAAAACACGATTACATCAAACCCGCCATTTCCGTCGAAATCAAAAATCACGTCCAGTTTGTACTCCGTGCCGTCCTGCCGAATGCGGCCCGGCGAGCCGCCTTTCAGGAGTGCACGGTTCTTCACGCAGTTTTTCGTCCCGCCGCTCCCGGACTTAAAGGCGCTGTCAAAGGTGATCTCTCCAGAGCTTTGGACTTGAATTTTCAAGGGGGGCGCGCAGCCATAGCGTCCGTCATGGATTTGCATGATGTCAAACCGCCCCGGAGGGTTTGCGCGCATCGAGACAAAAGTTTGAACGCGGTACGTCCCGCGGGTTGTTGCAGAAAAGCGTCTGGTGTTGATTTCGGCACGCTGGTTGAACGTGCCGCCGACGCAATGATTTGAACTCGTTTTGAATGTCCAGGTATTGCCGGAGCGCGTGATTGCGCCCTTGTCGGCACCGCACGAGACAGACCATTTGTTGCGCGGGCCTGCATCGGACGGAGAGGCGCTTGCGGCTGCGAGCGCGGCAGCCAGGAGGAAAAAGCCCAAAATGCCTGGAAGCCTCTGCATGACACCCCTCCGCTTCGAAAGCCCTGCGGCGAGTGACGCCAGGCCAGGACAGTGCAAAAACTTGTGAGGCGGCAACGTTTTCATGGTTTCTTAGTCATGAGTTCTTTCCTGCATATTACAGCATTTCCGGCGCTGGGCTCATAACTGGCTATCGCCTGCTCCACAGCAAAACAGCCCGCCAGATGGCGGGCCGCTCTTGTTTCTTGCTGTGCCGGTCAGGCTCAGGCCTTGATCAGGCCCATGCTTTCCAGTTTCAGCAGAACCTGATGGGCGCAGTTGTCGACGTCGACGTTTTCGGTCTCGACCGACAGTTCCGGAGTTTACGGCTCGCAGCAAGCCCCGGCGAAATGGATCATTGCAACATAGCAATGAAAGACGGCCATTTGAGCAAATTGATCCCGGCAACCCGGACAGCGGCATAGGTCAGCACCCCGCCATACAGAAAATAGACCGGGAAGCGCCAGAGCGCGTATCGGTGAAGCGTGTAGCCGCGGAAAAACAGTCCAATCAGACCCAGCAGCGCGGACAGAAGAAAGAGAAGAAAGGCAATCAGACTGCTGCCAAGGGAAAAAAGCTCAGCTGCTTCTGTTTCGATGAACCGTGCCGCCGCAGACATGAACATAATGAGACACGCGATTGTGCCAAGAATGAAGCCGGAAAGCGAGGTGAACGCACGCGCCCTTTTTGTGGACTGCAGCACGGGTTGCGCAATGCGTCTTTTGATTATTGCGCGCGCCACTGCAACGATCCCGGCCAGGAAAACAAAATATGCTGCAAAGCAAAGCCCAATCGACGCTGCGGTCCCTATGCTGTCTTCAATAGGTATGTAGTTCGCATTCGTGTATTTGATGGCTTGAACCCCTAGCAACACAACAGCCCCGCCCAAGGTCAGAAGGCCGTAGTTCGTCTTCTGCATCCGGGCCTGCTCCGTTTGCGGGGCGGACAGATCGGCGGGCTGTCGCTGTGGCGGGGCGGCGTTAATGCGCTGCAAACGATTTTGAAAATCTGCTTTGGACATAAGGCGAGTCTCTAAGGTTCGTAATGGAAACGCTGCCGCCGGTTTGCCTCGAAAACATGGCGGAAATTGGCCGGAGACAGAGACCGTTCGAGAGGTGCGGGCTATCGCCGGCTTTTTACCTGCCAGAGGCGCAGGCGCTGCCCGCAGAACCAAATAGGGCAGTGGTGCGGCGGCTCGGAATGCCTTAGGTCTGTCAAACGCAAAACGGCCCGCCAGATGGCGGGCCGCTCTTGTTTCTTGCTGTGCCGGTCAGGCTCAGGCCTTGATCAGGCCCATGCTTTCCAGTTTCAGCAGAACCTGGTGGGCGCAGTTGTCGACGTCGACGTTTTCGGTCTCGACCGACAGTTCCGGGTTGACCGGCACGTCATAGGGGTCGGAGATGCCGGTGAACTCCTTGATCTTGCCTTCGCGGGCCAGCTTGTAGAGACCCTTGCGGTCGCGGCGCTCGCATTCCTCGATCGAGGTGGCGACGTGCACTTCGACAAAGGCGCCGAACTGCTCGATGTCCTCGCGCACGGCGCGGCGGGTGGTCGCGTAGGGCGCGATCGGGGCGCAGATGGCGATGCCGCCGTTCTTGGTGATCTCGGAGGCGACATAGCCGATGCGGCGGATGTTGAGGTCGCGGTGCTCTTTCGAGAAGCCCAGCTCGCTCGACAGGTTCTTACGCACGATGTCGCCATCGAGCAGGGTCACGGGGCGGCCGCCCATTTCCATCAGCTTGACCATCAGAGCGTTTGCAATGGTGGATTTGCCGGAGCCGGAGAAGCCGGTGAAGAACACGGTGAAGCCCTGCTTGGAGCGCGGCGGCTTGGTCTTGCGCAGCTCGGCAACCACCTCGGGGAAGGAGAACCACTCGGGGATCTCCAGGCCTTCGGCCAGGCGGCGGCGCAGTTCGGTGCCGGAGATGTTCAGGATGGTGACGTTGTCGCGGTCTGCGATCTCGTCGTTCGGCTCGTACTGGGCGCGCTCCTGCACATAGACCATGTGTTTGAAGTCGACCATTTCGATGCCCATCTCGCCCTGGAACTCGCGGAACAGGTCCTGCGCGTCATAGGGGCCATAGAAATCTTCGCCGGCGGAGTTCTTGCCGGGGCCTGCGTGGTCGCGGCCGACGATGAAATGGGTGCAGCCGTGGTTCTTGCGGATCAGGCCGTGCCAGACCGCCTCGCGCGGGCCGGCCATGCGCATCGCCAGGTTCAGCAGCGACATGGAGGTGGTGGCGGCCGGGTATTTGTCCAGGACGGCTTCGTAGCAGCGCACGCGGGTGAAGTGGTCGACGTCGCCCGGCTTGGTCATGCCGACCACCGGGTGGATCAGCAGGTTGGCCTGGGCTTCGCGCGCGGCGCGGAAGGTCAGCTCCTGGTGGGCGCGGTGCAGCGGGTTGCGGGTCTGGAAGGCGACAACCTTGTTCCAGCCCAGCTTGCGGAAGTAGGCGCGCAGCTCGTTCGGGGTGTCGCGGCGGCCGCGGAAGTCATAGTGGACGGGCTGCTGGATGCCGGTGACCGGGCCGCCCAGGTAGACCTTGCCCGCGGTGTTGTGCAGGTAGTTCACCGCCGGGTGGGCGTCGTCATCGGCGCCGAACACCTTCTCCGCCTCGCGCGCCTTGTTCGGCACCCAGTTGTCGGTGACGGTCATGGTGGCGAGGATCACGCCTTCCTGGTCGCGCAGGGCAATGTCCTGGCCCGCTTCCAGCTTGGACGCGAAGTCTTCGGAGACGTCCAGGGTGATCGGCATCGGCCACAGGGAGCCGTCGGTCAGGCGCATGGTGTCGACGACGCTGTTGTAGTCGGCCTCGGACAGGAAGCCCTTGAGCGGGTTGAAGCCGCCGTTCATCAGCAGTTCCAGGTCGCAGATCTGGCGCGGGGTCAGGTCCCAGCTGACCAGGTCGGCTGCTTCGACCTTCAGTTTCTGGGCGCTTTCGTAGGAGACATAAAGCTCAGGGATGGGAGCCAGGTTGCTTTGCATCGGATGGGTCCTGTGTTTGAGAGGGGGGAGGCCGCTAGCGGAGCCGGTGAGTTCCGCATGCAGCGCGTTGTATTCTGCGAGCTTGCGGGCGAGGAATTGATCGGTGAGCCGCACTTTTTCCGCAGCGCCGCGGGTGGTCAGCGTATAGGCGAACCGCTGCCGCTTGTCGGGGCCGGGGCGGGCGCTGACGGTGATCAGGCCGCCCTCTGCCGCCAGCCGCAGCTGGGTGTTGAGCCGCCCCAGCGAAATCCCCAGCGCCGCAGCCGTCACCCGCTGCGAGGCGTCCGGCGCCGCGTCGAGCTGGCGCAGGAGGCGGAAGAGCAGGTCTTCCTCGTCCGGGGTGGAAAGGGTCGCGGTTTCGGGCACGGTTTCAGGCAGCAGTCAGCAGGTTAAAGTGTGTTCACGCGTGAACGCATTGCATGGTTCGGCCCGGATGCAAAGGGTGAATTGCCGGGAATCGGCGATTTTTTGCTGCGTTGCAGGGCTGCCACGGATGCGGCGGCGGGGGCGGTTGTCCGCCATTTTCCGGCTGCGCCGGATGGCTGGCGCGGGGCGGGGGCGTTGCGGGAAACATCCGTTTTGTGCGGCGGGCCGGGCGCCTAATTCTGTTCTCCGGCCAGGGTCCGCGGCAGCGCCGCCGCATGGGCCACCGGCAGGGCGGCCAGCGGCCTGGAAACGCCGCGCAGCTGGAAGGTTTGCAGCGGCAGGCGGGCTGAGTCGTAGCCGGCCGCGTCCAGCACCCGGGCGGAAATCAGCAGTTCGACGCCCAGCTCCTTGGTCTTGGCTTCCAGCCGGCTGGCGGCGTTGACGCTGCCGCCGATGATGGTGCGCGGCGCGTGGCCTGCGCTGCCGATCTCGCCCAGCACCAGCTCGCCCAGGTGCACGCCGATGCCGATGCGGATTTCCGGCTCGCCGTCCGCGGCCAGCTGCGCGTTGAAATCCTGCAGCGCGCTGCCGATGGCGGCAGCGGCCTCCAGCGCGGCCTCGGCCGAACGGGCCGGGGCGGGGGCCTCGAACAGGGCCAGCAGCCCGTCGCCCAGGTATTTGTCGACGGTGCCGCCGCAGCTGGTGATGGCGGGCACGATGGCGTCGAAGAAGCGGTTCAGCAGGAACACCACGTCATAGGGCAGCTGGCCGGCGGCGCGGGCGGTGAAACCGCGGATGTCGAGGAACAGGATGGCCAGCTGCTGTTCTGTGCCCTGGCTGGCATGTGCGCGGCCCTTGCGGCCGTCGGGGCGGAACATGCGGGTGACGGTGAGCGGCGCCTGCGGGCGGATCTGGCAGGCGAGCCGCATGTTGGCGGGCGCCTGGACCCGGGCCAGGCTGCGGGCCTCGGGCGGGGCGGGCGGCGGCAGGGTCTCGCCGCCCTGATCCACCACCACCCGGCAGGTGGTGCAGCGCCCCTTGCCGCCGCAAAGCGAGGTGTGCTGGACGCCGCCCGCGTGCGACATCTCCAGCAGCGTCATGCCGCGCTCGGCGCGGATCTCGGGGCCGAAGGCGTAGCGGATGGCGACCGCCCGGCGGCGGCGCACAAGCTTGCGCAGGAGAAAGGCGGCAGCGGTGAGGCCGAGCAGCAGGAGAAAGATGGCGAGCCACAGGCGCTCAGCCTCGAACAGGTCGGCAAAGGCCTGCTGGCTGGGCCAGTTGAAATCCTCCATCAGGGCGGCGCGTTCGGTGCCCTCTACGAACAGGCCGTGGATGCGGCGGCCCTCGGTCAGGAAGCCGGCGAGGGCGAAGCCGGGGATGAACACCGCAAGCCCCGCCATCCAGGGGATCAGCGGGCGCCACCAGCGGGTGAGCCGCAGCCAGTAGTGCAGCCCCATGCAGCCGTGGATCCAGACCGCCAGCAGCAAGAGGCTTTGCTGCCAGGCCTCGGGCGAGGCCCACATCAGCACGATCTGATAGGGGTACTCGTCATTGACGCCGTAGATTTCGTGCGAGTAGCGGGTGAAGACCACATGCGCCAGCAGCTGCAGCGGGATCAGCAGGCCGAGCACGGTCTGCAGAGCCTCGCCCCAGCGCATTTTCAGCGTCCGCCGCTTGGCCAGGTTCCAGAGCGCCAGGCCCGGATGCAGGATCAGCGCGGCATAGAGGATCAGGCTGCCCGGCAGGCTGCGGGTGATGACCTGCCGCGCGTCCTGGAATTCATCCATCCATTCCGGCGACAGCAGACCCAGGCCGATGTTGATGAAGTGAAAGAAGGCATAGGCCAGCAGCACCAGCCCGGTGGTGATCCGGGTGCGGGTGATCCAGTTGCCCTGCCAGAGCGCGCTTGCCACCCCGGTCCTCCTGTTCGCGGTTTCCGGGGTGCAGACTGCGGGGCGGCGGGGCCGGGGTCAATGGCGGGTTTCGGGCGGGTTCAGCCCTCCAGCCCCCAGCCGTCGGGGGCAAAACCGCGGGAGAGGGCGGCGCGGGTGGCGACTTCCTCGCCGATCCAGATGCCGGTGGCAGAGATGATCTGGTCCGGCAGGGTGGCGGCCAGATAGGGGCTGCCGCCTTCGGCCTCGTCAGCGCTGACCCAGCTGCAGCTGTAGCCCTCGCGGCTCAGCTCCTCGGCCAGCGGGCGCCAGTCGGCGCCGGTGCGGGCGGGGACGAAGAAATAATCCACGTCCGCCACCTCCGGCAGGCCGTGCTCGGCCTGCAGATCGTTGAATGCCGCAACGGTTCCGGCCCGCTGCGCGTCGAAATCGTGCGGCATCCCGGTTACTCCTGCTCGGCCAGGAAGCGTTCGGCGTCGAGCGCCGCCATGCAGCCCATGCCGGCCGAGGTGACCGCCTGGCGGTACTTGTGGTCGGTCAGATCGCCGGCGGCGTAGATGCCGGGGATCGAGGTCTCGGTGGAGCCGGGCTTCACCTTGACATAGCCGCCGTTGTGCAGCTCCAGCACGTCCTTCACCAGCTCGTTGGCGGGGGCGTGGCCGATGGCGACAAAGACGCCCTTGCAGGGGATTTCCTTGACTTCGCCGGTCTGCACGTTCTTGACCACGACGCCCTCGACCCCCAGCGGGTTGTCGGTGCCGACGACCTCTTCGAGGGTGTGGAACCACAGGGTTTCGATCTTTTCGTTCTTGAACAGGCGGTCCTGCAGGATCTTCTCGGCGCGCAGCTCGTCACGGCGGTGGATCAGCGTCACCTTGGAGGCGAAGTTGGTGAGGAACAGCGCCTCTTCCACGGCGGTGTTGCCGCCGCCGATCACCACGATCTCCTGGCCGCGGTAGAAGAAGCCGTCGCAGGTGGCGCAAGCCGAGACGCCGAAGCCCTTGAACTTCTCTTCCGATTCCAGGCCCAGCCACTTGGCGCGGGCGCCGGTCGCCAGGATCACCGCGTCAGCGGTGTAGGTGGTGCCGCTGTCGGCCTTGGCCACAAACGGGCGGGCGGAGGTGTCGAGCGAGGTGATGTAGTCGCCGATCACTTCGCAGCCCATCGCCTGGGCGTGCTCCTGCATCTTGATCATCAGGTCGGGGCCCTGCACCTCGGTGAAGCCGGGGTAGTTCTCGACCTCGGTGGTGGTGGTCAGCTGGCCGCCGGGCTCGATCCCCTGGACCAGGACGGGCTCCAGCATGGCACGGGCGGCATAGACCCCCGCGGTATAGCCGGCAGGCCCGGAGCCGATGATCAGAACCTTGGTGTGGCGCGTCTCGCTCATGTGTGTTCCCCACGTAATGCAGCCTGGCGGGCTTGCCGCCGTCAGGCAATGCATATAGCGGCAGGACCCGCAGGCTTAAACCCCCGGCTGTCATCCCTGGCGCGGTATGCCGCGGGATGCGGTTTTGCGGCGGCAGGGCGGATTTGTGGCTTGCGCGCCCGCTCTGCAAAGAATATTGCGCGGCGATGAAACAATATTGCGCAGCCCGGCGGCGGTGCTATAAGAAACGCAAAGTTCACAGGAGTTTCCGGCATGGTCACAACCCGTCTTGATCCGATTGATCGCAAGATTTTGTCGGAGCTTCAGGCCGATGGGCGGATGACCAACGTGGAGCTGGCCAAGCGGGTCGGCATTTCCGCTCCGCCCTGCCTGCGCCGGGTGCGGGCGCTGGAGGAGGCCGGTCTGATTCACGGCTACCACGCGGATGTGAACGCGCGCGAGCTGGGGTTCGAGGTGCAGGTCTTTGCCATGGTGGGGCTGGAGAGCCAGGCCGAGGCGGAGCTGAGCGCCTTTGAGGAGAAATGCCGCAGCTGGCCGCTGGTGCGCGAGTGCCACATGCTGAACGGCGAGGTGGATTTCATCCTGAAATGCGTCTCCCCCGACCTCAGCACCTTCCAGAGCTTCCTGACCGGCGATCTGCTGACCACCCCGAATGTGGCCAGCGTCAAGACCTCGCTGGTGATCCGCGGCGCCAAGGATGAGCCCGGAGTGCCGTTTGAGGTGCTGGAGGAGCGGCTGGCGCGCGAGGCCTGAGCCGAAGCCGCCGCCGGCAGGCTGCCCGTTCCGCGGGCTGATGCCCCGCATCTTGATCCAAGTCATTGACAGAACGGGGAAACCCGGGATGCTGGTAAGGCGGGGCTTGCCGGTGCAATCGGTTTGAGCCGGCCGTTGTTCCGCCGACTGGAGGTGCGGCGATGGCAATTGTTCAGCAAATTCTTGATGGCAAGGGCAAGACGCTCCACACGCTTCCGCCCGAGGCCATGGTGGTCGATGCCCTGGAGCTGATGGCAGAGCATGACGTTGGCTCGGTGCTGGTGGTGTCCGGCGGGGAGCTGGCCGGCATCTTCACCGAACGGCACTATACCCGCAATGTCTTCCTGGCGGGCAAGACCTCGCCCGCGACACCGCTGGCGGATGTCATGGCCACTGATTTCACCTGCGTCGACCCCGGCCAGAGCGCCGAGGCCTGCATGGCCCTGATGAGCAAGAAGCGGGTGCGGCATCTGCCGGTTCTGAAGGACGGGCAGCTGGCCGGGATCGTGTCGATCGGCGACCTGATGAAGGCGATCATCGAAGAGGAGCACTTCAACGCCGACCAGCTGGTGCGCTACGTCCGCGGCATGAACTGAGCGGCCGCAGCGGCCCGATGAGGGGGCCGCCGGTCCCGGATTACAGGATTGCCGGCCCGGGGCGGCTGATGCTGTCGGCCCGGGGGTGCGCCAGCGGGCCGAAGCCCTGGATGCTGTCGGTATGGGCAAACAGGTTCAGGAACAGCGTCTTGATCGCATAGCTTGCCAGCTTCAGCGCGTCCGGCCCCGGGTGGTAGGATTCAAACGGCAGGCCGGCCACCGTGATCACTGCATGGCGCGGCAGGCAGAGGTGGTAGAGGTCGACAGGCGCCGGCGGTGCGGTCTCGAAAATGCTCATGCCGTCCTGGAATTCCGATGCCAGGGTCAGCAGCTTGCTGCTGCCGCTGCCCTGCATGTGCGGCGGTGTGCGCAGCAGCCGTGCGGCAGGGCCGGCCACCAGGCTGGCGGCGGGCTTTTGCAGGCCCAGGCTGTCGGCCATGAAACTGGTCAGGCTGCAGCTTCGGGGGCTGCCGCCGGCGCGCCCGGGCAGCACGCAGGTGCGGCCGACCCAGACCAGCGGCTGGCTGCCGCCGTCCCCGGTCAGGATTTCGTCGCCGGGCAGCAGGTCCTCGACCGCGATGGGGCCGCTTGCGGTGTCCACCAGCGAGCCGCGGGAAAACGCGCAGAAGGCGTTTTCGAACAGCGGCAGGGCCGGGGCGATGTGGCGGGTTTCGGCGATGGCGCCGCCGGGCAGCAGGCAGCTGACCTCATAGCGGCGCAGCTGCGGCTTGCTGGCGCTGCGCAGCGCAGCGGGATCCTGCAGGATCGCAGTGGCCTCGACGGCGTTGGCTGCAGCGCGCTGCAGCGACTGGGGGATGGTCATGACAGCAGACCTCTCCTTTCAAACTGCCCGCATGCATCGGCCCCCACCGGCAACACAGACGTGCTTGAACGATATGTATGCGCCCTAATTGGCAGGATTTAATTCGAATTGTCAAAAAATCTGAAGCAAACTGGTTAATGCGGGGCGGCGCGCCGGAGCCGCCGCCGCATGGCATCTGACAAGGCCGGTTGGATGCCCCTTAGGCGGCAGGCCGGGCTGGCGCGGCTGCACCAGGGGGTGCCGCTGCCGGGGCATCCGTCCCCGGCGTTAACCCAGTTTCCGCATTGCGGCGCCGCTGCGCGCCCGGCCCGCGCCGCGCCGGGCGGCAGCCCAGGGCAGGGGGGCGGCTTCGCTCTTGGCGGAGCGGATGATGGAGGCAATGAAGCGCTTGTTCATTTTCATAATCAGGTCTGTCCTTCGCCCGGCAACTGCACCCTGACGCCGGGCGGCTGCTGTTCTTGCTGTTCTTGCTGGTCTGACCTTTTTATGGGTAATCTTTGCGCCCTGATTATGGCGTGGCGGGGGCATTTTGCGCCCCGGCGGCGCATAGAACTGTCCCGCCGCGAATGATGCGGGGCCTTTTCCAAGCGGCTGATTTCAAAGGGAAATGCGGGACCGCTGCGTGCCGGTGCCGGGACGGCTGCCGGGAATGCGGCGGAATTTATTCAAAACCGCCACAATTGCGCTGGTTAACGGGGCCTTAAAGCCGGATGCAGGAGATCAGGCGGCCGTAGTCGGCCTCCTTGGCGTGGGTGGCGCGGCGGTAGGAGAAGAATTTCTCCGGGTCGGAATAGGTGCAGTAGCGGCTCCATTCCGCGGCGCCGATACCGGCCTGGCGCAGCTTGTGCAGGCCGAGGCCGGGCAGGTCGAACAGGTAGCGGTCGCCCTCGCCGTTGGCAAAGAAGCGGGCATAGCCGTCGTCCTGCATCATGAAGTCCTCGAAGAACTCCGGGCCGACCTCATAGGCGCGCTGGGAAATCGTCGGGCCGATCACCGCGGCGGTGTTTTCGCGCCGCGCGCCGAGGCCTTCCATCGCCTCCAAAGTGGCTTCCAGCACCCCGTCCAGCGTGCCGCGCCAGCCCGCGTGGGCGGCGCCGATGACGCCCGCTTCAGGGTCGCAGAACAGCACCGGCTGGCAGTCGGCGGTCAGGATCGACAGTGCCAGTCCGGGCACATTGGTGACCATTGCGTCCGCCTGCGGCCGGTCCTGCGAGGGTTCCGTCACCACCTGCACATCGGCGCTGTGGACCTGATGCACCGCGCTCAGGTTCTCCGGCGGCACCTCCATCGCGGCGGCCACGCGGTTGCGGTTGATCTGCACCGCCTCGCGCTGGTCGGTGGAGCCGAGGCCGCAGTTCAGACCCCGGTAGATGCCGGAGGACGCGCCGCCCCTGCGGGTGAAGAACCCGTGCCGCACCGGGCCAAGCAGATCGGACGTGAGAATTTCAAGCGTCATGGGTTCAATCCTGGCAAAGGGGCGGCCTGAGGCGGGTAGAGGCCGAGCACTTTGAACAGGTTTCCCATTTCCTCCGGGTGCGTCAACCGCCGATGTGCGGCGATCAGGGAGTCCAGCGCCGCGCCCTGCAGCGGGGCGGCCAGGGCGCGGGCGCGGTCGGTGATGCCCAGCCGTTCGAGGAACACACCTTGGGGGGTGAGGCGGGTGAAGCCGCAACCCTTGGTTTTTGCGGCCATCGCCAGCGCCTCGAAATCCACATGGGCGGTGAGGTCGGCCTGGCCGGGATCCTGCAGCGGGCCGGCGGGTTCATGCGCGCGCAGGGCCTGCAGGGTGTCCCCCAGCGCCCGCCAGTCGCCGTAATCCACGATCAGGGCGCCGCCGCCATGGGCAGCGATTCGGGCGGCGATGGCCTGGGTGACGGGAACCGCGGGTTCGCAGAGTTCGACCAGATCGCCCTCGCTTGTGTCCTGCAGCCGGTGCGCCAGCGCGGGCTGCGGCGCGGCGGGGCTGAGGCCGAAGGCAAGCGCGCCGTCCGCGAGGCCGATGCGTCTTTCGCTCCAGTGGCCGCCTGTGCGGATGAACTGGCGGATGGGCAGGGCGTCGAAAAACTCGTTTGCCACCAGGAACAGCGGCTGGGCGGGCAGGGTGTCCGCCGTGTCGAGCCATTGCGGCGCGTAGCCCTCCAGCGCCTTGGCCTGGGCCGCGCGCAGGGTTGGCGAGGCCTCGACCAGATGGATCTGCATGGCGGCGTGGAAGCCGGGCACGCCGCGGGTGGCGCGCAACAGGTCCGCCATCAGGGTGCCGCGGCCGGGGCCGAGCTCCGCCAGCGTGAAAGGCGCAGGCGACCCTTGGTCGAGCCAGGCCTGCGCCAGCGCGAGGCCGATCAGCTCGCCGAACATCTGGCTGATTTCCGGCGCGGTGATGAAATCGCCCTTGGCGCCCAGCGGGTCGCGGGTGGTGTAATAGCCGAACTGCGGGTGCAGCAGGCAGTCCGCCATGTAGTCGGCGACGGACATCGGGCCATCGGCGCGGATGCGGGCGGCGAGGTGGTCGCTGAGGCTCATGCCGTGCTCCGGGCCGCGTGGCGGGCGCGGATCAGGAACCAGAGGCCGACCGCGATCATCGGCAGCGACAGCGCCTGGCCCTGGGTGAGGCCGATGCCGTCGATGTGCCAGGCCAGCCCCAGCGGGTTGCCGTGGGTGACGAACTGGGCGTCCGGCTGGCGGAAAAACTCGACAATGAACCGCGCAAGCCCGTAGCCCGCCAGGAACACGCCCAAGAGGCGGCCCGGGGTGTGGAAGGCGTTCCGGCGCCAGGCGAGATAGAGAAGCACGGCGCCAAGGATCAGCCCCTCCATCAGCGCTTCATAGAGCTGCGACGGGTGGCGGGCGCAAAGCTCTCCCAGCGCCTGGCCGCAGTCCTGCGCCGCCTGGCCGGGGAAGGCCACGCCCCAGGGCAGGTCCGTCGGGCGGCCCCAAAGCTCGGCGTTGACGAAATTCGCAAGCCGCCCCAGCAGCAGCCCCGGCGGCACCGTGTGGGCAACCAGGTCGGAGATCTGCAGTTTCGGGATGTTGTGGCGGGCGGCAAAAATCAGGGTGGCCAGAACCACGCCGATCAACCCGCCGTGAAAGGCCATGCCGCCCTGCCAGATCTTCAGGATCTCGCCCGGGTGCGCCAGGTAGTAGGCCGGCTGGTAGAACAGCACGAAGCCGAGGCGCCCTCCCGCGATCACACCGATGATGATCCAGGTCAGCAGATCCTCCACCTGCTGCGGTTTCATCGGCGGCTGCCCGGCGGGCCACAGCGCGGGGCGGCGCAGCGCCGCGACGGCGAGCCGCCAGGCGATGACGATGCCCGCGATATAGGCCAGCGCATACCAGCGCAGGGCGAATTCGAAACTGCCGATGGCGATCGAGAAGATCTCGGGCGAGAGGTCGGGGAATTGGATCATGGCCTGCATGTGCGTCTGAATGCCTCTGCTCTTTGGGGGAAGTCAACGGCTTGCAGCCGGTCGCCCGCTTGCCCATATAGGTGCTGACCCCGAGACGGAGAAGAACATGCAGACCCGCAATAAGATCCTGGACGATATTTCGCAGCTGATGACCAATGCGATGGGCGTGGCCCAGGGCGCCAAGGACGAGGCGGAAACCGCGATGAAAAGCATGATCGACCGCTGGCTGGCCGACCGCGATTTCGTCACCCGCGAGGAATTCGACGCGGTGCGCGCGATGGCGCAGAAGGCGCGCGAGGAGAACGAGGCGCTGAAGGCGCGGCTGGACGCGCTGGAGGCGGCGCAGAAGTAAGCCAAGGCGCTGGCGGGCGGGTTGCCGGCCCTGCGGTGAAACAGAGCCTGCCGCGGCGTGATGCTGCGGCGGGCTTTTTCGTGTCCTGGACGTCTTGGGCGGTGGCTGGCTGACCGCCCGCAGGGACGGTCTGCATTCCGCGCATGGCTGCCTTGCCGGGCCGGACGCAAAAACAGGTCGCTTTCCGCCCGTGTGGTCGAAAACTGCGCAGCGGTTTGCAGGCCGCGCGGTACATGCTGCCTCAGCTTCATCAGAGGGATCACAGCATGGTGTCTGTCTATACGGTGCCGGGGGCGTTCAGCACTCAGGAGTGCGCGGAAATCATCCGCAAGGCGGAAGAGGCGCCGGACAGCGAGGCGCTGCTGGTCGGGCAGACCCGGGATCACAACCTGCGCCGGGGCAGCGTGGTGTGGCTGGACGATGTGCCGGGCACCGGCTGGGTGATGGACCGGCTGATCTCTGTGGTGCGCCGCGCCAACAAGGAGCGGTTCGGGTTCGACCTGCGCGAGTTTGCCGAAAGCCCGCAGGCGGCCAGCTACAAGGCCAAGGACGGCGGTCATTTTGCCTGGCATTCCGACATCGGCGACGGGCCGGTGGCGGGCAAGCGCAAGCTGAGCCTGGTGGTGCAGTTGAGCAAGCCCGGCTCCTATGACGGCGGCGACCTGGAAATCATGCCGGGCGCCCATGTGGTGGCGGCCAGCCGGGTGCAGGGCAGCGCCACGGTGTTCCCCAGCTTCCTGCTGCATCAGGTGACACCGGTCACCCGCGGCGAGCGCAAGTCGCTGACGGTCTGGGCGCACGGGCCGGCCTTCCGCTGAACTTTCAGCCGGCCCGGCCAGGGCCGGCCGGGCTGCGCCTGGCAGCCTTGGCGGCGCCAATCCGTCTACTATGCGCAATTTGTGATGTGTTCTGCTATACTTGCCCCGGGGCAGCCGTGCGGCGCCCATGTGTGAATTGCAGGGGGCAGATACGATGACGGCACAAAACGGCTATATGCTGATTGCGGATATTTCCGGGTACACGCAATTCCTGACCTCGTCGGAGCTGGACCATGCCAACCCGATCCTGCAGTCGCTGCTGCAGGCGGTGGCGGAGCAGGTCGGCGAGCCGCTGCACTTCTGGAAGCTGGAAGGCGACGCGGTGCTGGCCTATTCGACCCGGGCTGAGCTGGTCTCCGGCGATCTGCTGCTCACCTTCTGCGAGAACCTCTATAATGCCTTTGCCGCCCGGCGGCAGGATATCGTTGCCAACACCACCTGTCCCTGCCGCGCCTGCGCCAATGCGGGCGGGCTGGATCTGAAGGTGATCGTCCACTACGGCGCCTTTGACGAGATGCAGGTGGGGCCGGTCAAGGATCTGTCCGGCGCCGACGTGATCCTGGTGCACCGGATGACCAAGACAGAGGCGGCGGCGGAAACCGGCGTGCGCAGCTATGCGCTGTTCAGCGATGCGGCGGTAGAGGCGATGCAGCTGCAGGCGGCGATGGAGCCCTATTCGCAGCCGTTCGAGCATTTCGGCGACGTGTCCATGCAGGTCTATGACCTGGCCCGCGCCTGGGACCGGTTCCGGGCCGGGCAGGAGCGGGATTTCCTGGAGGAGGCGGATGGGATCTGGACCTACCGGCGCCGGTTCAAGGCCTCGCCGCAGCTGGTCTGGGAGGCGCTGACCGCGCCCGAATTCAAACTGCGATGGATGGATCAGGTCAGCACCATGGAGATGGACAATCCGGACGGCCGCCTAGGGGCCGGGTCTGTCTACCACTGCGGCCATTCCCTGGCGGAGTTTGTCTACCGCGTCACCGACTGGCAGCCGTTCGAGTATTTCTCGACCCGGATCAAGGATCCGGGCCGCGACGGCATTGAATTGCCTGAAACCTACCATCTGACGCCAGACGGGGACGGCACCGCGCTGCGCTATACCATGGGCCGGGCCTATGACAGCGCAGGCAACCGGTCGGAGATCTCGGAGCAGGAGGCGGTGGGCTTCCTGTCGGATTTCTGGCCTGTCTCTTTTGACGCACTGGATGCGGAGCTGGCGGAACCGTCCTGAGGCGGGCTGCGCAGGCTTTCAGAGACCGCAATTTCCGGGGCCGCCCAAGGCCGTCCGGGGTTTACCTTTGGGTTTGCCCGCCCCATAGTCGCGATGCCGGCATTTGGGGGTCTGTGGATAGTTCATCCACAAGTTATTGCAGATATCCCCAAAATAAAGGTTGCCAGAACATCAATTCAGGCCCACCATATCTAGTATGGGAGCGGGGATGCCTCCCCGGCCCATAGCACAAAAAACCAGCTATAGGGTGCCGCTGTGCCCGGTTAGCTAGGCAATCAGAGAGGTGGCATCATGGCACTATCCGAGCTTCACCTGGAAGAAGACGTCCATCCGATCGACATCGTTGAGACTTTGGCGTCGCACCATGATTGGGATTTCGACAGGGTCGGGGACGATCAGATCGCCATGTCGGTGGAAGGGCAGTGGCGCACCTATTCGCTGACGCTGGCCTGGTCGGGCTATGAGGAATGCCTGCGGCTGGTTTGCAGCTTCGAAATGGAGCCGCCGGAGGCAGAGCTGCCGCGGCTTTACGAGCTGATCAACCGGATGAACGACCAGTGCTGGGAAGGCTCCTTCACCTACTGGGAGGATCACAAGCTGATGCTGTTCCGTTACGGGCTGATGCTGTCCGGCGGCCAGATGGCCAGCCCGCAGCAGATCGACGCGATGCTGAACGCCGCGGTGGCCAATGCAGAGCGCTACTACCCGGCGATCCAGCTGGCGGTCTGGGGCCAGCGCAGCCCGCAGGATGCGATGCAGGTCGCCATTGCAGAGGCTTACGGCCGGGCGTAAACCTGAGCCCTGAACCTGACACCAAGGGGAGGGGCTTAAGATGGATATGCAGGATATTGCTGCACGCGGCCTGGTGCTGCTGGGCTGTGGCAAGATGGGATCGGCGATGCTGGCCGGATGGCTGGAGGGCGGATTGCCCGCATCCTCGGTCTGGGTGATCGACCCGAACCCGTCGGACTGGCTGAAGGGCACCGGCGTTCACATCAACGCTGAGCTGCCCGCGGCGCCGGGAATCGTGCTGATCGCGGTGAAACCGCAGATGATGGGCGAAGCACTGCCGACGCTGCAGAGCTACGGCAATGGTTCCACATTGTTTATTTCCGTAGCCGCGGGCACCTCGATCGCAACTTTTGAGGATGTTCTGGGCGCGCAGTCGCCGATTGTCCGCGCGATGCCGAACACGCCGGCCGCCGTGGGCCGGGGCATTACCGCGATCATCGGCAATGCCCATGCGGGCGATGCGGATCTGGACCGCGCCGAGGGGCTGCTGCAGGCCGTGGGCCAGGTTGTGCGGCTGGAAAACGAGGGGCAGATGGATGCCGTCACCGGCGTCAGCGGCTCCGGTCCCGCCTATGTGTTCCACCTGATCGAAACGCTGGCCGCCGCGGGCGAGGCGCAGGGGCTGCCTGCGGAGCTGGCGATGAAGCTGGCCAAGGCAACCGTGGGCGGTGCCGGTGCGCTGGCGGAGGCGGCAGAGGAAAGCCCCGGGCAGCTGCGCATCAATGTGACCAGCCCCAACGGCACCACCCAGGCAGCTTTGGAAGTGCTGATGGATGATGACGAAGGTTTCCCGGCGCTCCTGAACCGTGCCGTTGCCGCGGCCACCAACCGCTCCAAGGAGCTGTCGCGTGGCTGAGATCAGCTTTGATGACTTCATGAAGGTCGACATCCGCGTCGGCGAAGTGGTCCGTGCGGAGCCGTTTCCCGAGGCGCGCAAGCCGGCAATCAAGCTCTGGGTCGATTTCGGGCCTGAAATCGGCGTAAAAAAGAGCTCAGCGCAGATTACGGCGCATTACATGCCGGAAACGCTGGTGGGCAAGCAGGTTCTGGCCGTCGTAAACTTCCCGCCGCGGCAGATCGGCAAGTTCATGTCAGAGATCCTGGTTCTGGGCCTGCCGGATGAAAACGGAGAGATATTCCTGGCCGGGCCTGACGGAAAGGTCCCGCTGGGCGGGAGGATGCACTGAAATGAAAATCTGGATTGCGCGGCCGATGACGGCAGCAGTCACGGCACGGGCGCGGGAAGCCTTTGCTGATCTGGAAATCCGCGAGACCAATGCGGTGATGAGCGAGGCGGAGATGCTGCGCGCATTGTCCGAGTTCGACATCGTGGTGCCGACGCTGGGCGACCGGTTCACGGCGGAGATCTTTGCCAAGGCGGGCACGCCCCGCTGCAAGCTGCTGGCCAACTTTGGCGTCGGCTACAACCATATCGACGTCGAGGCTGCGCGGGCGGCGGGTGTCGAGGTGACCAACACGCCGGGCGCGGTGACCGATGCCACCGCCGATATCGCGATGACGCTGATCCTGATGTCGGCGCGCCGCGCCTCCGAGGGAGAGCGGATGCTGCGCAAGGGCGATTGGGAGGGCTGGCACCCGACCCAGATGCTGGGCCTGCACGCCACCGGAAAGCGCGTCGGCATCGCCGGCATGGGCCGGATCGGCCAGGCGATTGCGCGGCGCTGCCATTTCGGGTTCGGCATGGATGTGTCCTATGTGGCGCGCTCCCCCAAGGATCTGGACTTCCCCGCCGACCGCGCCGAAAGCCTGATTGCCATGGCGGGCGAGGTGGATTTCCTGGTGGTGGCGGTGCCGGGCGGGGCCGAAACCACGCATCTGATCAACGCCGAGGTGCTGAACGCGATGCAGCCGCATGCGCATCTGATCAACATCGCCCGCGGCGAAGTGGTGGAGGAGGCGGCGCTGATCGACGCGCTGCAAAACCGCCGCATCGGCGGCGCGGGTCTGGACGTCTATGAGTTCGAGCCCAAGGTGCCGCAGGCGCTGATCGATCTGGATAACGCCACCCTGCTGCCGCATCTGGGCACCGCCACCGAGGAGGTGCGCAGCAACATGGGCCATATGGCGCTGGACAATGTCGCCGCCTATCTGGCGGGCGAGGCGCTGCCGAACCGGGTGTAATCCCGGCTGATCCGCCAACCGGAAAGACGCAGCCGCCCTAGAGGGCGGCTGTTCTGTCTTTCGGGGTGTCGCCGGTGGCCTCGCGCCAGTGGCGGCGGCAGAGCGAGACATAGGTCTCATTGCCGCCGATCTGCACCTGGTCGCCCTCGGTCATCACCCGGCCCTGCTCGTCCTGGCGCACCACCATGGTGGCCTTCTTGCCGCAGTGGCAGATGGTGCGCACCTCGCGCATCTCATCGGCCAGCGCCAAGAGGGTGGCGGAGCCGGGGAACAGGTTGCCCTGGAAATCCACGCGCAGCCCGTAAGCCAGCACCGGCACCCGCAGGTCATCGACCACGCGGGCCAGCTGCCAGACCTGCTGAGGCTCCAGAAACTGCGCCTCATCGACAAAAATTGCGGCCAGCGGGCCGCGGGCCAGGCGCTGTTCAATGCGGGCATAGAGGTCGTCGCCCGCGGCAAACATGTCCGCGTCCTCGCCGATGCCGATGCGCGACGCGATCCTGCCGCTGCCGGCCCGGTCATCCAGCCGCGCGGTCAGCAGGTAGGTGTCCATGCGGTTTTCGCGGTAGTTGTGCGAGGCCTGCAGCAGCACCGTCGACTTGCCCGCGTTCATGGTGGAGTAATTGAAATAGAGCTTGGCCATGGCGGCGGGTTTAGCCGCCCTGCCGGGCAGGGAAAACCGGATTCGTGCGGGAAGTGCGGGCCTGGTTGCATTCGGCAACAGGAAGGCTCCCGGGGCAGGCGCGGCCGGGGCGGAACAAAACCCCTTTGACGGCCAACGCCAGATGCCCCGGAGAGCGCAAGTACCGGGCAGACCAATTACCCTGAAAGCAGGACGTCACTCACCCGCCTGCTTCGCTGGACAACCGATGCCAATCGCATCATGTCACTAGCTAAATCCCTGAAAACCTGAGGGATGGATAAGGTATCGCAATTCCTCTACAACTCGGACATGGGAAATTAACCGCTTCGTTCCCCTAACCGGGGGCGGCGGTCACGCCAGGTAGGATGCATATGGCTGAAATCGGGACGTATCTGAAGAAGCACACGGAAGCGCTGGTCAAGGATGTGGGCATTGAAGCCGCCTGCCAGATCACCGGGAAATCCAAGGCGACGCTGGGGCGCTATTATTCGGATAACGCCGAACACGCGGACCGGTTCATGCCGGTGGATGCGGTGGCCAAGCTGGAAAGCGCGTCGTCCTTTCCGCATGTGACATCGGCGCTGGCGGACCTGAAGAACATCACCCTGTCCTACAATGGCAACGGCAGCGCCGAGGAAACCGGCCGCAGCGGCGGCGTCAATTCGGATGTGATTGCCCTCAGCCAGCGGTTTGCCCAGCTGATGTGCGAATACCAGGCCGCGATGGAAGACGGCATCATCACCGTCAATGAGGCCAAGCGGCTGCTGCGCGAGACGGTGCTGCTGCAGCAGGTGCTGCTGGATATGAAACTGCATCTGGAAGAAGAAAGTGCCTGACAGCCCCGACCTGAGCGATCTGCCCGGAATTGCGGCGGATCAGCTGCATCCGGTTGACGTGGACATGCTGGCGGCGCCGGATGATCCGCGCCACCCGCCGCGCATCCTGCTGCTTTACGGCAGCCTGCGCGCGGTGAGCTACTCCCGCAAGGCGGCGGAGGAGGCGGCGCGGGTGCTGCGCGCCCTGGGCTGCGAGACGCGGATCTTCGATCCCTCCGGCCTGCCGCTGCCGGATGATGCGGGCGCGGCGGAGCATCCCAAGGTGGCGGAGCTGCGCGATCTGGCGGTCTGGTCCGAGGGCATGGTCTGGTCCAGCCCGGAGCGCCACGGCGCGATGACCGGCATCATGAAGCTGCAGATCGACTGGCTGCCCCTGTCCCTGCAGGGCGGCATCCGCACCACCCAGGGCAAGACGCTGGCGGTGATGCAGGTGTCGGGCGGGTCGCAAAGCTTCAACGCGGTCAACCAGATGCGCATCCTGGGCCGCTGGATGCGGATGGTGACGATCCCGAACCAAAGCTCGATCCCCAAGGCCTGGCTGGAATTCGAAGAGGGCGCGCGCCTGCCCGAAGGCCCGTTCTACCGCCGCCTGGTGGATGTGATGGAAGAGCTGGTGAAGTTCACCTGGCTGGTGCGCGGCCGCAAGGATTACCTGGTGGACCGCTATTCGGAGCGGGTGGAAAGCGCCGAAGAGGTGCACAAGCGGGTGTCGCAGAAATAAGCGGGGCGTGTGCGCCCGAGGAAAGTTAAGCGAGGCCCCGGCAGATGCCGGGGCTTTTTTGCTTCAAATCAGCGGTATCAGCGGCACATCGCAGGCGGCAACGGCCAGAAGGGCGGTCAGGATCAGGGTGAGGCGCATGCACGGGGTCCATTTGCGAGGGAGCGGGATTTTCAGTTGTGCCGCGCGCCGTTTGCGGGGGCAAGCCGCGGGTTTCGCAAGGCGCCGGGTGAGCCGGTTCCCGCCTGTTCTCCCCAAAGCTGCGGGCTGCGGTTAAACAATTGGGCGGAGCCGGGCGCCGGTGTTTAGCCATTTGTTAAGGCTCATTTCCGCCGCAATTGGATCGTGAAGTTACCGGCGATGTCCGCTTGCGCCGTAAAACCAGCGAAAATCCTGAATTTCTTTCCTAACGGAACGGGAAGGATTTTCCGTTGTTTTTATATGGTTTTTCCGAAAATTGAGCGCGTCCGTTAAGTAAATAAGGGGTTTCCGCGCCGCTGCCGCGGCGAAACGGGCGCCTGTTAACACTCTGTTAAGCCTGTCTCATTCTGCGCATCTTTCTGCCAGCGCGGCACCGCAGCAGGCCGCATTCCAGCCTCAGGACTCACCGAACATGGCGGTGTGGGAACATGGAGTGTGAGTCATGAGACGATTACTTGGAATTGCCGCCGCTATCGCCATCGGATGCAGCGCCGCAGCCGCAGGCGGGCAGGGCGCTGTGCAGGGGGTGACTGGCTGGGAGGCGGTGGGCCGTCTCAACATCGGCGGCCGGGCCATGTGCACCGCCACTTTGATTGCGCCGGACTTGGTGCTGACTGCCGCGCACTGCATGTATGATATCCGCCATGGCCGGGCGGTGAGCCCGCGCAGCATCACCTTCGAGGCCGGTCTCAACGGCCGCCAGTCCAAGGCCGCGCGGCGGGTCGCCAAGGCGGTCATCCACCCCGGCTACCGGCACGGCCGGACCGGCCAGTTCCAGACCGGCACTGATATTGCCGTGCTGCGGCTGGACCGGGCGATCAGCGGCGATCTGGTGCGGCCGCTGTCGCTGGCCGCGGCGCCGGAAAAGGGTGAACGGGTGGACGTGATGTCCTATTCGCACAGCAATGCCACCTCGCCCCGGCTGCAAAGCGCCTGCCATGTGATCGCGGCCCGGCAATCCTCGGTCGTGACCAGCTGCCGGGTTGATTTCGGGGCCTCCGGCTCGCCGGTGCTGCAGACCCGGCCCGGGCGGCTGCCGCAGCTGGTGTCGGTGATTTCCTCCAAGGCGCGGATGGGCGGCAAGGGCGTGTCGCTGGCAGCGCCCCTGGGGCATGAGCTGCAGGCGCTGATCCGCCAGGCGGGCTGAGGCCGGTCCGCGCACAGATACTGTTGCTGCCGGAGCGCGGCATCAGAATGCGAAACAGCCCCGCTCTGTTCCCTTCGGGGCTGTTTCCGTTTCCGGCGTCAGGGCCGCACCGCACAGCAAAAAAGCCCCGGAAGTTCCGGGGCTTTCCTGTTTCAATCCGTGACGGCAGGGCGTCAGCGCAGGGCTTAGCCTTGCAGAGACTTCACCTCGACATCCCCTTCGGCCTGCGCTTTGATGGCGCGGGCGGCGGCGTTGGAACCGGCCGCGGTGGTGAAGTAGGGGATCTTGTCATAAAGCGCGACGGAGCGCATTTCCTTGCTGTCCTCAACGGCTTGCGCGCCCTCGGTGGTGTTCATCAGCAGCTGGACGTCGCCGTCCTTCAGCATGTCGATCACGTGGGGGCGGCCTTCATAGACCTTGTTGACCAGGTCGCAGGCGACGCCCTGGCTGTCGAGCCAGGACTGGGTGCCGCGGGTGGCGACCAGGGTAAAGCCCTGTTCCACCAGGATCTGCGCCGCTTCCAGCATCAGTTTGCCCTTGTCGGCGTCCTTGATCGAGATGAAGGCGCGGCCCTTGGACGGCAGCACCATGCCGGCGCCCATCTGCGCCTTGAGGAAGGCGCGGGCAAAGGAGCGGTCCCAGCCCATGACTTCGCCGGTGGAGCGCATTTCCGGGCCCAGGATGGTGTCGACGCCCGGGAAGCGGGCAAACGGCAGCACCGCTTCCTTGACCGAGAACCAGGGCATGTCCGGGTCGGCCAGGGTCATCGGGTCGGCGATCGGGGTGTTGACGTCATAGCCGGCATCGGGGCCGTAGGGCGGGCGCATCGGGAAGTTGGTGAGCGGCTCGCCGGCCATCACGCGGGCGGCGATGGAGGCGATGGCGCTGTCGGTGGCCTTGGCGACAAACGGCACGGTGCGCGACGCGCGCGGGTTCACCTCAATCAGGAAGATCTCCTCTTCGCCGTTTTCGTTGGCCTTGATTGCGAACTGCACGTTCATCAGGCCGACCACGTTCAGCGCCAGCGCCAGGGCGTTGGTCTGCGCCTTGATCTCCTCGATCACGTCCTTGCCGAGCGAGTAGGGCGGCAGCGAGCAGGCACTGTCGCCGGAGTGCACGCCGGCCTCTTCGATGTGCTGCATGATGCCGGTCACATGCACGTTCTTGCCGTCGCAGAGCGCGTCCACGTCCAGCTCCACCGCGCCGGCCAGGTAGCTGTCGAGCAGCACCGGGCTGTCGCCGGAAACCACCACCGCCTCGGCGATGTAGCGCTTCAGCTGGTCCATGTCGCGGACGATTTCCATCGCCCGGCCGCCCAGGACATAGGACGGGCGGATCACCAGCGGGAAGCCGATTTCGCCTGCGATTTCAAGCGCCTGTTCGTCGGTGGAGGCGATGCCGTTCTTCGGCTGCTTCAGGCCCAGTTGGTTGACCAGCGCCTGGAAGCGCTCGCGGTCCTCGGCCAGGTCGATGGCGTCGGGGGAGGTGCCCAGGATCGGGATGCCCTCAGCCTCCAGCGCGTTCGCCAGTTTCAGCGGGGTCTGGCCGCCGAACTGCACGATGACGCCGTGCAGGGTGCCGTTGTCCTGCTCGACGCGCAGGATCTCCATCACGTGCTCGAACGTCAGCGGTTCGAAATACAGCCGGTCCGAGGTGTCATAGTCGGTCGACACCGTTTCCGGGTTGCAGTTGATCATGATGGTTTCATAGCCCGCATCGGTCAGCGCAAAGCAGGCGTGGCAGCAGCAGTAGTCGAACTCGATGCCCTGGCCGATCCGGTTGGGGCCGCCGCCGAGGATGACGACTTTCTTCTTGTCCGACGGGCGCGCCTCGCATTCCACATCGCCAAAGGCCGGGGCCTCGTAGGTCGAATACATGTAGGGCGTCTGCGCCTCGAACTCGGCGGCGCAGGTGTCGATCCGCTTGAACACGGCGTTGACGCCGGCCGCGCGGCGGGCCTTGCGGACGTCTGCTTCCTTCTGGCCGGTCAGCTTGGCGAGGCGGGCGTCGGTGAAGCCCAGCATCTTGAGCGCGCGCAGGCCGGCTGCGTCCGACGGCAGGCCGCCCGCGCGGATTTCCGCCTCGGCCTCGACGATCTCGCGGATGCGGGCCAGGAACCAGGGGTCGAACTTGGTGACCGCCTGGATCTCGTCGTCGCTGAGGCCGTGGCGCATCGCCTGTGCGATGGTGCGCATCCGGTCGGGGGTCTGCTGGCCGATCGCCTTGATCACCGCGGCCTTGTCGCCTGCGGGTTCCCACGCGCCGGCGCCGACGCCGTCGATGGCGACTTCGTCAAAGCCGGTCAGGCCCGATTCCATCGAGGCCAGCGCCTTTTGCAGCGATTCATGGATGGTGCGGCCGATCGCCATCGCCTCACCCACGGATTTCATTGCGGTGGTCAGGTAGGGCTCGCTCCCTGGGAATTTCTCGAAGGCGAATTTCGGGATCTTGGTGACGACATAGTCGATGGTCGGCTCGAACGATGCGGGCGTCACCTTGGTGATGTCGTTGTCCAGCTCATCTAGGGTGTAGCCGACCGCCAGCTTGGCCGCGATCTTGGCAATCGGGAAGCCGGTCGCCTTGGAGGCCAGGGCGGAGGAGCGCGACACCCGCGGGTTCATTTCGATCACCACCATGCGGCCGTCGGCGGGGTTCACCGCCCACTGCACGTTGGAGCCGCCGGTCTCGACGCCGATCTCGCGCAGCACGTTGATCGAGTGGGTGCGCATGATCTGGTATTCTTTGTCGGTCAGCGTCAGCGCCGGCGCCACGGTGATCGAGTCGCCGGTGTGCACGCCCATCGGGTCGACGTTTTCGATGGAGCAGACGATGATCGCGTTGTCCGCCTTGTCGCGGACCACTTCCATCTCGTATTCCTTCCAGCCCAGCAGGCTTTCATCCACCAGGATCTGGTTCACCGGCGAGGCATCCATGCCGGAGCGGCAGAAGTGGATGTAGTCGTCGCGGTTATAAGCCACGCCGCCGCCGGTGCCGCCGAGGGTGAAGGCGGGGCGGATGATCGCGGGCAGGCCGATCTCGTCCAGCGCTTCCAGCGCGATGCGGACGCCTTCATCCAGGTCGGCGGTGCCGTTTTCCCGCTTGGGCGCGGTGACGATGGTGGCCTTGGGGTTTTCGATGCCGAGCCGGTCCATCGCTTCGCGGAACAGCTTGCGGTCTTCGGCCATTTCGATGGCGTCGCGCTTGGCGCCGATCATCTCAACGCCGAACTTTTCCAGGACGCCCATCTCTTCCAGCGCCAGCGAGGTGTTGAGGCCGGTCTGCCCGCCCATGGTGGGCAGCAGTGCGTCGGGGCGCTCTTTCTCGATGATCTTGGCGACGACCTCGGGCGTGATCGGCTCGATATAGGTGGCATCCGCCAGGCCCGGGTCGGTCATGATGGTGGCCGGGTTCGAGTTCACCAGAATGACCCGGTAGCCCTCTTCGCGCAGGGCCTTGCAGGCCTGGGCGCCGGAGTAGTCAAACTCGCAGGCCTGCCCGATGACGATCGGACCGGCTCCGATGATCATGATCGACTGGATGTCCGTTCTCTTGGGCATGGCCATATTCCTTTGGTTGACGCGCGGGCAGCTTTGAATCACGGGCGCTGGCGTGCGCCCAAATTGTCCTGCGTTATAGGGACCGCGCCGAAAGGTTCAAGGGGTATCGGAAACGGAATTGGAAATGCCGCATCCACCCCTTTTGTTCGCATAGCGAACAGATATATGTGGGGGCAAGAAACTCGCGGAGACTTTTTCAGTGCGGATTCGCTTTGACCGGGGCCCCAAGGGGGCCGGCACATGCTTTGACCAGCCGCTGCGCATGATCCGTGCGGACGGGTCGGAAGAGGTGCCTGCTGCGCTGGCGGCGCTGGATGCGGCGCGGGACGCCGGGCACTGGCTGGCGGGCTATGCGTCCTATGAACTGGGCTATGCGCTGGAACCGAAACTGGCGGCGAGGATGCCGCAGGAGCGGCGGCTGCCGCTGATCTGCTTCGGGGTTTATGAAGAACCGCTGCCGCAAAACACCGAGGGTAACACCCGGCCGAGGGGGGACGAAGCGGGTCTTGAAGGTATTACTCCTCGTTGGGGCCAGGAGCGCTACACCGAGGCCTTTGCCGAAGTGAAACGCAATATCGGCAAGGGCGACATCTATCAGGCCAACCTGACTTTCCCGATTGATGCAGATGCCTACGGCACTGCCGAAGAACTTTATGCTGCCTTGCAGGCCAAACAGGCGGTGGGCCACGGCGTTCTGGTCCAGCAGGACGGGCTGCCGGACCTGTTGTCGCGCTCGCCGGAGCTGTTCTTCCGCACCGACGCCGAGGGCGTGATCGAAACCCGCCCGATGAAAGGCACCCAGCCGCGCAGCGACGATCCCGTCGAGGACGCCCGCCGCCGCGACTTCCTGCGCCAGGACGAGAAGAACCGCGCCGAGAACCTGATGATCGTCGACCTGCTGCGCAATGACATCAGCCGCGTGGCGCAAACAGGCTCGGTGCATGTGCCGGAGCTGTTTGCGGTCGAAAGCTATGCCACGGTGCATCAGATGGTGTCGCTGGTGCGCGCGAAATTGCGGCGTGATGCCGGACTGGCAGAGATCTTTGCGGCGCTGTTCCCCTGCGGCTCGATCACCGGCGCGCCCAAGATCCGGTCGATGGAGATCCTGGCGGAGCTGGAACCCTGGGCGCGCGACATCTATTGCGGCACCATCGGCTGGGCGGCGCCAGACGGCGCGTCCGAGTTCAACGTGGCAATCCGCACGCTGATGCTGGAAGAGGGCCGCGCGACGCTCAACGTGGGCGGCGGCGTGGTCTGGGACAGCACCGCAGACTCCGAATATGAGGAAGCGCTATGGAAAGCCCGGTTCGCCCGCGTGACGCCGTCCAGAACGATCCCGCTTTCCGCCTGATCGAGACGCTGGGCTGGCATCCGGGCGAAGGATTCCGGCATCTGCAGCCGCATCTGGCCCGGATGGAGCGCAGCGCGGCAGCTTTTGGCATTCCCTTTGATGCGGCCCAGGCGCAGGCGGTTCTGGCTGAGGCCGCCGGAGATGCGCGGCTGCGCTGCCGCCTGACGCTGGATGCGGCTGGCCAATTGGAGCTGACCACGGCACCGCTGGGAAACAACCCGTCTGAATGGCGCCTCGGCATCGCGGAGACCCGGCTGGAGGCCGGGGATATCTGGCTGCAGCACAAGACCACCCGCCGCGCGCTCTATGACACTGCACGGGCAGCGCTGCCGGAAGGCGTGGACGAGTTGTTGTTCCTGAACCGGCGCGGCGAGGTTTGCGAGGGCACCATCACCAATCTCTTCGTGACCCGTGCCGATGGCCGGATGGTGACGCCGCCGCTTTCCTGCGGCCTGCTGCCGGGCATCCTGCGGCAGGTTCTGCTGGAGCGGGGGGAGTGCCAGGAGGCTGTTCTGGAACTGCAGGACCTGAAGGACGCAAAAGCCATTCATATGGGTAATTCCCTGCGCGGACTGATCCCGGCACGGCTGGTCTGACAGGCAGCGCTCCCGCGGGCAACAGGCCCCTGGCTGGCGCCTGCGGGCCGTTGCCCTTGGGCCCGGCAGCGCACCTGACGGTGCGCGGCGCCCGGCCCAACCCTGGAGGTCCCGCCGCTGGCGTCAGGAACCGCCGATTTCAGGCGTCAGTGTGCGCGGAAATGGCCCTGTTTGCTTGACAAGCGGGCTGCAACCTTGTGTACCACCCCGGACGAATTCAAGCGCCCTTTTGCGCTACTCCCGAATGACGGTCCCGAAGGACCCGCGACCCGCATAACGAAAGGCCGAGCCATGCACGCCTACCGCAGCCACACCTGCGCCGAACTGAACAAATCCAACGTCGGTGAAACCGTCCGCCTGTCGGGCTGGGTCCACCGCGTCCGCGACCACGGCGGCCTCTTGTTCATCGACCTGCGCGACCACTACGGCGTGACCCAGGTGATGGCCGACCCGGACAGCCCGGTGTTTGCCGAGATCGAGAAGGTCCGCAGCGAATGGTGCATCCGCATCGACGGCAACGTGCTGGCGCGCGACGAGAGCCTGGTGAACCCCAAGATCCCGACCGGCGAGGTCGAGGTCTTCATCCGCGACATCGAAGTGCTGGGCAAATCCGAGGAACTGCCGCTGATGGTGTTCGGCGAGCAGGAATACCCGGAGGAAACCCGCCTGCGCTACCGCTACCTGGACCTGCGCCGCGAGAAGATGCAGCGCAACATGGTGCTGCGCGCCAACATGATCCAGTCGATCCGCAAGCGGATGTGGGACATCGGCTTCAATGAATACCAGACCCCGATCATCACCGCCTCCAGCCCCGAAGGCGCGCGCGACTTCCTGGTGCCGTCGCGCCTGCACCCGGGCAAGTTCTACGCGCTGCCGCAGGCGCCGCAGCAGTTCAAGCAACTGATGATGGTGTCGGGCTTTGACAAGTATTTCCAGATCGCGCCCTGCTTCCGCGACGAGGACCCGCGCGCCGACCGCTCGCCCGCGGATTTCTACCAGCTGGACATGGAAATGTCCTTTGTCACCCAGCAGGACGTCTTTGACACCATCGCGCCGGTGATGGCGGGCGTGTTCGAGGAATTCGGGCAGGGCCGCAAGGTGGACCCGGCGCATGAGTGGCCGCAGATCTCCTACAAGGATGCCGCCAAATGGTACGGCACCGACAAGCCGGACCTGCGGAACCCGATCAAGATGCAGGACTGCTCTGAGCATTTCCGCGGGTCCGGGTTCGCGATCTTTGCAAACCTGCTGGAAAACGAAGGCACCGAAATCCGCGCCATCCCGGCGCCGACCGGCGGCTCCCGCAAGTTCTGCGACCGGATGAACAAGTTCGCCCAGGGCGAAGGCCTGCCGGGCATGGGCTATATCTTCTGGCGCGACCAGGGCGAGGGGATCGAGGCCGCGGGCCCACTGGCCAAGAACATCGGGCCTGAGCGCACCGAGGCGATCCGCCAGCAGCTGGGCCTGGGCGTCGGCGACGCGGCCTTCTTCCTGGGCGGCAAGCCGAAGGCGTTCGAAGGCGTCGCGGGCAAGGCCCGCACCGTCATCGGCGAGGAGCTGGGCCTGATTGACAAGGACCGCTTTGCCTTTGCCTGGATCGTCGACTTCCCGATCTACGAGAAGGACGAGGAAACCGGCAAGATCGACTTTGAGCATAACCCGTTCTCGATGCCGCAGGGCGGCATGGACGCGCTGCTGAGCGATCCGCTGGCGGTCAAGGGCTACCAGTACGACCTCGCCTGCAACGGCTATGAGCTGGTCTCCGGCGCGATCCGGAACCACAAGCCGGAAATCATGTTCAAGGCCTTCGAGATCGCCGGCTACGGCGAAGATGAAGTCCGCAAGCGCTTTGGCGGCATGGTCAACGCCTTCCAGTACGGCGCCCCGCCGCACGGCGGCTGCGCGGCCGGCATCGACCGCATGGTGATGCTGCTGGCCGACGAGGCCAACATCCGCGAGGTCATCATGTTCCCGATGAACCAGCGCGCCGAGGACCTGATGATGTCGGCGCCGTCGGAGCCGATGGCCGAGCAGCTGATGGAACTGGGGCTGCGGCTGATCCCGCAGGACCAGTAAACTCTGCATGTTTCCTGAACAGGCCCGGGCAGTTGCCCGGGCCTTTTTTGTTGAGCCGGGGTCTTTCCGGGCGCTTCAGCATTTCCGGCCGGAAGAACCGGGTTTCAAAAATCTGCCGGGCTGGCGACGGAACACGCGGAGATCTGCGTATCACCTGAAATTCACCTGTGGGCAGGGGCGGCGATGCTCTAACCTGCAGGCGCAGCAGCAGGGCAGAGGGAAAGCGGAACGATGCGGTTTGACGGAGATTTGGCAGAGATCCGCTTTGGTGCAGGGCTGTCCCCGCTGCTGCCGCCCCCGGCCTCGGCTGCGGAGATGCTGGAGCGCCTGCAAGGCCCGGATGAGGCCGCCGGGCGTTTCCCGGTCAGCGGATTTGACTCGGCAGCGGCCGGCGCAGGGACCTTCCAGAAGCTGCGGCGGCAGCGCAACCGGCTGGCGGGGAAGTCCGGCTATGAGGCCGCGGACAAGGCGTTCAAGGATTTCCGCCGGGCGCAGAATCAGGCCCGGATCGGCTGGCACGGCCAGCGGCTGCTGCGCCATATCCACACCCGCGACGGGTTCCGCGAGCGGCTGGTGCTGTTCTGGGCCGACCATTTCACCGCGCAGGGAAAGACCCCGGCACTTCGGGTTCTGGCCGCGCCTTATGCCGAAAGCGTGATCCGGCCGCATGTCAGCGGGCGGTTCGAGGACCTGCTGATCGCCGCCGTCACCAGCCCGTTGATGCTGCATTATCTGGATCAGTTCCGCTCTGCCGGGGAAGGCAGCCGTGCCGCCAAGCGGGCCAAGCGCCTTGAGGGGCTGAACGAGAACCTGGCCCGCGAAGTGCTGGAGCTGCACACGCTGGGCGTCGGCGGGCCGTACAGCCAGACAGATGTGCGGCAGCTGGCGGAGCTGTTCACCGGGCTGAGCATTTCGCGCGAAAAGGGGTTTGTGTTCCGGCCCGGGATGGCTGAGCCCGGGGCTGAGACCGTGCTGGGCAAAACCTACGGCGGCGGCAAGCCGCAGCTGCAGCAGGTGCTGAGCGCCCTGCGCGACCTGGCCCGCCATCCCGCCACTGCGCGCCATATCGCCTGGAAGCTGGCGGTGCATTTTGTCTCGGACACACCGGATGCGGCGCTGGTGGACTATCTGGCGGACCGCTATCAGGCCAGCGGCGGCGGCCTGATGGCGGTCTATGAAGCGCTTCTGGGCCATCACGCCGCCTGGGCGCCTGAGCTGCGCAACGTGAAGCCGCCGTTTGATTTCGTGGCCTCCGCCTGCCGGGCGCTGGCGGTGCCGGCAGAGCGGATCGATGCGTTGAAGCCCCGGCAGCTGAACCGCCTGCTGCTGGCGCCGCTGACGCCGATGGGGCAGGCTTGGGAGTTTTCCAGCGGCCCGGACGGCTGGACAGAGGAAGACGCGGCCTGGATCACGCCGCAGGCGCTGGCCGCGCGGCTGCGCTGGGCCATGGCGGCGCCGCGGCGGCTGGCGCAAGGGCTGCCGGATCCGCGGGACTTTGCGGATGCTGCCCTGGGCGGATACGCCAATGAACGGGTCCGTTTTGCCGCCCGCGCGGCGGAAACCCAAACCGAGGGGATCGGCCTGATCCTGTCCTCTCCCGCGTTCCAGCGCCGCTGACAGGAGGCCTTGCAGATGCAGCTGACCCGCCGTTCCCTTCTGACCCGTTCCGCCGTGCTGGGCTGTTCGCTGGCGGCCAGCCCGCTGCTGACCCCGGTTACCTTTGCCGCCGCCCCCTGGGACACCCGGCTGGTGGTGATCATCCTGCGCGGCGGCATGGACGCGCTGGACGTGGTGCAGCCCTATGGCGACCCGCATTATGCCGGGCTGCGCCAGAGCCTGTCCGGCGGCCCGGCCGCGGGGGCCGCGGATCTGGACGGGTTCTATGCGCTGCACCCCGGCCTGGCGCCGCTGCTGCCGCTGTGGCGCGCGGGCGAGCTGGGCTTTGTGCAGGCGGTGTCGACGCCCTACCGCGACCGGCGCAGCCATTTCGACGGCCAGGACCTGCTGGAGGCCGGCACCGCGGGGCTGGGCCAGGCGGAAGGCGGCTGGCTGAACCGGCTGCTGCAGCAGATGCCGGGAGTGGAGGCGCGCACCGCCTTTGCCATAGGCCAGGAGCGGATGCTGATCTTGGAGGGCAGCGCGCCGGTGTCGCAGTGGGCGCCGGGGGCCGGGCTGCTGATGAGCCCGCAGGCGGAGCGGCTGGCGGGGCTCTTGATGGAGGACGATCCGCTGTTCCATGCCGCTTTGAACGAGGCGCTCGAGCTGACCCGGCAGGACATGGCCCTGGGCGGCGAGGACGGCGAGGACGGCGGCGAGGGGGACAGCGCGGAAGCCGGCGAAGACATGATGGCGTCGATGATGACGGCACCGAAAGGCAAGGCGCACAGCGAGGTTGCCGCCTATGCGGCGCAGCAGCTGCGCGGCGACAGCCGGATTGCGGCCTTCTCCATCAATGGCTGGGACACCCATTTCCGCCAGGCGGGGGCGCTGAAAGGGGCGCTGGGGCGGCTGGCAGAGACCATTCTGGCGCTGCAGAGCGGCTTGGGGCCGGAGATCTGGGGCAAGACCGCCGTGGCGGCGGTGACCGAGTTCGGCCGCACCGCGCGGGAGAACGGCACCGGCGGCACCGACCACGGCACCGGCGGCGCGATGCTGCTGGCGGGCGGCGCGGTCCGCGGCGGCCGGGTTCTGGGGCGCTGGCCGGGGCTGGCAGAGGCGGATCTTTATGACCGCCGCGACCTGATGCCGACCGCGGATGTGCGCGGCCAGCTGGCCTGGCTCCTGCACGGGCTGACCGGGGCTGGCAAGAGCGGGCTGGAAACCGACGTGTTCCCCGGTTTGGCCATGGGCAGGGATCCCGGTTTGCTGCTCTAGCAGCCCGGCAGGCTGTCAGGCGGCGGCTCCCGTCGGTCCGTCCCGTTCAGGGCATGGACCGTCCCGTTAGGCCCGGCACCGCCGCCAAGCGGCGCGGCGCAAGCCGTGCCGCTGCGGGCGCGGGAGATTTTCCGGGCTGCATGGTTGCGGAGCGGCAGCGCAAGCAAGCGCGGCGCGTCAGGCGCGGGGGGCATGATGCGGGGGCTGCAGGCGGCAGGGCCGCTATTGGCTGCGATGGCCGCTGGCGGCCTGGACCCGCGGCCCGGTTAAGCGTCAGGGTCTGCCCGAACGCAGGATCAGCGGGCGGGTGTTTGCATCGCTGCTGCGGTTCCGGCGGATGGCCCGGGCTTCCAGCCGGACCTGGCCGTAGAGCACGATGATCAGGGTGGCGAGGGCGATGATGCAGGCTTCGGCCATGTCAGATCGCCGCGCGGCGTTCCAGCCGCTCCTGCACCAGCCCGGCAAGGGTGGCCGCGTCCTGCGTCAGCGGCCGCCCGTTCTGCCGCGAGCGGGCAAGCCGGTCGGCGGCTTCGGCCAGCGGGTTGTCGCCGGCGCTGCGGGCGACGCCGCCCAGGAACTGCGCCAGATAGGCCAGGGTCTTTTCCTCCTGCCCCATGTTCAGCACATCGGCGGCATGGGCCATGTCGTCGCGGTAGGCGATCAGGTCCGGTTCCACCGTTTCGTCGGCCAGCGCGCGCGGGCCGGAGGGCCGGCGGTCGGGGGGCATGCTGGACAGCACCGCCTGCTGGAAGGCGGCCAGCGAGGTGATCGGCTTTTCCAGGAAACCGGCGGCGCCGGCTTCGATCGCCGCATCCGCCAGGCTGGAGTCGCCGGAAGTGGCAAGGATCACGCTGGGGCGCGGGCTGGCGTCCGCCAGCTCGCGGATCAGGTCGAGGCCGGAGCCGTCGGGCAGCCCGACATCGGCAATCAGCACCGACGGGCGGTAGACCTGCAAATGGCGGCGGGCGGACGCCAGGCAATCGGCACGGCGGATGCGGGCGCCGCTGCGCAGGCACAGCAGCCGCAGCGCCTCGCAGGCAAAGCGGCTGTCCTCGACCACCAGGATGGTCAGCCCCAGCAGCGGGCGCCGTGTGGTCGGCAGGCGCTGGGCCGCCGCAAACAGTTCCGAATCGTCCATAACGTATCCTCCTTGCGGGATAGGACTCCACGCTAGGGAAACGAGGCTAATTACAGGTTAACGGCGCGCGCGCCGGCCCAGATCGGCAGCCGGGCGGCAGGCCGCGCGCGGATTGGCGCACTTGCCGCGGCGCAGCATCCGCCCCATAACCGTGGCCAAGGATCGTTTGTGAGAGGAGCACGAAAAAGATGATCGGCCGTTTGAACCATGTTGCCATTGCTGTCCCTGATCTGGAGGCGGCCTCAGCCCAGTACCGCAACGCGCTGGGCGCCAAGGTGGGGGAGCCGCAGGATGAACCGGATCACGGCGTCACCGTGGTGTTCATCGAGCTGCCCAACACCAAGATCGAGCTGCTGTATCCGTTGGGAGAGAACTCGCCGATCAACGGCTTCCTGGAAAAGAACCCGGCAGGCGGCATCCACCACGTCTGCTACGAGGTGGAGGACATCCTGGCAGCGCGCGACCATCTGAAGGCGCAGGGTGCGCGGGTGCTGGGCACCGGCGAGCCGAAGATCGGCGCCCACGGCAAGCCGGTGCTGTTCCTGCACCCGAAGGATTTCAACGGCTGCCTGGTGGAACTCGAGCAGGTTTGACGTTATGAGCGTCCTGCCCCGGCTGCGGGGCAGGGCAATAACGAAAGGCCGGCGCCATGGGCATTACATCAGCGATCGTGCTTTATGCAGTGATCTGGTTCCTGACCTTCCTGGTGATCATCCCGATCCGGCTGGAGACCCAGGGCGACAAGGGCGACGTGGTGCCCGGCACCCATGCGGGCGCGCCGGAGCGGCATTTCCTGAAGCAGAAAGCCTGGATCACCACCGGGGTGGCGGCCGTGCTCTGGGCGGTCATTGCCGGGATCATCATTTCCGGCGCGGTCTCGGTGCATGATTTCGACTGGATGGGGATGCTGCCGGAGCGGCAGTGAACCGTCCGGACATCCGGCAAACAAGTCAACAGGCACTCCCGCCCTGCATTGAGGCATTGCAATGCCTTTGCAACGGTTGGGCATGGCGCCGCGCTGGCGCGCGGCGCGGAGGCGGCCGGCCCGCCGGGCCGGAGCGGGCCGGGTGCCAATAGGCAGTCAGAAGAGATTTACTGAGAAGCGCTTTAAGTGCAGGTCTGCACTTAAAGACGCCCGTTCGAGTGTATTGCGGCCTCCGCCGCGTCAAGGCAACCCGCGCGTGCCGCACGGGCGGCTGGCGCCGGCCTTGACCCGGCTGCGGCCGGGAGGTTGGCGCCGGCCTAGCGGCGCGCCAGCGCGTGGTAGATGTGGGTGAAGGTGGCGGCGCCCAGGATCGGGATCACCAGGTTTAAGAGCGGCACCGACAGCGGCACCGCCATCAGCGTGCCGGCCGCCCAGATGGTGGTGGAGTGGCGGCGGCGCAGCCGCTTGGCCTCGGCGGTGCCGACCCGGCGGGCGGCGGCGAGGGTGAAATATTCGCGCCCCAGAAGGAAGCCGTTGAGGCCCCAGAAGATGAACAGCGCCGCAGGCGGGAACAGCACATAGAGAAACAGCGCCAGGATGTTGGCCGCAATCAGCAGGCCGAGGAAGTTCACCGTGTCCCGGACCGCATCCCAGAACGGCACCTTGGCCGCCGGCGGCAGGGCGGGGTAGTGCCTGTCCTCCACCGCCTGGGCGACCTCCTCGAGGAACATCGAGGTGATGGCCGAGGCCACCGGCACCATCAGGAACACCGACAAGAGCAGCATCAGCAGCAGCGAGCCGATCGACAGCAGGTCATCGACCCAGGTGACCTCGCCCAGCACCGGCAGGGTGACCTCCGGTCCCGCCAGCCACTGGATCAGCATCAGGAACACCGCATAGGCGGCAAACAGCAGCGCAACAGACAGGCCGAGCCCCAGAAACAGCACCTTGCGGAAGCGCGGGTCGCCGGTCTGGCCGAGGGTCTTGAAAAAGGCGGTGAAGATCATGCGCTCATCCAGGTTGTCATGGCGTCGAGGTCCGGGCGCGGGCGCTCGGGCGGGGCAGAGCTTTCGGTGGCGATGTGGATGATGCCGGCGATGCGCTCGTTTTCCGCCAGGCCGAAGGCGGCAGCGCAGAAGCCCGCATCATGGCTGGCCCAGCCGGTCAGCCAGTTGGCGCCCCAGCCTGAGGCCAGCGCCGCGTTCAAGAGCGCCAGGCAGACGGCGCCGGCGGAATAGGTCTGCTCAACGGCGGGCACCTTGGGGCTGTCTTTCTGCACCTCGACCACCACCACCGCAAGCTGGCCCTGGTCGAACTGGCTGCGGCCCTTGGCGATGTCCTCCGGGCTTTTGCCGAGGCGCTTGCCTGCGTCCTCTGTCAGCTCTGCCAGCCGCGCCATCGCGGGCTGCTCCACCACGATGAAGCGCCAGGGCTCCAGCTTGCCATGATCGGGGGAGCGGGCGGCGGCGGTCAGGATCGGCAGCAGCTCGTCCCGCGTCGGGGCGGGCGCCACCAGCGTCTTGGCCGGGCGCGAGCGGCGCGACAGCAGGAATTCGAGGGCGGCGTCATTGCGTGCAGGCATATGTGAAACCTTTTTACATCTGTTGCTGCCTATTTCGGCGGCGTTGGGTGTTTTTTCAAGAGCCATTGGGCCTTGCGTGCCATCTGTGCCGGAAATGCAGCAGGTGGCGGGGCTTGGGTTTCGCTGGCAGGGTGATAGCCGTGGCAGGGCGGCAAAGTCTATGGCCTTTGCAGCCCGCACAGGGCATGTTTGGCGCCATGGGAAAGCCAAGGAAGAAAGACCTGCCGGATCTGGGCCATCTGCGCGTGCCGGGCGCGGAAATTGCCGTGCGCGCCACGCCCAAGGCGGCGCGCAATGCCATTGTGCAGGCCGAGGGCGTGCTGAAAATCTCTGTCACCACGGCGCCGGAAAACGGCAAGGCGACCGAGGCCATCCGCAGCCTGCTGGCCGTGGCGATGGGCACCGCGGCGTCGAACCTTGAGCTGCGCCGCGGCGGCGCCTCCCGCGACAAGATCTTTGTCTACACCGGGCCGGGCTGAGGGTTACTCCTCTCCAACCAGACGGTAGACGCCTTCGGGCAGGTCAAGCGCTGCTGCGAGGTCCCGCACCTGCAGGTGCGAGAGGGTGATTTTCTGCACGCTGTCGGTGCGGGGGTCGTATTGCTCGACCGTCACGCATTCGGCGAAGGAATTGATGGTCACATCCTCGTTGAGCGGGGTTCCGTTCTCGTCAACAAGGGTGATCACCGTCGAGTCGAATTCATGTTCGATGGTAAACATGGCCCCAGCCTGCACCGCGGCCCGGCCGCTGGCAAGACCTTGCAAACACAGGCGATCATTCCAATCTACCGGCAAGGTTCCGCCGCCGGGCAATTGCCATCCCCGGAGCTTGCGGGATAATGTGCGGACGAATTGCAAAAGGATGTGCCATGCGCCGTTTACTGTGTCTGTTTGCCCTTGCTGCCAGCGCCTGCAACATGGTGGTTGAGCCTGCATCCCAGCCTGCGCCCCAGCCTGTTCCCGCTGCGCAGCGGCAGCCGGTGCAGGGGATGGCGCCGGGCGAGGCGCGCAGCGCCTTTGCCACCGTCAGCCGCCGGGTGGAGCCGGTGGCGGAGCGCGAGTGCCGTAAGCGCACCCAGGGCCTGAACTGCGACTTCCTGATCCGCATCGACCCGAACCCCAAGGCCGCGCCGAACGCCTATCAGAGCCTGGACCGCAACGGCCGCCCGGTGATCACCTTCACCCAGCGGATGCTGGGGCAGATCGCCAACCACGACGAACTGGCCTTTGTGATGTCGCATGAGGCGGCCCACCATATCCGCGGCCACCTGGCGCGGCAGGCGACGAATTCGGCGCTGGTCAGCGCCGGCGCCGGGCTGATCACCGCGCTGGCGGGGGGCGGTTCTGCCAGCGTGTCAACGGCGCAGGACATCGGCGGCTTTGTCGGCGCCCGCACCTATTCCAAGGATTTCGAGCTGGAGGCGGATGAGCTGGGCACCATCATCACCCACAAGTCCGGCTACCGGCCCAGCGTCGGCGTGCGCTTCTTCAACCGGCTGCCGGATCCGGGCGACCGCTTCCTGGGCACCCACCCGGCCAACCCGGACCGGGTGCGGGTGGTGCAGGCGACCATTGCGCGCAACGGCCTGAACTGACCGTGGCTGCCAAGGACCGCACTGCCCCCGCGCTGGAGAAACTTGGCGTGGTGCTGACCGACCGCGGCTCGAAATACGCGGTGACCGGCGCGCGGGTTTCCTCGCGCGAGGAGGTGGATGCGGTCCTGGCGGACCTCAAATCCGACCGCGCCTATGCCAAGGCGACCCACAACACCTGGGCGGCGGTGCTGCCCAGCGGCGGGCTCAAGGCCGATGACGGCGAGAGCGGCGCGGGCATGGTGATTCTGCGGATGATGGAGCGCGAAGGCATCACCGGTCACGTCATCATTGTCACCCGCTGGTACGGCGGCAAGAAGCTCGGCGGCGACCGTTTCCGCCGGGTGCAGGATGCAGTGCGCGCCTATCTGGACCACCAGGGCGGGAAACCTGCGTGAAAATTTCGTCTGGTTGACCTGGGTCAAATTCCTGCCTGTTCCCGATCGCTAAGCTGCCCCGGCAATGCATGATTACGGGGGACTGCGCGATGACCGCCGAAGCCGACCTGAAAACCCACGCCGAACTGTTCGACCGGATGGCCTGCGCCGTGGGCCTGGATCTGGAAGAGGAAGCCGTGGCCGGCACCCTGCGCTTTGACGAGATCGCCGAGGCGGTGCTGCGCTGCACCCGCTGCGGCGGCGTCGGCGCCTGCCGCAAGTGGCTGGCCGAGGGGCTGCGCCCGGGCGCAGACGCGCCGGATTTCTGCCGCAACCGCGACCTGCTCGGCTATCTGAATGAGCAGCAGGCCTGAGCGCGCTGTCCCAGCCAAGGAGTGCAAACCATGAATCCATTGGGTGAGCCGCTGCGCCATTTGCGGCTGCTGTCAAGGATGGGCGACACCGTCGGCGCCGATCTGTCCGGCGCCTTTGCCGCGGGCCGGATCGGGCACCAGGAATGGGCGGCAATGGTCACCGCCTGCCGCGGCTGCGAAGCGCCGGAGCAATGCGCGGCGTATCTGGCGGAGCATGAGCGTGCCAGCGCCCCGATGCCGGGCTGCCGCAATGCCGAAGAGCTGAAGCGCCTCAAGGAACTGGCCCGATGAAGGACATGGCAGCGGAGGCAGAGGGCCTCGGAAACATCTTCCGCCACTTGTGGCTGATGCGGTCGGTGGCCGAGGCTGCGGGCGTCGACCTGGACCGGGCGGTGCAGGACGGGCGGCTCAGCGGGCTGGACTATGCCAGGATGGTCACTGGATGCCGCGGCGCCGGCTGCAGCAAGTCCTGCGCCCTGTGGCTGTCCTCCCGCCGCGGTGAGGCGCCCGCGGTGCCGGAGTTCTGCCCCAGCGCGGATGTCTTCAAGCGGCTGATGCCCTAGGCCCCGCGCGGCCTTCTGTCGCGCGCTGCGCCTGCCGGCGCTTCACTACAGCTTGGAATGCGTGCCGTCGCACAGGGGTTTCTTGTCCGAGTGCTTGCAGCCGCAGAAGAACAGCTTGCCGTCCTTATCCGCGGTGTATTTGACCGGTTCAAACGCCGTGTCCTTGTGCGAGCCGTCGCAGAACGGCTGGCGGCTGGATTTGCCGCAGGCGCACCAGAAATAGGTCTTTCCCTCCTTCACCTCGACGGGGAAGGGGGCTTTCTGCGCGATCTCCGGTTCCGGGGTGCTGTCATTCGGCATGGCTGGGGCTCTCCCTGGCTGGTTGGGGTCTGTATCCGAACTTTGCCCCGCTAGGGCGTTAGGTCAAGTTGCCCGTTTGGGTTCCGCGCCGGCCGGCCAGGAATGACGCGGATGCGGTTGCGGTTCAGGCCGCTGCCAGGTGTTTGCAATAGTCCACACTGCACCCAGCGCCGCAAAAGGCCCGCGAACCGAACTGTCGACTTCAGCCGGACTTTGCTATAGCCGCTTCTGCAAAGTGCCGTCAGCAGGCGCTTGTGCTGGGGCATCAAGATTTGAACGGAGTGGGAAGTGCTTTCACGACTCTTTAGCCGAAAACCTGAGGAGAGCGAGAGCGAAGTCAGCGAACCCACTGACCTGAAGCGTATCGTTTTCTTTCACGTCCCGAAATGCGGGGGCTCAAGCGTAAGAGACGCGCTGAAGAGCGCATACCGGGAGAAGAATCTCACCGCGAGAAACGTCGTATTTCACTTGGACTCGCATACGAGCAAATCGTCTTCGGATTTGATGGGCGAAAACCTTGCAGTCCACAGAGAGCATGTATTTCTGTATAAATTTATGCTCCGAAAGTATTTTCTGTTGACCGGGCATTTCCCCTATTCGGATTCCGTTGCAAAGGCCAAAGCGAAAAATGATCTTTTTGTCACGCTGCTCCGGGATCCGTTTGACCGGAAACTGTCCCAGTACTACTACAACCGGCACAAGGCGGATCACCAGGCGCATTTCGGAACCGATTTGAGCCTGGAAGACTGGCTTCAAAAATCCATTGAATCCACTAAGCCCGGTTCTTACACACGGTACTTCTGCGGCAATGTGCGGCTGGAGCAGGGAGCCGATGAGACGGATGGGCAATTCGTTCAAGGCAGGGTCGACGCGGCAATAAAAAACCTTCGTACCTTTGATGTCGTGGGAAATGTGTCGGACATGGCAGGGTTCGCCGGGGAAGTGTCAAGGAAATCAGGGCTTTCGGTCAGCATTGACCATCTGCGCAGGTCTCCCAAATCGGGCTACCCAAAGTTTCGCCAGCAGCCGAAGCACATTCAAGCATTGCTGGAAGCGTCCTGTGAGCACGATGTCAGAATTTATGAATCCGTGTTCGGTGCAGGCAGCGCCGGCGCGTAGCTTTCAATAGGACCTGTGCCAGGGGGCTCGGCAGTGACAGCCGTCAGGCATATCGCGACCAAGCCATAGATGGGGCAGGCTGCCTTGAACAAGCCGCCTATCCGGCGATTTGCCCCCACAGGTCATATTCCCCGGCCTCGTCCACGGCGACCGTGACCAGATCACCCGCCTGGAGGCTCTCTGTTCCTTCGTCAATGAACAGGTTGCCGTCGATCTCCGGCGCGTCGGCCTTGGTGCGGCAGGTGGCGATGCCGTCCTCATCAATGTCGTCCACGATGACCTGCATGGTCTGGCCGACCTTGGCCGCCAGCTTGGCTTCGGAAATCGCCTGCGCCTTCTCCATGAAGCGCTCCCAGCGCTCCTGCTTCACCCCTTCCGGCACGTGGTCCGGCAGGTCGTTGGAGCGGGCGCCGTCGACGTTTTCGTATTTGAAGCAGCCGACCCGATCCAGCTGCGCCTCGTCCATCCAATCGAGCAGGTGCTGGAACTCCGCCTCGGTCTCGCCGGGGAAGCCGACGATGAAGGTGGAGCGCAGGGTGATATCCGGGCAGGTGTCGCGCCAGGCTTTGATCTCGTCCAGCGTCTTGGCTGCCGCTGCAGGCCGGGCCATGCGGCGCAGCACGTCCGGGTGGGCGTGCTGGAAGGGGATATCCAGATAGGGCAGCAGCGCATTGTCCGGGTCCGCCATCAGCGGGATCAGCTCGCGCACATGCGGGTAGGGGTAGACATAGTGCAGCCGCACCCACAGGTCCTCTGCTGGGGCCAGCTTGCCCAGCTCGCGGGAAAGGTCGAAGATATGGCTGCGCACCTCCTCCCCCTTCCAGGGATGGGCGGAATACTTGCGGTCGAGCCCGTAGGCAGAGGTGTCCTGCGAAATCACCAGCAGCTCGCGGACTCCGGCCTCAACCAGTTTCTCCGCCTCGCGCAGCACCGCGTGCACCGGGCGCGACGCCAGTTTGCCGCGCATGTCCGGGATAATGCAGAACTTGCACTTGTGGTTGCAACCCTCTGAAATCTTGAGGTAACTGAAGTGCCGCGGGGTGAGTTTCACACCGGCTGCCGGCAGCAGGTCCACGTAAGGGTTCGGGCTGGGCGGCACCGCGGAATGCACCGCGTCCAAGACCTGCTCATACTGGTGCGGGCCGGTGACCGCGTGGATGCGCGGGTGATGCTCGCGGATGTAATCGGGCTCTGCCCCCAGGCAGCCGGTCACGATCACTTTGCCGTTTTCCTTCAGCGCTTCGCCGATGGCCTCCAGGCTTTCCGCCTTGGCGCTGTCGAGGAAGCCGCAGGTGTTGACGATCACCGCGTCAGCCCCGGCGTAATCGGGGGAGATACCGTAGCCTTCGGCGCGCAGCCGGGTCAGGATGCGCTCGCTGTCCACCAGCGCCTTGGGGCAGCCGAGCGAGACCATGCCGAGGGTCGGCTGGCCGTCACGGGGGGCGTCGCGGAACTGCGGTTCCGGGGCAAGGTCGGGGCGGAGGCTGGGCGGGTTGCTGGACGGGGTACTGGTCATGCGCGCGCATATATCAGGAATGCGGCAGGAGGCAAGGAAAACGGGGGGTGCCAGGCGTGCACTCCCTGTACACTCCCTGTGCACCGGGGCGGCGCCAAATGCCACACGCCCGGCCGCAGCCGGGCAGCGCCTGACCTTCCCCCTGGGAAGGCGCTACTCGCCTCCCCAAGGTCAGGCGCTGCCCTCCGTTAGGTGTTGAAGCCGGCGCGCCAAAGCACGTAGCCTGCGGCAAAACCTATTTGCATGACGAGAGCGATTGATGCGTGACGAGACAGAAGCGCCGGAGGCCCCGGCCACCCTGCAGTCCAAGCTGAAGCCTGCCAACGAGAACCCCTGGTATGTGCTGATGACGCTTTACGGGGACGATCATGACCGTAACAGGGCGATTTGGAATGCTTGGGTATGGCATGGACTGTCAAAGGAGGAAAAGCGAAAACTCGTTGGCGACGGTGTAATAGTCTCTGTTGGCTTGCTCGATTGGGAGAATATCCAAGATGAAGTGATTTCGAAGTTTGAGGCTGAGTTTAAGCGGAGGAACGAACCGCATTGCCCAGTACCAGATTTTCCGCCCCCCCATCACTCTATACGCTTGTCTAGAATTTTGGTGGAAGATTCGTTGGAATTTCAGCGTTGGGTTTTTCCAAGCGGTGTCAACATTTTGCATGTTTGTTTCAAGCAGGATGTCGACTTTGAGGATGCCCTGTTCTTAGATGGTGTTTCAATTCGAAGGACTGTTTTTGAGGGCGATGTAAATTTTCTGGGAACATCTTTCTTCGGGCGCGCAAGATTTTTTGCTAATTTCGGCGGTGATTTATCATTCTCAGAATCCCGGTTCAATAAACCAGTTAATTTCCATGATTCTGAATTCATGGGTTACGTTTCTTTCAGTAGGACTACTTTTTTTGGACGAGGCGAATTTTGTTGATGCCACTTTTAAAAGGAGGGTATCGTTTGAGAGGGCAAGATTTCACGGGAGGGCTAGGTTCTTAGATGTTGTGTTTGGCGAGCCAAGGGGCGTCGAGGCTAGTTTCCCCAGTTTCCGAGAGTGCCAGTTCGACAATCCAACCTCTTTTAGCCAAGCTTCATTTTTGAATGCTTACCCAGACTTTTCAGGTGCTATTCTGGATGATAGAACCAAATTTACCGCGCGCGGGGAGCCGACTGAGAGCGAGGTTAAGGCGAACAGAAATCGGAAGGGTGCCGTTTACTGGCCTTATCAAACGAAACAAGATTCAGAAGTCGCCCGCGATAGCTGCGCCACCATCCGCCACATCCTCGCCAAACAAGGCCTCCCTGAAGACGAACACTTCTTCTTCCGCCGGGAAATGCACTTCGCTGGCAAGATTGGCTCCCTCTGGCAGCGGTTGCCCTATTTGTTGTTTGGCTGGTTCTCGGAATACGGCTATTCCATCGCACGCCCGTTTTGGTGGCTTTTCGCGATTTGGTTGCTTGGCACCTTTGTGATAGCGGAGCACTTTGTGAATGAAACCGCCAAGCCTCTGCTCGGCTCTGATGACTGGACGGCGATGGCGCTGAGCTTTTCAAACCTGTTTCCACTGTTCGGGTTCGGGCGGGCCTATTTCGGGGCTGAATTCCTGCAGGCATTGCCGCCGCATCTGAAGGTTCTGTCCGGCGTCCAGACCGTCGCCAGCCTGCCGCTGTTGTTCTTCCTCGGCCTGGGCCTGCGGCAGCGGTTCCGGCTGCGGTAGAGGCGTTGGCCTCCCGGGCTGCCCCGCGGCCCGGTTCGCGCCGGCCCGCCCCGTCATGCCGGAGGCATGATTTCAGCGCGGCGGCGGGTGCGACGTGCGCCCGCCCCGGGACGGGCGCAAATCTCTCGGCAGCGCAGCAACACCATGCTTTGAACCCTCTTTGCATTGCACCCCCGCGCACAGGCGGTAAGCTGCGCAAAACCCCGCGGGAACAGGGGGCAAGGCAAGAGGAGTGGGCTGATGAAGCTGATTTTCCGGGTTGTGACGGCGCTGGTGCTGACAGTGGTGCTGCTGGCGGCGCTGGTGCTGCTGCTGCCGGGCGAGAAGATCGCGCGGCTGGCGGCGGATCAGCTGCAGGCGCAGACCGGGCGCACGCTGGCGTTCGGCGGCAAGGTGCGGTTCACTTTCTGGCCGACGCTGGGCGTCAAGGCGGATGCGGTGACGCTGTCCAACGCGGACTGGGCCGGGCCGGAGCCGATGCTGCGGGCCGAACGCCTGACCATCGGCATTTCAGCGGCAGAGCTGCTGCAGGGCGACGTGCGGATCACCGAGGTCTCGGCCATCCTGCCGCATCTGAACCTGGCCACCAATGCCGAGGGCGTTGGCAACTGGGTCATGGATGGCGGCGCGGGCGGCGGCACAGGCGGCACTGGCAGCGGCGGCACATCCGATGGCGGCAGCAGCAGCAGCGCATTGCCGCTCCGGATCGAGGCGGTGGAGCTGACCGGGGCCTCGCTGCGCTATGCGGCGCACGGGGCGCCGCCGGTGGAGATGAAGAACATCGACCTCAGCCTGCTGTGGCCGGACCCGGCGGGCACCGCGGTCGTCAAGGCCACCCTGCGCCCGGCGGGGGAGCCGGTGGAGGTGGATGCCGAGATCGGCACCTTTGCCGCCTTCCTGGCGGGCGAGGTCTCCTCGGTCGGGGCAAGTGTCACGGCCCCCGGCGGCAAGGGGCGGTTTGACGGCCACGCCGATATCAATGGCGAGGCCAGCGGGCGGCTGACGTTCGGGGCGCAGGATGCCCTGCAGACCGGCGTGGCGCTGGGGGTGTTCCTGCCCGATGCGCTGGCGCAGAAGGCGGTGTTCGCCGCCGATGTGACCTATACCGCGGACGGGCGGCTTTCGATGCGGGATCTGGCGGTTGAACTGGGCGCAAACAGGCTGACCGGCGCTGCGGATGTGGAGTTCAAGGAGCGCCCCAGCATCACCGCGCAGCTGCAGGGCGGGGCGCTGGATGTCTCCGGTTTCGCCGCCGGGCAGGGCGGTTCCGGCGCGGGCGGCAGCGGTGGCGGCAGCGGCAGCAGCACGTCTGCGGGCAGCGGCTGGCCGGATGATCCGATCGACGCCTCGGCGCTGGGGCTGGCGGATGCGGCGATTGACCTGAGCTTCGACAGCCTCAGCACCGGCGGCGTGAACCTGGGGGCCAGCAAGCTGAACCTGACGATGGAGCGCAGCCGCGCGGTGCTGAAGTTTCTGCCCGCGTCGATGTTCGGCGGCCAGGTCCAGGGGCAGGTGGTGGCCAACAACCGCAGCGGGCTGTCGGTGGGCGGCAAGCTGACCTTTACCGGCATCCGGCTGGAGCGCGCCCTGGGGGAAACCGCGGGCTACAGCCGGCTGAACGGCGAAGCGCTGGGCGAGCTGGAGTTCCTCGGCTCCGGCAAATCCGTCAAGGCGATCATGCGCTCGCTGAGCGGCAAGGGCTGGCTGGAGGCAGGCAAGGGCTTTTTCACCGGCTTCGACCTGGAAGAACTGATGCGCTCCGGCGGCAACGGCGGCAGCACCGTGTTCGACCAGCTGACCGCCAGCTATACGATCAAGGACGGCAACCTCCGCAACAAGGACCTTCTGGTGCTGCTCAAGGGCTTCCGGGCCGAAGGCAAGGGCCGGATCGGCCTTGGCGCGCGCGATATCGACTACCTGTTCACGCCGCAGCTGGTGCGGGCAGGGCGCGATCAGGTGCTGACCATCCCGGTGCGGATCAAGGGCAGCTGGGACAACCCGGACATCCGGCCGGACTTCGGCCAGGCGCTGCAGCCGAAGATCGACGAGATCGAGCAGGAAGCCAAGGACCGGGTGCGCCAGAAGCTGAGCGAGGAGCTGAACACCGAGATCGCCCCGGAGCAGGACCTGAACGACGCGCTGAAGCAGCGCATCGAACAGGAGGCCCGCGACCAGCTGCTGAAGCTGCTGGGCGGCGACTGAGCCCTTCCGCCTGCGGCCGGGTCAAGGAGGGCCGAGAGGCCCCCGGGCGCAGCCCGGCGCGTCCTTGACGCGGTCGCAGGCGCTTTACACTCGAAGTGGCGCATCCAAGGGCAGACCTGGCCTTGGACCGCTTCTCAGCCAAAGAAAAAGCGCCCGCCGGAGGCGGGCGCGGATCGCCTGCGAAGCAGGCGAAATCCCTCTTGTATGCGGGGGTCAGATGGTCTGGTCGTAATCGCCCACCAGCGGCTCGGTGCGGATCACCGCGTCGATATCCGCAAAGATTGCCCGCATCTCGTCCTCGCTGTCGGAGCTTTCGCAGACCACCACCAGGTTCGGGGTGTTGGAGGATGCCCGCACCAGCCCCCAGGAGCCGTTGTCGAGGATCACCCGGGCGCCGTTCACGGTGACGACGTCCTTGATGGCGCGGCCGGCAAAGCTGTCGCCTGCCTGATGCTTGGCCACCAGTTTCTGCACCAGCCGTTCCAGCACCGCGTATTTCTCGGTGTCGGCGCAATAGGGCGACATGGTCGGGGTGGACCAGGTCTTGGGCAGCGCCTTCCTGAGATCGGACATCGACTGGTCCGGGTTGCGGTCCAGCATCTTGCAGACCTCAACCGCCACCCGCATGCCGCAGTCGTAGCCGCGGCCCACGGGCTCGGCCAGGAAGTAGTGGCCGGACTTCTCGAAGCCGGCCAGGGCGCCGATCTCCTTGACCCGCCGCTTCATGTAGCTGTGGCCGGTCTTCCAGTAATCCGCGGTGACGCCGTTCTTCTGCAGCTCGGGGTCAGAGGCAAACAGGCCGGTGGATTTCACGTCGGCAACAAAGGTGGAGTTCGGATAGATCTTCGACAGGTCGCGGGCCATGATCACGCCCACCTTGTCGGCAAAGATCTCCTCGCCCTCGTCATCGACCACGCCGCAGCGGTCGCCGTCGCCGTCAAACCCCAGCGCCAGATCGGCGCCGGAAGCCTTCACGCTGGCAGCCATGTCGTGCAGCATTTCCATGGCTTCGGGGTTGGGGTTGTAATGCGGGAAGGTGTAGTCGAGCTCATTGTGGCTCTCGACCACCTCGACGCCGATGCGCTTGAACAGCTCCGGCGCAAAGGCAGAGGCGGTGCCGTTGCCGGTGGCGCAGACCACCTTCAGCGGGCGGGTCATTTTGAAATCGCCGACCAGATCGTCGAGATAGGCTTCCTTGACGCCCTCCACGAACTCGTAAGAGCCGCCGGGGGCAGGCTGGCCTTCGCCGTTCAGCACGATATCGCGCAGCTCGCTCATCTCGTCGGGGCCGTGGGTCAGCGGGCGGTCAAAGCCCATCTTGACGCCGGTCCAGCCGTTGGGGTTGTGGCTGGCGGTGACCATGGCCACGGCCGGCACATCCAGGTGGAACTGGGCGAAATAGGCCATCGGCGACAGCGCTGGGCCGATGTCCTTTACCTTGATGCCGGCCTGCATCAGGCCCAGGATCAGCGCGTTCTTGATCGCCAGCGAATAGTCGCGGTAGTCGTTGCCGACCGCGATCACCGGGTCGATGCCGCGCTTGCGCATCTGGGTGCCGAGGCCGAGGCCCAGGGCGGTCATGCCGGGCAGGTTGATCTCCTCCGGGTATTTCCAGCGCGCGTCATATTCGCGGAAGCCCGTCGGCTTGATCATCGCGTCGCGCAGGAAGCTCCAGGTGTTCGGGGTCACCTCAGGCTGCGGTTTGGTCATGTCTGAAATACTCTTTAGGGGTCAAATACGGATAGGGTCGGCCTTGGCCAGCGCATCAAAGCGCATCAGGCTGCCGATCAGCTGCGGCATCTGGTCGAGATAGATCATGTTGGGCCCGTCGGAGGGCGCATTGTCCGGGTCCTGGTGGGTCTCGATGAAGACCGCGGAAATGCCAAGCGAGACCGCCGCGCGCGCCATCAGCGGCGCGAATTCGCGCTGGCCGCCGGTGGAGCCGCCCTTGCCGCCCGGCTGCTGCACCGAATGGGTGGCGTCCATCACCACCGGGTAGCCGCCCTGCGCCATCTGCGGCAGCGACCGCATGTCGGCGACCAGGGTGTTGTAGCCGAATGAGGTGCCGCGCTCGGTCAGCAGGATGTTGGTGTTGCCGGTGCTTTCCACCTTGGCGACCACATTGGCCATGTCCCAGGGCGCCAGGAACTGGCCCTTCTTGATGTTCACCGCCTTGCCGGTGCGCCCTGCGGCCAGCAGCATGTCGGTCTGGCGGCACAGGAAGGCGGGGATTTGCAGGATATCGACAGCCTCGGCCGCCACTGCGCATTGTTGTTCAGTATGCACATCGGTCAGCACCGGCACGCCGAACTCGCTGCGGATGGTGTCCAGCACCTTCAGGCCCTCGTCGATGCCAAGCCCGCGCTTGCCCGAGAGCGAGGTGCGGTTGGCCTTGTCGTAAGAGGCCTTGAACACGAACTGGGCGCCTGCCTGGTCGCAGGCTTCCTTGAGCGCGCCGGCGATCATCCGGGCGTGGTCTGCGGTTTCCAGCTGGCAGGGGCCCGCGATGATGGTCAGCGGACAGTCATTGCCGATGGTGAGGCCGGCGATATCGATGTTTTTCATGAGCTTCCGATAGCTTTACGATGACACCTGCTCCCGCAGGATGGACGCGGTGAGCGAACACATCAGGTAGATACCGGAAAAGATCAGGAAAGCCAAAACGGTATTCTCGAACTTGCGCGGATAGGCGGGTTCGTCACTGGCGACCGGCTCCACCGCGGTGGTCAGGTAGCGGACCTGGCGGTTGGCCTCCAGGCGGGTGGTTTCCACTTGCTGCAAGGCCGATTGCAGCATCAGGTCGCGGGTGGCGAGATCGGCCTGGGCCATCTGGATCTGGATCCGCAGGCTGGCCAGCGAGTTTTCGCCGGCCGAGGCGTCGACCATCCGGTTGTTCAGGTTGGCGATCACCGCCTCCAGCCGTTTGATGTCCGCCTCCGCGCCGGACACCTTGGCGCGGTTGGGGCGGGTGTTGTCGAGGAGCGCGGCCAGCTCCAGCCGTTTCTCCTCCAGCTGGATTTCAAAGGTGCTGATCTGCTGGCGCAGCGAGGCCACCACGCCTTCGGGGTCGAGAACCGAGCCCTGCTGCTGCAGGACAACCAGCTGTTCCTGCGCCGCGCGGCGCTGGGCCTCGGCATCGTGCAGCGCCGCTTCGGCCTCGGACATCTGGTCGGCCCGCTTCTGCTGCGACAGGTTGTTCACCTTCTGCTGCGCATAGGAAATCAGCTTGCGCGAGAACTCGGCCGCGACTTCCGGGTCGGCGGCGGAGACCTCCATCCGCACCACGCCTTCGGTCGGGTCATAGCCGATTTTCACGTTGCGGCTGTAGGTGGCATAGGCCTCCTCATTGGTGGGGTCGCTTTCCAGCCGCTGGATCGGGTCCAGCCAGTCTTGGGTGAAATGCGCCTTGAAACCGGCCTCGCGGTCCAGCCGCAGCATCGCCTCCTTGGACATCAGGTAGCTTTGCACCGCAATCGAATCCTGGCTGGTGGCGAACTGGGTGCCGGACAGCAGCCCGCCCATGCCGCTGGCGGCGCTGTCGGCCTTGAGCACCAGGAACTCGGACTTGGAGGAATACATCGGCGTGGCGATGGCATAGAAATAGATGCCCGCGGCCAGGGTCGGCAGCATCACGAAGAAGGCCAGCCGGGTGGCCAGCATCGTCAGCTTGCGGCGGCGGCGGCGGGCGATGTCGCGCTGGATTTCCTGGATTTCGCGGTTGCGGCGCTCCAACGGGCTCAGCTCTGCGGCGGGCAGCGTGGTCTTGGCCGCTGGAATGGTCTGCGGCAGCTGCACGGTGCCGGGGGCGGGCGGGGCGCCGGATGGCTGCGCCTTGTTCTGCGGCACCACCAGCTCCAGCATATTGGTGCGCTGGAACGGGTCGATGCCGCGCTCGCGCAGCATCCGCACCGCCTCGAAATCAGAGGTGGCGGACAGATTGTGCTTTTGCGCCATCCGCCGGGCGAGGCGCAGCTGGCGGCCGGTCAGCCCTTCCTGGCGGATCGCGTCGATGTCGGTTTCCATGCTGGTTTCGCGCGGCGAGCTGACCATGCCGCTGAGCGGCGCAGGGCCGGCCTCTGCCGCCGCAGGTTCCGCCGGTTCCGCCGGGGCAGCGGCCGCGGGAGCGGGCTGCGCCTGGCGGCCGGCGCCATCCGCAGGGTCCACCGCCTGCGGCCGGGCCGCCTCGCTCTCTGCGCCTTCGGCGGCAGGGCTGCGGCGGATGCGGAACTTCTTAGCTCTCGGTTTCGTAGTCATAGAGCTGTTTCGCTTCTTCCAGAGTGTCAAACATGTGCAGCTGCCCCTGCAGGAGGACGGCAGCCGAACGGGCAAATTTTTCCAGCGTCTTGGCCTGGTGCGAGACGATGATGATGGTGGTGGTCTGCAGACGCTCCTGCAGGATTTCGCCGGCCTTGCGGTTGAACTCCACGTCGGTGGTGCTCGGCATGCCTTCGTCGATCAGGTAGACGTCGAAATCCAGCGCCAGCATCAGCGAGAAGCTGAACCGCGCCCGCATGCCCGAGGAGTAGGTGCCGACCGGCTGGTCGAAATACTCCTTGAGCCCGCAGAGCCAGCGGCAGTAGGCCTCCACATAATCCGGGTCCAGCCCGTACAGCTTGGCGATGTAGCGGCAGTTCTCCATCGCCGACAGTCGGCTGATGACGCCGCCCATGAACCCCAGCGGGAAGGAGACCTTGCAGTTGCGGCGGATCTCGCCCTCATCCGGTTTTTCGAGGCCGGCCATCATGTTGATCAGGGTGGTCTTGCCGGTGCCGTTCGGCGCCAGCACGCCCAGCGACTTGCCGGGCTCGATACGGAACGACACCCGGTCAAGGATCACCTTGCGCTGGGTCCCCGTCCAAAAGGACTTGCTGACGTTTTCAAACTCAAGCATCGCCTGTTCCGGTACTGCCCGTGCGGCCCTGTCGCGGGCTCTGTTTGCCTCGATGTCCAGACGCCTTCAACGCGCCTATGGCTCTGTCTTATCAAAAGAGTGTTAATGGCCTACGCCGGGAATTTGGTCTTATTATGTCGAATTGTGACATAAATCATCAACCAGGTGTTAACCAATCTGCCGCGTATCCGGGCGGATCGCGCAGGTTTTCCGGGGCCGGACAGGGGGCAGGGCGCAGGATGGCTGTTTCCAAAGCTGAAACAATAGGCGCCAGCCGGCACTTGAAGGCGCAGATTCGCGGCTGCCGGATCTGTGCGGAGCGCTTTGCCGCCACCGCCACTGCGCATGAACCGCGCCCGGTGGTGTGGTTCCGCCCCTCCGCCCGCATCCTGATCGCCGGCCAGGCGCCGGGCGCGCGGGTGCATGAAAGCGGCCGCCCCTTCACCGATCCCTCCGGCGACCGGCTGCGGGCCTGGCTGGGGCTCTCGGAGGAGGAGTTTTATGACAAGGACCGGGTCGCGGTGGTGCCGATGGGGTTCTGCTTTCCCGGCTACAACGACCGGAAGGCCGATCTGCCGCCGCCCGCCGTCTGCGGCAGGACCTGGCATCATCAGGTGATGGACCATCTGCCGGAGGTTCAGCTCAAGGTCCTGGTCGGCGCCCATGCGCAGCGCTATCACCTTGGGCTGAAGGGGCCGGTGACGGCGCTGGTGCAGGGCTGGCGGGATCATGCGCCGCAGGTCTTCCCCTTGCCGCATCCGTCCTGGCGTAATACCGCATGGCTGAAGAAGAACCCCTGGTTCGAGGCGGAACTGCTGCCGGTTCTGCAGGCCCGGGTGAAGGAGCTGATGCGATGACTGATGAAACCCCGCTGGATCTGGCCCATGCCGCGATGGAAGCTGCGCCCGAGAACGATACCGCCCGGCTGCGGTTCTATGAACGGCTGGCGGATGCCGAGCTGTTCCTGATGCTGACGGAAGAGGCCGCGGGGGAGCAGATCTCGCCGGAGCTGTTCGAGACGCCGAACGGCGCCTTTGTGCTGGTGTTCGACCGCGAGGAGCGGCTGGCGCAGTTTGCGGGCAAGCCTGTGCCTTATGCGGCGCTGTCGGGCCGGGTGGTTGCGCAGATGCTGGCCGGGCAGGGGATCGGGCTGGGGCTGAACCTGGAGGTGGCGCCCTCGGCCTTTCTGATCCCGGCAGAGGCGGTTAGCTGGCTGCACCAGACCCTCGGCCACGCGCCGGAGGAAGTCGAGGCCGGGGTGGCGGAGTTCACCGCGCCCAAGGGCCTGCCGGAGGCGCTGCTGACGGCGCTGGACGCCAAGCTCGCCACCGCGGGCGGGCTGGCGGCGGCGGCCTATCTGGCCGGTGTGCGCTATGCCGCCGGCGGTCAGGGGCATCTGTTGGGGTTTGTCGGCGCCAAGGAGGCGGCGCAGGCCTCGCTCGCCAAGGCCGCCAGCGAGGCGCTCACCTTCTCCGGCATCGAGGCCGGGGCGATGGATGTTGGCTTCTTCGAGGCGGAGGACCCGGTGGCGGCCAGCCTGGCCCGTGTCGGCCTGCGGTTTGACCTGCCGCAGCCCAAGACGCCGCAGGAATTGAAGCCGGTTAAGCCCGGCAGCGACCCGGACAAGCCGCCGCGGCTCAAATAGGCTTTCCTCGCCCTCATCGGTTTTCGCCTTATTTGCTGCTGAAGGTGCGTGGCCCTGCGCCAGGCCCTGAAAACAACCCGGAGGGAGAGAACGATGTCCATCAAACAGACGGCCCATGATTTCTGCGAGGCCTGCGATGCGGGCAAGGGATGGGACGTGTGCCAGGAATGGTGCACGCCGGACGCCACCTTCTCCGTCCAGGCGGATGCGCTGGCGGAGATCAAGACGATTGCGGATTATACCGAATGGGCCAAGGGGCTGCTGACACCGATGCCGGACGCCCATGCCGAGTTCAAATCCATCGCGGTGGATGAGGACGGCAACCGCGCGATCCTGTTTGCGGTGTTCCATGGCACCCACACGGTGGATGCGGGCAACGGTGCGCCGACCGGTAAGAAGGTCGCCTCGGACTATGTCTATGTGCTGGATTTCGACGGCGGCAAGATCCGCCACATGACCAAGGTCTGGAACGACGTGCATGCCCTGACGCAGGTGGGCTGGATGTAGAAAAAGCGCCCGCATCGCGGCGGGCGCCTGGTAATTCTTGAAACAGGGCCTTGCAGGCTGGGCGGTTACTCCGCCGCTTCCAGCTTGTCCTGGGTGCGGGTGTCGAAGTCGCTGGCGTCATGGCGCTCGTGCAGCTGGAACGCCGGATCGCCGGAGGTGCGGTTCACCATGCGGCCGCGCTGCACCGCCGGGCGGGCGTCGATGGCCTTGGCCCAGCGGACCACGTTCTTGTAGCTGCCGGCATCCAGGAACTCGGCCGCGTCGCCGTAGTTGCGGCCCAGAACCAGCTGGCCGTACCAGGGCCAGATGGCGATATCGGCGATGGTGTATTCGTCGCCTGCGATGAACTCGCGCTCCGCCAGCTGCCGGTCCAGCACATCCAGCTGGCGCTTGGTTTCCATCGTGAAACGGTCGATCGGATACTGGAATTTCTCCGGCGCATAGGCATAGAAGTGGCCGAAACCGCCGCCCAGGTAGGGCGCGCTGCCCATCTGCCAGAACAGCCAGTTCAGGGTCTCGGTGCGGGCCGCGCCCTCCTTGGGCAGGAAGGCCCCGAATTTCTCTGCCAGATGCAGCAGGATCGAGCCGCTCTCGAACACCCGCACCGGCTCTGCGCCGCTGCGGTCCAGGAGGGCCGGGATTTTGGAGTTCGGGTTCACCTCGACAAAGCCGGAGCCGAACTGGTCGCCGTCACCGATCTGGATCAGCCAGGCGTCATACTCGGCGTCTGCGTGGCCCGCGGCCAGCAGCTCCTCGAACATCACGGTGACTTTCACCCCGTTCGGGGTCGCCAGAGAGTAGAGCTGGAAGGGGTGCTTGCCCGCGGGCAGGTCCTTGTCATGGGTCGCACCGGCGATGGGGCGGTTGATCGAGGCGAACTCGCCGCCGTTGGCTTGTTCCCATTTCCAGACTTTCGGCGGGGTGTAGGGGGTGTCGCTCATCTGTCGGCCTTGTCCTGATTGTTTCCTGTTCATGGGCAATCGCACGCGCTGCGGCGATCGGCTCCGGCTGAGATAAGGGGTTATTTGCAAATTCCAATGACTGGAAGGTCTGCACGCGGAAATTTTACAATCCGCTCACATCCTCTCGTCCCCGGACACAGAGCCGTGAGCCCCCCTTCGCATTTGCCGCCGGGGCGGTAATGTCAGTGCCGAGGCCGGTGCCGCGAGCCGGTGCCCCATTTGAAGCGATCACCGATGAAAGGGACGATCCCATGAAGCGTATTGCATTTGCTGCTGCGGCGGCGCTGTCCTTTGCCCTGCCGGCCTTTGCCGGCGAACAGTATGTCGACGGCACCGGTTACGCGGTTTCCGGCTATGACGTGGTGGCCTACCGCAGCCTGGAGATGAACCCGGTCGGCACGCCGCAAACAGCCCCGGTGCGCGGCAGCACCGAATTCACCGCCGATTACAACGGCGCCACCTGGGCGTTTTCCACCGCGGAAAACCGCGACGCGTTCCAGCAAAACCCGGCCTATTACGCGCCGCAGTATGACGGCCACTGCGCCTATGGCGTGTCCAAGGGCGGCAAGGTGCCGGCCAACCCGAACCTGTGGCGCATCGTCGACGACAAGCTGTATCTGAACATCACCGACGTGGTGGTCGGCTTCTGGGAGGAAGACATTCCCGGCAACATCAACCTGGCCGAGGGCAACTGGCCGGGGATCGAGCCCAAGGCAGCCTCCGACAGCGTGATCCCGAAATTCACCTCCGAAGGCCCGGTCGCCAACTGACGGCCGCAAATCCGCTGCGCCGCTCCCGGTCCGTCAGAGGGCCGGGGGCGGCGTATTCCATCAAAAACACCGGCTGTGCCGCCCTGTCAGTTGCTGATCATCAGCGGCTTGCCAGCTTCGCCGACCTGGAAAACAACGATCTTGGCCCGCTCCGTGGTGCTGGCGTTTGAGCCGATCATGCTGATGTTCGGCCTTTCATAAAACGCTTCGCCGGCGCTGTATTCGACAGGGTCTTCCCCGTCGACATCAATCTTCACCGTTCCCTCGATCACATAGACGAAGACGTGCCCCGGATGGTAATGGTGCTCGGTTTCCCAGTCTGGGTCCACGTCGAAGACAACGATATTGGCTTCGGTTCCGGGCATGCCTTCCAGCTCAGTCTTCAGAACCGGTTCCGATACGGTGTCCGCTGATGCCGGGGTAAAAGACAGGGCAATCGCTGCGCCAAGGGCGGCGCAGGCCCCGGATGCTGTGCGTTTCATGTTGGCCTCCTCGCTGAGTCAGGCCCGCCGCCGCCAGGGCGGTGGCGGACTCCGCTATCATACACATTTTTGCATGTTTCCGGGAGGCAGAGAGGCCGGCAGCCGCCCGGACAGAAAAAAGGCGCCCTTGCGGACGCCTTCAAGTCTCTAAAAGCCAGCCAGCTTCAGCGGCGGCGGTCGCGGCGCGAGGACATCGGCTGGAACGCCACGCCCACATGCGCCTCGCAATAGGGCTTGCCCTGCTGGGCGGGCAGGCCGCAGAACCAGAAGTCCTCGGTCGCGGGGTCGCCGACCGGCCATTTGCAGGTGCGCTCGGTCAGCTCCATCAGGCCCAGTTTCTTGGCCTTCTTCTCGATCTCATTGACCTTGGCCAGCGCCTCGGGGCTGATTTCATTGGCCGAGGGCTGCGGCGGCAGCGGCTGGCCGGCCGGGATGATCTGGCGGCGTGCCGGGGTTGCGGGCTTGGCGTCCGCGGACGGCTGGGCCGCGGCCGGGCGCGCCGGTTCGGTTTTGGGCTGCGGCTTGGGCTTGGCGGCGGCAGGTTTCGGCGCGGCGGCCGCGGGGGCTGCTGCGGGCTTTTCCTTGGGTTCGGCAGCCTTGGCGCCGCCGCTGTTGCGGTTGGACAGGCCGAGGCGATGCACCTTGCCAATAACGGCGTTGCGGGTGACGCCGCCCAGTTCCTTGGCGATCTGGCTGGCCGACTGGCCCTCGCCCCACATTTTCTTGAGCAGTTCGACGCGCTCGTCTGTCCAGGACATCTGTTGCCTTTCCAAGCTAATAGCGGCCCCAGGGGTTCTGCGGCCGCCATCATATTCCGTGTGATCGCCCTATTCTAATCACTGCGGGCGGAGTTACAAGGCATCTTGCGCCTATTGGCTCAGCCGTTATGCAGTCCCGGCAAGGAAATGCAGGGGGCAGCATGGCAGATCAGGGCTATCAGGTCGAATTGGGCGCGCGCCGCTTCGGGCGGGTGAACTGGATGGGGCTCAGGGCGCTGGCCTGGCGCGAGGTGCAGCGGTTCCTGGCGGTCTGGACCCAGACCCTGCTGGCGCCCTTGGTGACCGCGGCGCTGTTCCTGATGATCTTCAACATCGCCATCGGCCCCAGGCGCGGCGATGTGATGGGGGTGCCGTTCCTGACCTTCCTGGCGCCGGGCATCATGATGATGACGGTGATCCAGAATGCCTTTGCAAACACCTCATCCTCCATCGTTATTGCCAAGGTGCAGGGCAATATCGTCGACACGCTGATGCCGCCCCTGTCGGGGCTGGAGATCCTGCTGGGCTACCTGGCAGGCGCGGTGGCGCGCGGCACGCTGGTGGCGCTGGGCATCGGGCTGGGGCTGATGGCGGTGCTGCAGATCGTGCCCGCGCACCCGCTGACGGCGCTGGTGTTCATCGTTCTGGGCGCGGCGTTTCTGGGCGGCCTGGGCATCGTCGCCGGAGTGTTCGCCGAAAAGTTCGACCAGATGGCGGCGATCACCAATTTCATCGTGACGCCCCTGGCGTTCCTCTCGGGCACTTTCTATTCGGTGGAGGCGCTGCCGCCGGTTCTGAAAGTGATCTCGCATCTGAACCCGGTGTTCTACCTGATCGACGGGGTGCGATTCGGGGTGATCGGCACCTCCGACAGCCCGCCCTTGCTGGGGCTGATGGTGTGCAGCAGCGCCACCTTTGCGGTCTGCCTGCTGGCCTGGGTGATGCTGCGTACCGGCTACCGGCTGAAACCCTGACCTGAAACTCTGACGCCGCTACTCTGCGGGCAGCGGATCCTCCGCGGGCTGAGGGACCGCCTTTGTGCGTCCCAGCCGCGGATGCAGCTTGCCCGCCAGAAGCGCGGCATAGGCGGCGGCCGCGGCGCCTGCCGCAAAGATCCCGGCCAGCGGCGACACCATCAGCACCAGCCAGGCAGCCCCCGGGGTCAGAATGCCGGAGATATCCCGGTAGCTGGAATAGACCGCCGACATCTCGGTGCGTTCGGACGGTTTCACCGCCATCAGGAAGGGCAGCCCGCCGCAGATATCCAAGAGGATCAGCGCCGCGGACCCCGCCATCAGCAGACCCACCGATACCGCGGGCCAGCCCTGCAGCGCCGCCGCGGCACCGAAACAGGCCGCAACGGTCAGAAACCCCGTGCGCACGGCCAGCCGGATCGAATGCCGCTGCACCCAGCGCTGCAGCAGCGGCGCGCCGAACAGGCAGGCGTTGGTCACGGACAAGAGGATGCCGCCCAGTTCCTGCCCCAGTCCCTTTTCGATGGCAAAGATCGGCAGGTAGACCACATAGATCCACCAGCCGGCCGACCGGATCACCGCAAACAGGAAGCCGGTGATCAGCCGCGGCTGCTCCAGAAAACGCGGCAGGTATTTCAGCGGGTTGGAGGCCGGGCCGCGGGCGCGGGCGATCTGCTTGCCGTTGCCCATCCGCATCCACCAGAAGGCCGCCAGCATCAGAAGCGCCGCAGCGCCAGAGATCAGGAAGGGTGCGGGCGCCCAGATCTCCAGCAGCAGCACGCCGGCCATCGGCCCGGCGGTCCAGCCAAGGGCCGAATAGAACATTCGCGAGGTCTCGCATTTGCCCAGCTCGACGCGGGAAATGTAGTCCAGCACATAGGCGTTGAAGCAGATGAAGGTGGTGACCGCCGCCACGGTGTTGAGCGCCAGCGCCGCCAGCACGGAGGCCGGGCTGCCCTCGATCGCCAGGGCTGCCGAGGCCACGAACATCGCCGCACCCAGGGAGTAGGCCCAGCGGCGCGGCACCAGCCGGACCAGCGCGGGCACCATCAGCCCGGCCAGCAGCGACAGGATGCCCACCGCGAAATAGGAGGCCGAGACCAGCCCGGCATCCCCCAGCGCCCGGTACATGATCAGCGGAAACACCGAGATCAATGTGCCGCGCACCACCGCCTCAAGCCCCGCCAGGATGCCGAAATCCCTGACCGAGGGCACCGGCGCGTGGCGCAGCCATTCTGGAATCCGCCTCTCGTGCATCTGCGTGCTCCTGTCCTGCTTTAGGGCAGGGTGGCGCGCCGGGCAGGCGGAAATTGCCGGTTTTCGACCTCAGCGTCGCGGCTGGGCCAGTGTCGGAAAATAACTTTTCGTGAGCGGCGGCGGCCCGGGGCTATCTTCCCGCGGTTGCCGTGCGGCCCGCGGGCGGCCGCACCCGGCCTTCGCGCCAGGCCAGAACAGCGGCGCCCGCCAGGATGATGCAGGCGCCGAGGAAGGAAATGGCATCCGGCACCACGCCAAAGCCGAGGAAATCGTAAAGCGCCGCAAACACCAGCGTGGCATAGCTGAACGGCGCCACGAAGGACGCATCGGCCCGCGCCATGCCGTTGATGAAACAAGCCTGCGCGCAGGCCATCAAAAGCCCCAGCGCCGCAAGCGATGCCCATTGCGCCGGGCTGGGCATCTGCCAGACCGGCAGCACCGCGCAGCTGGCAATCATCATGCCCAAAAGGTTGTTGAACCACAGCACCTGCAGCGGCCCCTCGCGGCCTGCGAGTTTCTTGATGAAAATCAGCTCCAGCCCCATCACCGCCGCCGCGCCCAGGGCCAGCAGCGCCGCGGGCTGGAAGCTGGCGGGCGTCGGCCTGAGCAGGATCATTGCCCCCATCATCGCAATCAGCGCCGCGCCCCAGCGCCAGGGGCCGACGCGTTCGCCCAGGAGCGGGATCGCCAGCAGCATGCCGAAGACCGGGTTCAGGAAGGTGATCGCGGTGGCATCGGCCAGCGGAATATAGGCCACCGAGGCAAACATCAGTGTGACCCCGGCCCAGCCGAAGGTGGTGCGCCCGATGTGATAGCCCCAATGCGGGCGGATGAAGCGCGGGCGCAGGATCAGCACGGCGGTTGAAATCGCAATGAAGGCAAACAGGAAGCGCCCGTGGCTGATCTGCATCGGGTGCAGCGGCGCGCCCAGGCTCTCGGTTCCCAGCGCCTTGGCCATGAGCGTGGTGCCCGCAATGAAGGTTGTCGCCGCCAGGATCAGGGCGGCGGCCAGGGCCGGGTTCTGCGGGGTGCTGCGCGTCATGGCTCCAGCGGTGCGGCAAGCCGCCGCGGGATGCAAGGGGAAAGGCTTCGGCAGCCGCCGTAATTAACCTCCAGGGCAGGGGCGCTGCCCCGCGGGCTTGGAGAAGGAGGGGCGCTGCCCCTCTTGGCCTGCGGCCAATTCACCCTGGAGTATTTCGCCAAAGGTGAAAGGGCCGGGCGGCGCATTGGCGGGGCAGGCTGCACAAAAGGGGTTTTCTTTCGCTAAAACCTCCACTATGGAACCCGCCTATGATCAAACGCGCATATACCACCATCTCGCGACGCCGACGCCGCCTGGCGTAACCGGCCCTTTGATCCCCTGTGTCTGCCGTGCAGCACATCCCCCATTCGAAATCCAATGATCCACCGTTGACCCAAGGCCAAGCTTACGTCACAGCTTTGGCTTCCACCTTTGAAAAGGATGATCCCGATGATCCCGTCCGTTCTGCCGACCTACAACCGTGCACCGCTTGAGTTCGTCAAAGGCGAAGGCGCCTGGCTGACCGCGGCGGACGGGCGACGCTTTCTGGATCTGGGCTCCGGCATTGCGGTGAACGCGCTGGGCCATGCCCATCCGGCGCTGGTGGAGGCGCTGACCTCCCAGGCGCAGAACCTTTGGCATGTCTCCAACCTCTACCAGATCCCGCAGCAGCAGGCGCTGGCGGACAAGCTGGTGGAGCATACCTTTGCCGACACCGTGTTCTTCACCAACTCGGGCACCGAAGCCTGCGAGCTGGCGGTGAAAATGGCGCGCAAGTATTTCTATGACAAGGGCCAGGCGGAGCGGGTGGAGATCATCACCTTCGACGGCTCCTTCCACGGCCGCTCGTCTGCCGGCATCGCCGCCGCGGGCTCCGAGAAGATGGTCAAGGGCTTCGGCCCGCTGCTGCCCGGTTTCGTGCATCTGACCTTCGGCGACCTGGACGGAGTGACCAATGCGATCTCGGAGAAGACCGCCGCGATCCTGATCGAACCGGTGCAGGGCGAGGGCGGCATCCGTCCGGTCCCGGATGCAGAGCTGAAGGCGCTGCGCCAGATCTGCGACGACAACGGCCTGTTGCTGATCCTGGATGAGGTGCAATGCGGCGTCGGGCGCACCGGCAAGCTGTTTGCCCATGAATGGGCGGGCATCACCCCGGACATCATGATGGTGGCCAAGGGCATCGGCGGCGGCTTCCCGCTGGGCGCGGTGCTGGCCACCGAGGATGCGGCCAGCGGCATGACCGCAGGCACCCACGGCTCCACCTACGGCGGCAACCCGCTGGGCTGCGCCGTGGGCTGCGCGGTGGTGGACCACATCGCCGATGACGCCTTCCTGGCCGAGGTGAACCGCAAGGCGGGCCTGCTGCGGCAGAAGCTGGAAGGGCTGGTGGCCGATCATCCGGAGGTCTTTGAAGAGGTGCGCGGCGCCGGACTGATGCTGGGCCTCAAGTGCACGGCGGTGAACGCCGATGTGGTGAAGGCCGGCTATGACAATGAGCTGATCACCGTCCCGGCAGCGGACAACGTGATCCGCCTGCTGCCGCCGCTGACCCTGACGGACGAGGACATCGCCGAGGCTGTCAGCCGCCTGGAGAAAACCGCCGCTCAGGTCGAAGATGCCTGATCTTCATCTTTGCAAAAATACTTCCGGGGGTCCGGGGGCAGGCAGCCCCCGGCCTTCGCCAGAACAAAGCGATACGACCATGAACCATTTCCTCGACATCCACAAAACCGACCCCGCAGACCTGCGCGCAATCATCGACCAGGCCAAAGCCACCAAGCAGGCGCGCCTCGGCCGCCCCAAGGCAGCGCTGGATGATGAGCTGCCGCTGAAGGACCGGATGGTGGCGCTGATCTTCGAGAAACCCTCGACCCGGACCCGGGTGTCCTTTGACGTCGGCGTGCGCCAGATGGGCGGCCAGACAATGGTGCTGTCGGGCAAGGACATGCAGCTGGGCCATGGCGAGACCATTGCCGACACCGCCCGGGTGCTCAGCCGCTATGTCGACATGATCATGATCCGCACCTTCGACGAGACCGTGCTGACCGAGATGGCGGAATACTCGGACGTGCCGGTGATCAACGGCCTGACCGACCGCACCCACCCCTGCCAGATCATGGCCGACGTGCTGACCTATGAGGAGCACCGCGGCCCGATCAAGGGCAAGAAGGTGGTCTGGGCCGGCGACGGCAACAACGTCTGCGCCTCCTTCATCCACGCCGCCGGGCAGTTCGGCTTCGACCTCACCTTCACCGGCCCTGCGCAGCTGGACCCGGAGGAGGAGTTCATGGGGCTGGCGCGCAAGGCCGGTTCCAAGATCGTGGTCGAACGCGATGCGGCGAAAGCGGTGGAAGGCGCCGACCTGGTGGTCGCCGATACCTGGGTGTCGATGCACGACAGCCAGTCCTCCAAGGAGCGCCGCCACAACATGCTGCGCCCCTACCAGGTCAACGATGCGCTGATGGCGCATGCGAAGCCCGACGCGCTGTTCATGCACTGCCTGCCGGCCCACCGCGAGGAGGAGGTGACCTCGGCCGTGATGGATGGTCCGCAGTCGGTGATCTTTGACGAGGCAGAAAACCGCCTGCACGCGCAGAAGGCCGTCATGCGCTGGTGCCTGGGCGGCTGAGCTGTTCTTTCCCGCGGCGGGGCTCCCGCCTGCCGCGGATCCTTCCGGGGAATGACCCTTGCCAGTTGGGCGTTGCGCCGGGCCTTTGGCCCGGCGCAGTGCGTTTGGCGCGGCCCGTCCGGTTTGGAACCCAACGGAAAAAGGGGATTGCACTGGCCCCGGCCGCGCCGCTCTGACAGTCTGGCGCCGGTATTCGAGCGGGAGGAGATTTTCATGCATCATTCCACAGCCCTGTTGATTGTCGACATGCAGCAGGAGATGGCCAACGTGGCGGCCTCCGGCCGTCCGCAGGCCAACCCGGATGCGCAGGAGAAAGCGGCGGAGCTGGCCGCAGCTTTCCGCGCGGCGGGGCTGCCGGTGGTGCATGTGATGCATGACGACCCGCGGCCCGAGAGCAGGTTCCGCCGCGACCTGCCCAGCGGCCGGCCCTTGCCCTGCGCGGTGCCGCAGGAGGGCGAGGCGGTGTTCTGGAAGACCGGCTCTTCCGGGTTCTATGGCACCGGGCTGGAGCGCCACCTGCGGGACGCCGGGATCACCCGTCTGGTGATCATTGGCGGGGTTGCGGCGTTCTGCGTCAACTCCACTGCCCGCTCCGCCGCCAGCCTGGGGTTTGAAATCCAGGTGGTGGAGGATGCGCTCATTGCCTTCGACATGCCCGCGCGCAAGGGCGGCATGCTGGACGCGGAAACCGTCCTGGAAGTCACGCTGTCCGCCCTGCACGCAGGGTTCGGCAGGGTGGTGGAATCCAAGGATGTGCTGGCGGGACTGCCTGCCGTTGCTTCCGCATAGGCGCCGTCCGGCGTCTCGAAGGCTGAGGCGGCTTCTCAACACTTTGTGCGCCCCTTGTGCCAGGGCATGTTTGCCGCCAGCATTGCCGCGTCAATCAGGGGGAGGAAGACCATGGCGGACACATCATCCAAACCGCAGGCGCTGATCGTCGGGGCCGGCACCGGCCTGTCGGCGGCTTTTGCCCGGCGGCTGGCGGCGGCGGGTTACGCGGTGCATCTGGCGGCGCGCAATACGGCCAAGCTGGAGGCGCTGGCGGCGGAGACCGGGGCCAGACTGCACGTGCTCGACGGCACTGACGCAGGCGGAACCGCCGCCTTGATCGACAGCCTGCCGGGCGATTTGCGGGTGGCCTGCTACAACCCCTCGGCCCGGCTGCGCGGCCCCGTTGCGGAGCTGGACCCGGAAGCGGTGCGCAAGGCAGTGGAAGTGACCGCCTTTGGCGCCTTTGTGCTGGGCCAGGCGGCGGCGCGGCGGATGCTGGCGCAGCAGCCCGCGGACGGGCGGCTTGGCACCATTCTGTTCACCGGCGCCTCGGCGGGCGTGAAGGGCTTTGCCCAGTCGGCGGCCTTTGCGATGGGCAAGTTCGCCCAGCGCGGCCTGGCGCAGTCGATGGCGCGGGAGTTGCACCCAAAGGGCATCCACGTCGCCTGGGTCAATATCGACGGCGGCATCCGCAATGCATCGCGGCCGGAGCGGACAGAGGCAGAGGGCAATCCCGACAGCATGCTGGACCCCGATGCCATCGCCAGTGAGTACATGCATCTGATCGGCCAGCACCGCTCCGCCTGGAGCGACGAACTGGTGCTGCGGCCCTGGGTGGAGCGGTTCTAGGGGGCGGGACGCAAGACAAAGAAAAACCCCCGCAGCCGGAAGGCGCGGGGGCTTTGAGTTTCCTGCGGTGCGGCTCAGCCGACGAAGGTGTTGAGCAGCAGGTAGATCACCGCGGACAGCAGCGCGGCGGCGGGCACGGTGATCACCCAGGCGGCCACGATGGTCATGAAGTGGCTGCGGCGCACCAGCTTGCGGCGGCGGCGTTCCTCCGGCGCGATGCGCTTTTCGGCCGGGCGGCCTGCGGCGGAATTCTTCAGGCGGCGCTCCATGTGCCACTCGCGGAAGAAGCCGACGCCGAACACCGCGCCCACCGCGATATGGGTGGAGGAAACCGGCAGGCCCAGCCAGCTGGCCACGATCACGGTGATCGCTGCCGACAGCGACACGCAGTAGGCGCGCATCGGATTGAGCTTGGTGATCTGGCTGCCGACCATGCGGATCAGCTTGGGGCCGAACAGGAACAGGCCGAAGGAGATGCCGAAGGCGCCGATCACCATCACCCAGGTCGGGATCGCCACCTTGGAGGCAAAATCGCCGAACTCGGTGGCATGCACGATGGCGGCCAGCGGGCCGACCGCGTTGGCGACGTCATTGGCGCCATGGGCAAAGGACAGCAGCGCGGCGGAGATCACCAGCGGCAGGCCGAACAGCGCCTTCAGCGACTTGTTGCGGTTCTCCATGCCCTCGGACTGGCGCTTGATCAGCGGCGCGGTGACGACATAGGACAGCGCCCCGATGCCGGCGCCGATCAGCAGCGCGGTCTGCAGGTCGATCTTGACGATCTTCTTCAGCCCCTTGAGGGCCAGGTAGGAGGCAAAGGCGCCTGCCATGATGCCGACCAGCACCGGAACCCAGCGGCGGGCGGCGGCGATCTTGTCGTCCTGATAGATGATCTTGGCCTTGATGAAGGCGAGGAACAGGGCTGCGATGATGCCGCCCAGAACCGGCGAGATCACCCAGCTGGCGGCGATCTTGCCCATGGTGGGCCAGTTCACCGCGGCGGTGCCCGCGGCAGCCACACCGGCGCCCAGCACGCCGCCGACCACCGAATGGGTGGTGGAGACAGGCGCGCCGACCCAGGTTGCCAGGTTCACCCACAGCGCAGAGGAAATCAGTGCCGCCATCATCGCCCAGATGAACACGTTGCTGCTGGCAACCGCGGTGGGGTCGATGATGCCCTTGGAGATGGTCGAAACCACATCGCCGCCCGCCAAGAGCGCGCCTGCGCTTTCGGCGATCGCGGCAATCACGATGGCGCCGCCCATGGTCAGCGCGTTTGCGCCCACTGCCGGCCCCATGTTGTTGGCGACGTCATTGGCGCCGATGTTGATCGCCATGTAGGCGCCAAAGGCGGCGGCGGCGATCACCACCATGCTCATGGCGGAGCCGCCGAAGAAGACGCCGGCCGCCAGGCCCGCCAGCACGATGAAGGCCAGCGCAATGCCCGGCGCCACCAGCGGGCGGGAGGCATAGCTTGCGGCCAGTTCGAGCTGGGAGATCCGGTTCAGATCCTTGTCCAGCGTGTTCCATTGCGTGCGCTGATCTGCATCGCTCATCGTCGCATTCCTGATTCCGAGGTCTGCGCACGCGCCTAACGCCGCTTGGGGCGCGGTTCAAGCTTCCGACATGAAAATGTCACATAACTTTTACAATCGGCGCAGAACGGCCTGCAGCTGCGGCTCGTGCACCAGGCCGGCGGCCTGCTCCGGCTTCATCCACTGGCGGGTGCGCTCGGCGGATTCCGGGTAGTCATCCTCCAGCTGCTCCACTTCGGCCTCGAAAATCAGCGTGGTGACCGGCTCTTCGGTGCCGTTGTCATGGCGCTTGGTGAAATGGTATTCGCCGATCGGCTGCGGGGTGATGCGGGCCGATTTGACTCCCGCTTCCTCCCAGGCTTCCTGCAGCGCCGAGTCCGGGCCGTCCTTGCCCTCGACCGGCCAGCCCTTGGGCAGGATCCAGCGCCCGGTGCCGCGGCTGGTGATCATCAGCACCTCCTTGCCGTCCGCGCCCATGCGGTAGCACAGGGCGGCAACCTGCACGCGAGCAGGGCGCTGCAGCATCGGTTTGATAATCTCGTTCCAGGCGCGGGTCAGGGGGCTTGTCATGGGTGCTCAGCCTTTGTTGTTGGGGAAGTTCCCGTGTTTATGTGTGCAATTGTGGGAATCTACGCCTGTTCGACCGGGGTTGCAAGGAGATGCGCGGGTTTGCCGGGCAGGCAGGGGCCGCGCGCCCGCCCGCGGGCCATCGCATCACGGATGCGCTGCGCGGCGCTACTTGCGCCGTTTCGCCCGCAGCGTCGGGTCTTCCTGCGTCGGGTCTTCGGGCCAGGGGTGCTTGGGGTACTGGGCGCGCATGTCCTTCCGCACGTCGGCATAGGAACCGGCCCAGAAGCCCGGCAGGTCGCGGGTGATCTGGATCGGGCGCTGGGCGGGCGACAGGAGGGAGACCTTTAGCGGCACGCCGCCGACGGACGGATGCCGGGTGACGCCGAACATCTCCTGCAGGCGGACCGAGATTTCCGGGATCTCGCCGTCATAGCTGATCGGGATCTTGCGGCCCAGCGGGGTGATGAAACTGCCCGGTGCCTCGCGGTCCAGCAGCTGGGTCTGCTCCCAGCTGAGCACCGCCTTGAGCGCGGGCAGCAGATCAAAGCGTTTCCAGTCCTCGGCCGATTTCACGCCGTCCAGCATCGGCAGCAGCCAGTCATCCAAGGTTTCCATCAGGCCGGGGATGGAGAAGTCCGGCAGATCGTGGCCTTCCGCCCTGACCAGCTCCACCCGTGCCGCCAGCCGTGCCGGCGCGCCGCTCAGGCGAAGGCCCAGGTCGCGCACCCCGTCCAGCATCGCGCGCGCCACCGCCTCCGGCGGCGCCTCCTTCCAGATCCGGTCGTCCAGCGCCACGGCGCCAAAGCGCTCCTGCTGGCGTGCCGCCACCCGCCGGTCGCGCTTGGACCATTCGCAGGTGTCAGCCCAGGCAATCTGATCGGCAAACAGCTCGCGGATCTCGGCCAGCGAGATTTGCGCCGCCATCCGGATCCTGGCCTCGCGCGGGTTGCCGTCGGTATCCAGCGCCACGATGAACGGCGCTCCCGCCAGCGTGTCGCCGCCGTCCAGTATGGCGCCCTTGCCGCCGGACAGCACGAACCGCGGGTTATCGCCCTTGCGGCGCTGGCCGATGCGGTCGGGATAGGCGAGGGCGGCCATCGTTGCAGCGGACAGTCCCGCATCGCGGCGGCCCGCCTGTTTCTCCAGCCTTCGCGCCTCGCTCTTGATCCGCTCCACGACGGGGCGGTTCAGCTGGTAGGGGTGATTTCGCTCAAAGCCCTTGGGATCCTTCAGGGCTTTCAGCCGCAAGGACAGATCCGCAGGCGCCCCGCGCAGCGGGTCGCGTTCACCCAAGAGCGCTGCCAAGGGCGCAGCCGCGGGGCCTGCCTGCAGCAGCATATGGCCAAGCCGCGGATGCAGCGGCAGCGCGGCCAGCGCCTTGCCATGCTCGGTGATCCGCCCCTGTGCGTCCAGCGCCCCCAGCATCGCGAGCAGCGCCTGCGCCTCTGCCATTGCGCCCGCGGGCGGCTGGGTCAGGAACATCAGATCGTCCGGCGCGGCGCCCCACAGGGCCAGCTCCAGCGCCAGCGCGGTGAGGTCGGCGCTTTCGATCTCGGCGGGCGGAAACGCCATCAGCGCGCCTTCCTCGCCCTTGGTCCACAGCCGGTAGCAGATGCCCTCCGCCACCCGGCCCGCGCGGCCCTGGCGCTGGGTCGCCTCGGCGCGGGTCACTTTCTCTGTCACCAGCCGCGACATGCCGGAGCCGGGATCGAACCGCGCCCGCCGCGCCTGGCCCATGTCCACCACCACGCGGATGTCCTGAATGGTCAGCGAGGTCTCGGCGATCGAGGTCGCCAGCACCACCTTGCGGCCCTGCGCCTCGGGCTGGATCGCGGCGCGCTGTTCGGCAAAGGGCAGGGCGCCGAACAGCGGCCGGATATGGCAGTGGCCGGGCAGGCGCTTTTCCAGCGCGCCGGCGGCGCGGCGGATCTCGCCCTCGCCGGGCAGGAACACCAGAATGCCGCCGCCGGTTGCCCGCGTCTCCTTCTCCGCCTGCACCACCAGGTCCGCCAGCGCATCGCCGCGCCGCGCTTGCGCGGGCAGGGGGCGCTCCAGCCAGCGGGTCTCCACCGGATAGCTGCGCCCCTCGGAGGTGACCATCGGCGCGTCCATCAGCGCCGCCACCGGCTCCGCGTCCAGGGTTGCCGACATCGCCAGCAGGATCAGATCCTCGCGCAGCGCGCCTGCGACCTCCAGGCATAAGCCAAGGCCCAGATCGGCGTTCAGGGAGCGTTCGTGGAATTCGTCAAAGATCACCGCGCCGACGCCGGGCAGGTCCGGGTCCGATTGCAGCATCCGGGTCAGGATGCCCTCGGTCACCACCTCGATGCGGGTGGATTTGGAGACCTTGGAATCGCCGCGCACCCTGTAGCCGACGGTCTGGCCCGCCTTCTCCCCCAATGTTTCCGCCATCCGCTCCGCAGCGGCGCGGGCGGCGAGGCGGCGAGGCTCCAGCATCACGATGCGGCCTTGGGTCAACCCAGCCTCCAGCATCGCCAGCGGCACCCGCGTGGTCTTGCCCGCACCGGGCGGCGCCTGCAGCATAGCACGGCCGCGGGCGCGCAGGGCGTCCAGCAGTTCGGGGAGGGCGTCTTCGATCGGCAATCTGGTCATTCCCGCCTTATCGCCAAAGCGGAGGGGGAGGTCTAGCGGTGTGTCTATTGATAGAGCGCAGAGGGGAGTGCCTGTCCGCGGGCGGAAGCGAAGCGCCCGCCCATGGGGGCGGACGGGCGCTGCCCGGCGTGCCGCCGGGCGAAACAGTGGTGATCGGTGAGTTTGTTGGCGTTTCAATTCAGAACACTCGCTGCGCAAACCGCATCAGGCGCGGCGGATTTGCCGCCTTTCCTGCGGCGCCTGCTGATGTAGGTTGCCCCGCAGACGGCAGGGGCTGGACTTTGCGGCACGGCTTGCGCCAAGGTCCGCCCATTACGACAGGAAAGCACGCATGGACACCGAACAGCTGACACAGAAGATCCTCGATGGCGACCGCCGGGCGCTGGCCCGCGCCATCACCCTGGTGGAAAGCGGCCGCGAGGATCACCGCGCCAGGGCGGGCGAGCTGTTGTCGGAGCTGGCCAAGCACAAGCGCCAGTCGCTGCGCATCGGCTTGTCGGGCACGCCCGGCGTCGGCAAATCCACCTTCATCGAAAGCTTCGGCATGATGCTGACGGGCCTCGGCCTGCGGGTGGCGGTGCTGGCGGTCGATCCCAGCTCTGCCCGCTCCGGCGGCTCGATCCTTGGCGACAAGACCCGGATGGAGCGGCTCAGCCGCGAGCGCAACGCCTTCATCCGCCCGTCCCCCAGCCAGAGCCACCTGGGCGGCGTCGCCCGCCGCTCCCGCGAAGCTGTCGCCTTGTGCGAGGCAGCAGGCTTTGACGTGGTGCTGATCGAAACGGTCGGGGTGGGGCAGTCGGAAACCGTGGTGGCGGAAATGTCGGACCTGTTCCTGCTCTTGCTGGCGCCCGCGGGCGGCGATGAGCTGCAGGGGGTGAAGCGCGGCATCATGGAAATGGCCGACCTCATCCTGGTGAACAAGGCGGACGGACCCTTGAAACCGGTGGCGACCCGCACCTGCGCCGATTACGCCGGCGCGCTGCGGCTCTTGCGCAAGCGTCCGCAGGACCCGGAGGGCTTTCCCAAGGCGCTGATGGTCTCGGCGGTGGAAGAGCACGGGCTGGACAAGGCCTGGGAGGAGATGCAGACCCTGACTGCCTGGCGCAAGGAAAACGGCCACTGGGACCGCCGCCGCGCCGACCAGTCCTGCTACTGGTTCGACCAGGAGGTGCGCCAGGCGCTGCTGGCGCGGCTGCACACTGCCAGCGCCCAGGCCGCGATGGCAGAGCTGTCGGGCCAGGTCGCCGCAGGCGCGCTGACCCCGGCGGCGGCGGCACAGCAGATGCTGCAGGACCACCTGAAGGGCTGAGCCGCGCAGATGCAGGAAACCCGGGTCTTCGACGGCGCAAAGCTGCGCGCCTCTCTGTTCAACGCGGGGGGCGAGCGTCTGTTCGTGACCTTCCGCCAGCGGGTTGCCGTGGCCGGGGAATTCGAGGACCGCGGCCCGGTCCGGAACATGACCGCGCATGGCTATGCCCATCTGCACATCCAGCCCCGCAACAACGACTGGTACATCAACAGCGAGACCAAGGCGCTGTCGCGCAGCCTCAAGGAACTGGCCAACGGCTATCAGGACGTTTCTGCCATGGGGTTCTCCATGGGCGGCTACGGGGCGCTGCGGTTCTCCAGGGCGCTGCGCCTCAGCCGTCTGATTGCGGTCTCGCCGCAATACACCATCGCGCCGGGCGTGGTGCCCTACGACCGCCGCCGCAAGGAGGCGGAGGCGTTTGACGAAGCGCTGGGCGACCTGATCCGCTACGGCCGCCACGGCGTGCAGGGGGTGGTGCTGTTCGACCCGTTCCGCAAGATGGATCTGAGCCACGCGATGTTCATCCAGGCGGTGTTCCCGGACCTGCAGCTGTGCCGGCTGTCCTGCGGCGGCCATCCGGCCAGCCAGGTGATCCGCGAGGGCGGCAGCTTCTGGGACCTGCAGTCGATGCTGCGCGACGGGCCGCTGAATGCGGCGCGGGTGCTGGACCTGCACCGGAGCCGGCGCAGGCTGTCGCGGACCTACTGGCAGAAGCTGGCACGGGTGGCGCGGCAGCGCGGCAGGCCGCAGCTCGGGGCGGCGGCGGACGCCTGGCTGCAAGGGCTTGCAGAGGGCCGGGAAACCGTGCAGTAAGCCGGGCAAGAAAGCTGAGTTGAATCACTTGACGCTGTTGCCGGTTGAGCGTAAGAGCAGCGGACCAGTTTTCGGGCGCAGCCAATGGCCGCGCCCCTTGTGATTTGGACCGGAGCTGCTCCGGACCTACAAAAAACGAAGGATGAAGATATGTCGCGCCGTTGCGAACTGACCGGAAAAGGCCCGATGACTGGCAACAATGTCAGCCACGCCAACAACAAAACCAAGCGCCGCTTTCTGCCCAACCTGAACGACGTGACCCTGCAGTCCGAAGTTCTGGGCCGTGGCGTCAAGCTGCGCATCTCCGCAGCTGCCCTGCGCTCTGTCGACCACCGCGGCGGCCTGGACGCGTTCCTGGCCAAAGCCAAGGACGAAGAACTGTCGGCAAACGCGCTGAAAGTGAAGAAAGAGATCGCCAAGGCACAAGCCGCTCAGGCTTAATCGACTTGGCCTGATCCCTTCACCGGATCGGATAACAGACACCGCGCAGAGGCAACTCTGCGCGGTGTTTGCGTTTGTGCAATCTGCCGCAGGGTTGCGCCTTGCAGGCTGCGCGCCGCGCGGGCATATCTTGCGGTGATGATGCATTTTCTGCGCCTATACCTCGGCCTGTTTCTGGCCTTTGCCGTTGCCCTGACGGCGCATAGCGCCGCCGCCCGGCAGGGGGAGCGAGATGCCGCCGGGCAGATGGTGATCTGCACCGGCACCGGCCCTGTCACCGTCTATGTTGACAGCGAAGGCCAGCCGGCCAAGCCGCCGCACCATTGCCCCGATTGCGTGATGCATGTGCTGGACGCGGTGGTGCAGCCTGCAGGGCTGGTGCTGCCGGTGGAGGTCAGCAGCGAAGTGACGGCGGGCCGGCAGGTCACTCCGGCCTCCGTTCAGAATAGTCTGAACGCCAGCGCCCGCGCGCCGCCAGCCGACGCCTGAACGGCCACCCCAACCACCCATTTGAAAACTGAATATCTACCAAGAGGAGACAGGATATGTCCCTGAAGTCTGTTGTCTTTGCAGCCGCCGCTGTTGCTGCCTTTGCCACCTCCGCCTTTGCAGGCGATGCCATGATCATGGTGCATGACCAATACGCGCGCGTCTCGTCGCCCACCGCCAAGGCCGGCGCCGCCTTCATGGAGATCATGAACAAAGGCGAAGCCGACGATCAGCTGATCGATGTGCGCTCCGACGTGGCGGCCAAGGTGCAGCTGCACACCCACAAGGAAGGCGATGACGGCGTCATGAAGATGATGCATGTGGAGGAAGGCTTTGCGGTGCCCGCAGGCGCAACCCACATGCTTATGCGCGGCGGCGACCACATCATGTTTATGGGTCTGAACCAGTCGCTGAACCACGGCGATGTGGTGAAGGTCACGCTGGTGTTCGAGAAGGCCGGCGAGGTCGAAATCGAGGTGCCGGTCGATCTGGAGCGCAAGGACGAAGGCCACGGCCAGATGGACCACTCCACCCATTCCAACTGATCTGCAAGGGGCAGGGCGGGCGCGGCGTCAGGCCGCGCTGCGGCCCTCCTTCGCGCCCAAAGCCCGCCCCGTGGCGGGCTTTTTGCTGCCAGGGGTCAGCCCAGCAGCTCCGCCACCCAGTCCGGAACAATCTCGCTGGCCGGGCCAAAGCGGCGCTCAGCAAAGCGGGAGGCGGTGGCCGACGGCTCCAGGTTCAGCTCCACCGTATGGGCGCCAGCCAGATGCGCCTCATCGACAAAGGCGGCTGCCGGGTAGACCTCGCCCGAGGTGCCGATGGCGGCAAACAGATCCGCCCCGGCCAGGTGGGCATAGATCTCCTCCATGAAATACGGGAATTCGCCGAACCAGACCACGTCGGGCCGCCCGGCAGGCGCGGCGCAGGCGGGGCAGGGCTGGCTGGTTTGCATCTGCATCGGCGCGGGCCAGCGGTGGCCGCAGGCGGCACACAGCGCGCCCGCGAGCGTGCCGTGCATGTGCAGCACCTGCGCGGCGCCGCCGGCCTCATGCAGGGCGTCCACATTCTGGGTGACGATCACCACCTCGCCCGCGTGTTCCGCCTGCAGCCGGGCCAGCGCCTGATGCGCCGGGTTGGGCTGCGCCGCGGCCGCTTGCGCGCGGCGGGCATTGTAGAAGCCATGCACCAGATCCGGATTGCGCGCGAAGGCCTCCGGCGTTGCCACATCCTCGATCCGGTGCTGCGCCCAGAGGCCGCCCTCGTCGCGGAAGGTGCCGAGCCCGCTTTCGGCGGAAATCCCGGCGCCGGTCAGGATGACAATCTTCTGGCCGCTCTTTCCCATCGCCGCAGAACCTCCTATCACTACCCCCGGATCACAGGAGCCGTCTGCCAATGCCTACCCGTATTCTGTTCGTCTGCCTAGGAAACATCTGCCGCTCCCCGGCGGCCGAGGGGGTGTTCCGCGCGCTTTGCCCGGAAGCCGAGACCGACAGCGCCGGCACCGCCTCCTATCACGTGGGGGAGCCGCCCTACGGCCCGATGCAGGCGGCGGCGCGGGTGCGGGGGCTGGATATCTCCGACCTGCGCGCCCGGCAGTTCCGGCGCGGCGATTTCGAAGTTTTCGATCTGATCATCGCGATGGATGCCAGCAACCTGGAGAACATCGAGATGCTGCGCCCCGCGGGCAATGACACCCCGGTGCGCCTGTTCACCGACTACGCGCCGGATACCGGCGCGGACCATGTGCCGGATCCCTATTACACCCGCGACTTCGACGGTTGCCTGGAGCTGATCGAGCGTGCCGCAAAGGGGCTCAAGGCGGTGCTCTAGCTTAGGGTCCTGACCCTACTCCGCGATCACCCGGAAGCCGCCCGCCAGGAACGGCAGCTGCTGCACTGCCGGGTCGATCATCTGGCTCTGCACCAGGCGGCGCAGGGTCTCGGCCACGTCCCGCGGCACCCGGTCGGCCCAGTCGGCGGCAGTGAACAGGGAGATCGTGCGGGACATCTCGCCAAACGGCAGCGGGAAGGCGTCGATCTGGTCGTGGAAGCGGCCCGCCCGCATGTAGCCCAGCGGCGTGGTGATCGCCCAGCCGATCCGCCGCGCCACCATCGCCATCAGCGCCAGATGCGAGCCGACCTCGAAGCGGTCTTCGAACTCCAGCTTCTGGCGGCTGAGCAGCGCCTCAACCTGCTGCGAGATCAGCTGCTCGCGGGCGTAGCGCAGGAACGGCAGGCCCTGCAGCTGTTCTGCCGCCTGCGCCGCATCCGACACCGTGCCGCGCGGCGCCACCAGGATGAAGGGGTCGCGCACCAGCGGGTATTCGACCAGCCCTTCGCGCAGCTCACCGGTGGTGGCGGCAACGGCGATGTGCAGCTCGCGGGCTTCCAGGGCGCGCACGATGTCGTGGCTGGAGGCGGTGATCATCTTGAACCGGCACTGGGTCAGGCTGTCGGCCAGGATGGTCGCCAGCCGCGGCGTCAGATCGTTGTCGAAATCGTCGATCAGCCCGATCGACAGCGCCTGCAGGTGGGTGAGGTCCATCACCGTCAGCTCGCTCTGGGCCAGCCGCAATTCGGACAGCACCGCCTCGGTGCGGGCCAGGAAGCTGCGCCCGGCAGCGGTCAGCACCATCGGGCGGCGGCCGTGGTCGATCAGCTCGCTGTCCAGCGCCTTTTCCAGGTTGCGCATCTGCTGGCTGACGGCCGGCTGGCTCAGCCCGGTCATCTCGGCGGCCTGCGCCACGGACCCGGTTTTGGCCAAAGCCTCAAACACTTCCAGCCCGCGCAGGGTAACACCTTTGATCAACATGTGAACTGCTCCAATACCTTAGGCCGTTCTTTGCGGTTTGAAGCGGTGCGGTCAAGGGTGGCAATGCCGCAGCCTTTCCCCCTTGCGAAAATGCCGCAGCAATGATGCATCAAATGAAAAGGCGCCCCAAGGGGCGCCCTTAACGGCCCATGCCGGACCGGCCCGGGTTCAGCCGCAGCTGCGCGCCGCGTGGTCGCCGAAGGCCTTGTAGCGCTGCCACAGCCGCTCGTCGCTGCGGTTGCTGGACTGGCGCACCACCTGCGCCTGGTGCGGGTCGGAGAACCACTTGGACACCGTCTTGCGCTCCGACCGCGTCAGGCTGCGGTTGGCAACCCTCTGGATGCAGTTGCACAGCGACGGCGTTGCGGCGGTGCGGTCCGACTGGCGGCAGGCGCGCTCGATGGCGCCGGCCTCGGCCCCGGCCGGGGCCAATGCTGCAAGAAATCCAGCGCAAAGCGCTGCTGTCAGGAAGTGTTTCATCTGCTCGTGCCCCGTTCTTGGCAAGCGGGTCTTATGCCCGCGGAACTGGCCGTAGTATGGCGCAATCCGCCGCCATTTTCAATCGCGGTGAACAGGGTCAGAGGGGGCCGGAGCGCCGCGTCCCGCGGCCCTCCAGCGGTGCCAGATGCTCAGGTCTGGTGCGGCCCGCGCATCGCGCGGACTGCCTGGCGCACGGCCTTCCAGTCTGCAGCCTCACTGTCCTTGCCGGCTGCCTCGCATTCGCGCATCTTCTGCGCGGCTTCGGCCTCGGCCTTGTCGCCATGCGCGCTGTAGAGCGCGCGGGCGTATTCAGCGGCTTTGATTGCATCCATGCGGGTCGTCCTCCTTTGCTGTGGTCATCTCCCGTCAGCGGGGCGCGCGTCTCGCGGTACTGGGAGAGTATAGCGCATTTTGGCGGCAGGCACATCCGCGGCGTCCGCGCACCCGCCTGCAACAGCGGCAAACGGTCTCCGCGTCCGGTGTTTTTTTGCCCGCGCTCCTTTGCAAAACTCCTTTTGTTTCAACAGGCAAGAGGATGCTTTTATGAACGTTTCTTATACTCTGGCACGCCCGGCGCAGACACGCCCCGGCTTTGCAGAGGCTGACGGCGGTTTCGCAGGTTTCGCGGACCGCCTGCAGGAGGGCCTGGCGGCCGGACGCCGCACGCTGCAGATCCTGAACGGCGCCAAGCAGGCGCTGGCGGCGCTGCCCGCCGGATGGCTGGCGGCCCGGCTGGCCGGCCTGCGCGCGGATGAGGCGGAGCTGGCGGCGCTGGCCCGCCGCTCGGTGTTCAACAAGAACGGGTTTTACAAGGTCCGGCTGGCCGAGCGGCCGGGGTTTTCGCTGCGGCTGCATATCTGGCTGCCCGGCGTCCACGCGCAGGAGAACCTGCATTCGCACCGCTGGCCGCTGGTCTCCCGGGTGCTGAACGGCGCGCTGGTGTCGGAATACTGGGAGGACGCGCTGTCGGGCGATGCCGAGGTCTATAGCGAGTACCACTACCGCGACGCGCAGCAGCCGCTGCTTCCGGCCGGCCCGGCCCGGGTGCGGCTGGAGACCACCGCGGCCTACCGGCAGGGCGACGCCTATTTCCTGCCCGCCGACCGGCTGCACCGGGTGGCGGCGGACCCGGTGCTGGGCTGCAGCACCCTGATGCTGCGGTTTGCCAACACCCGCGCCTGGTCGCGCAACCTGATGCGCGCGGGCGCCGACCTGGACGTCACCCCGGCTCCCTGCAGCACCGCCGATCTCGCCCGCGCGCTGGACTGGCTGTCGGCAGAGATGGCAGGGCAGGGGTGAGCGCAGCCCTGCAAAGGGAAGGCGCCATGGCGCCTCCCCGAACGGAGCGCGGGCTGTTTCAAACCTGAAAAGCGAGGGCGGAAACTGAATAACGAGGGCAGAGCCCGCCCATGGGGGCGGACGGGCGCTGCCCGGCGGTGCCGCCGGGCGGGGAGTCCAGTTAGAGGACGCCAAGCAGGCGCAGGCCGATTTGTACAAATTCAAGCAGTTTGGGGCCGAAATTGACCCATGCTGCAATGGCGCTGCCACCAACCAAACCAGCGAGCTGCACGGTCTTGCGTGTGTCGCTGTCAAACCATTCGGCGCCCTTGCGTGTGAGCTTGCTGTACTGCTCTTGCAGCAGAGCCATCTTCGACACCCGGCTGAACACCCGCGTTGCCGCATCAGCCCCCGGCAAGGGCGGCGCGCCATCGGGCAGCGGCAGCCGGGCATCGTTGATCAGCTCGGGAATGTCCTGCGCGAAGTCCTCTGCCAGCTCCGGCTCGCTAATGGCTGTCAGCACGGGCAGGGCCTCTTCCAGCACCTGTTTGTCCTCAGGCGCCAGCGCCTTGAACGCCTGCTGGGCAAGTTGTTCGCGGTTGGCGGCCACCTCCGGATGATTGGCCCGGATGCCCCGCACACCTTCCTCCACCGCGTTCAGCAGGGCGAGGTTGTCTTCATTGTCCGGCAACTCGCGGCTGTCATGCAACTGCGCCCGCAGGCTGCCCGCCACCCGGGTCAGGGTCAGCTCGGCGTTCTGCGGGTCGTCCTTGTATTTGGTCAGCACCCGGTTGAGTTTTTTGGTATCTCCTGAACGCTCCGACAGCCCGTTATGCCCGCCTAAGGAATCCTCCAGCGCGTCGCTGATCTGCGACAGCAGGGCGGACATATAGGGGGCGTTTTCGACCGGGATGGGCACTGCGCGGAACTGGCCGGTCTCCGGGTTCAGCTCGATGGTCTCGGCCATCGGCAGTTTTTCGGAGAGCATCTCTGCTTTGATGCGCTCGATCTCGGCGGCGACAGCTCCGGGGCCGGCTTCCCATATCGGGTCTGCTATGCGCGCTACTTCACTTTGAAGTGAAGAGCTTAGAGGTTTGCTTTCCCAGAAGGCTCGATGCCATTCTTCCCAAAACTTCCAAGGGGTTTTGGGTTGCGGTACAGCGAAGTGCTGAATGTGAAGGGGGGCGGTTTTCCACAGTGGGGAGAGGTATAATTCTTCACTAGAGATGGCGAATCCCGTTCCATCTGAAAGAAGTGAGCCGTCCGAGAAGGGCGTTCCGCGTCTCAGTACGTCAACGTCCGAGACAAAGTTTGCTGCCACACTGTCATCAAGTTCAGCGGAAATTTCGAGAGATTGTTGAATTTTTTCGCTGAAGTTGCGAGATGGTAGTGCTGCACTGGCAGATTTTATGGCTTGCGTAGCTGCAAGGCCAATAGGGTGCATCGCAAGCATTCCTGCCTGTTCGGCTGAGTTTCCCCCGGCAAAAACAAGCGTCGTTGGAGGGGCGATGTTATAGGGCCCTGAGTGAGTGCAATTGGAGGCCAGGGTAATACAAGTCCTCGCAGCCTCAAGCGTAGCTAATTCACTGACGCGGTTGCTGTGAGCATGAATGATAAAGTCGTTGACGAACGAAAAACAACGAAGTGCGTGTCGAGCCACAACTGTATTTTTCGTTTGCCACGGTTGCGTACCCAGCCACTCGCTTTCACTCCCTATGCGCTTGAGAAATTCTCTAGCCACACGCAACGCTCCAATCAGCCTTGACCAAACCCCGAATCCAAATCATATGCCACAGCATGACTGACCTCGCTCACATCCGCAATTTCTCCATCGTCGCCCATATCGACCATGGCAAATCCACCCTCGCTGACCGGCTCATCCAGGAGACCGGAACGGTGAAGGACCGCGATATGAAGGAGCAGCTGCTCGACGCCATGGACATCGAGCGCGAGCGCGGGATCACCATCAAGGCCAACACCGTGCGCATCGACTACAAGGCGCAGAACGGCGAGACTTACGTCTTGAACCTGATCGACACCCCCGGCCACGTCGACTTTGCCTATGAGGTCTCCCGCTCCATGCGCGCGGTCGAGGGCTCGCTGCTGGTTGTCGACTCGACGCAAGGGGTGGAGGCGCAGACGCTGGCCAACGTCTACCAGGCGATCGAGGCGGATCATGAGATCGTCCCCGTGCTGAACAAGATCGACCTTCCCGCATCGGACTGCGACCGGGTGGCGGAGCAGATCGAGGATGTGATCGGCATCGACGCCACCGGCGCCATCCAGGTCTCTGCCAAGACCGGCCAGGGGATCCGCGAAACGCTGGAGGCAATCGTCCAGCACCTGCCCGCGCCCGAGGGCACCCGCGACGCGCCGCTGAAGGCGATGCTGGTCGACTCGTGGTACGACAGCTACCTCGGCGTGATCGTTCTGGTCCGCATCATGGACGGCGTCCTCAAGAAAGGCATGCGGGTCAAGTTCATGTCGAACGGCACCCTGCACCACGTCGACCGCATCGGCGTGTTCCGCCCCGCCATGCAGGTGGTGGATGAGCTCGGGCCCGGCGAGATCGGCTTCCTCACCGCCTCGATCAAGCAGGTGCGCGACACCCGCGTCGGCGACACCATCACCAACGACCGCAACGGCACCGAAAAAGCCCTGCCGGGCTTCAAACCGGCGCAGCCGGTGGTGTTCTGCGGGTTGTTCCCGGTCGACTCGGCGGAGTTCGAGGACCTGCGCGACGCCATCGACAAGCTGGCGCTCAACGACGCCTCCTTCTCTTTCGAAATGGAAACCTCCGCCGCCCTCGGCTTCGGCTTCCGCTGCGGCTTCCTGGGCCTCTTGCACCTGGAGGTGATCCGCGACCGGATCGAACGCGAATACAACATCGAGCTGATCACCACCGCGCCGAGCGTGATCTACCACGTCTACATGAAGGACGGGGAGATGATCGAGCTGCACAACCCCGCCGACATGCCCGACCTGTCCAAGGTCGACCACATGGAGGAGCCGCGCATCAAGGCAACCATCCTGGTGCCGGACGAATACCTCGGCGACGTGCTGAAGCTCTGCCAGGACCGCCGCGGCATCCAGATGGACCTGTCCTACGCCGGCTCCCGCGCCATGGTGGTCTATGACCTGCCGCTCAATGAGGTGGTGTTCGACTTCTACGACCGCCTGAAATCGGTGACCAAGGGCTATGCCTCCTTCGACTACCAGATGACCGGCTACCGCCAGGACAATCTGGTGAAAATGTCGATCCTGGTGAATGACGAGCCGGTCGATGCGCTCTCCACCATGGTCCACCGCGACCGCGCCGAGATGCGCGGCCGGGCGATGTGCGAGAAGCTCAAGGAGCTGATCCCGCGCCACATGTTCAAGATCCCGATCCAGGCCGCCATCGGCGGCAAGGTGATCGCCCGCGAGACCCTCTCGGCGCTGCGCAAGGACGTGACCGCCAAATGCTACGGCGGCGACGCCACCCGGAAGCGCAAGCTCCTGGACAAGCAGAAAGCGGGCAAGAAGAAGATGCGCCAGTTCGGCAAGGTGGACATCCCGCAAGAGGCGTTTATTAGCGCCCTCAAAATGGACAGCTAGGTAGGGATATTGGATTTTTTTGCGGTTTTTGTTGCCACACTTGCTGCTGCTGTCACTTGCGACACCCAGCTGCAACTCCGTGTTTTGCCAACTGACAATCGCAAACTTGCCTTTCTTAGGTCATCACTCAGCTCAACGATTGCGGTCCTTGAAGGCGACCGATTAGGTTTGCTTGCACGGACCTCAATTGTATTTGTGTTTTTGTTTGTTTTTCACGCTGCGGCGTTGTTTCAATTGGATGAAGAGGTTTTTTCTCTTTCTTTGGGTCTGGTCGAGCAAAATCTTCTGATAGCTACGGCAACTTTTGTGGCTGCTGGGATTATTGCGCTGTGGTCTTTTTCTCAATCTTTGTTTTTTATTAAGTTAGCAAATCGGCTTACTTCGCCAGTCGGAATGCTTTACTTGTTCGTCTCTGATCTGGCACTTTCGACTCTGATATTTGCCTTTGGGATGTCTGGTTTCTTTACGCTGGTGAATTTTGCAGTCCCAAATAGCGAAAACTTTGAAACCTCTGTCGCTATTATTGAAGACTGTGAGGATGGCTGCCAGTTCTTGGGTTCGAAGTTCTTTGACGGCGAGCGATTTCAATCTTTGTGGTTCTATATGAGGTTCCCAGAAGAGTTGAGTGAAGTTGAGGCTCTGTACGAATTGGATGACTTCGTTACATCTGCCAAGTTGGTTTCAGTGAAAGATGGGCAGTTGGCGCAGTCTGAACGCGAACACTTGGAAGAAAGTAAAGACGTCACGCATTTTTTGCGCCTGAAGCTTAATGTGGAAACTTACCAAGTTTCTTCTTGGGATACTTTTACATTCTTGCTTAAGAAGCAAATTGATGAGATCTGGAGGCATTTTCGCTTTAACTTCCAGTACTATTCTTTTCAACAGTACAAGTACGGTAAATATGATCTAAGGGAAGCTCGCATTTTCTCGATTGTGGAAGAGTTCTCTAGAAGTGACGCCTTGGGGAGAGTCGTAACAAATCAAGAGGATAGAAGAAAGGTCGCTTCAATCCTCATGGATGGGAAATTGCCGGATGATGCTGATCCTGATGCACCAGCTAGTGCTGAAATGATTTCTATGCTGCACCTTGCTAGATTTCAATGGGCGAAGTGGCACATGTTGCGGACTTTAGGCAGTTTGGACTTTTCAAGGGACTACGATAATTCTGATTTTCGTCGATTTATGCGCGACCCGGGCGCAGTGATTTACTTCGGTGATAAGGCGGTAAGGCCGCATTTCTTACCAATGACGACCCTTTGGTTGTCGTCTATCTCATTTTCGTCTATGTTCTTATTCTTCGTTCTCGTCAAACTGGCGTTGCTTTTTCTTCAGAGGTCAAGCGGTGTATTTTACAAAGCGATTGAGCGGTATCCTTTGACTGTTGTCGTTCTATTGGTTTTGCCGATTCTTTCGCTTGTTTAAAGGTGGGTGCGAATAGTCTGAGTAATACTCGGATGCAAACATTACGAACTGTACATTGTACGTGATCGCAGCCGGGCAGCGTCCGTCCCGCCCCCCCCCCGTCATGCCGGAGGCGTGCTTCCAGCACGACGCGGGCGCTTCGCTTCCCACCCCGCCGGGCCGGGCGCTGCCCTCCGCGTGCCGATGGAACCGAGGGTTTCCCAAAGGTCCAATCCATATGACAGATTTCGCCGTAGTTTCCCGGTCCTCACCGTTCACCCTGCCGTTTTCGGACATCGCCGGGTTCCTGGCGTTTGCAAGAGAGCGGAGAATGGCGATTGCCAGAATTGAGGTGCTGGATGGCAGCGGAAACCTTGTCAGCTATCCAGTGGCCGGAAGCCCGGACGCCCCGTTCGCCATCGCCTCCTTCCTGTTTCAGTTCAGCGATTGCAGCGCGCAGGAGTTGGTGGCGTCCTTCCGATACTATGAACAGGTGCTAGCAGAAACAGCCGCCGAACCCGGTGGGGAAGCGATGATCTGGCTGGCGGATACCTGATCCCCCCATGCGCCACTCTCCGCCCATCCGCCGCCTCGGCGCAACTCCTGCCTGAAAACGCACCCGTTCCATGCTATCCTCTACCCCGTTCATCTGGGGAGGATAACACCATGAAACACCTGACTTTGGCCGCCGCGATCACCCTCTTGGCGTCGCCGCTTCTGGCCGGGCAGTGCCCCGCCGACATTGCCGCCATCGACGCGGCGCTGGCCGCTGGAACCGAACTGTCGGAGGAAGACCTGGCAACGGTCCAGGAACTGCGCGACGAGGGCCAGGCGCTGCATGACGGCGGCGACCATGCCAGCTCGGTTGCGACTTTGGCCGAGGCCAAGGCGATGCTGGGGATCTGAGGCACCGCGCGCTAAACAAAAAACGCCCGGCGGATGGCCGGGCGTTTTCTTGTGTCTGCCGCCGGTCCGGGGCAGGGCGGCTCAGAAGCTGTTCTGCACGTCCTGCGCCACGCCGCTGATCGCGTTGCCGGCCTTGGAAATGTCGCGCCCGGCGCCCTTGGCGGTCTCACACGCCGCCAGCCCCAGCAGCAGCAGCGCGCAGGTCAAAATCCGCATCATCGGTGAAGGCTCCTCATCTCTGCTCAAAACCCGTTTGCAGATGTCTAGCAAGCCGCCCCAGTCCAGACCAGCGGATTTGCAGGCCAGAGGGCAAGCGGGCCTGCGGTTGAGCGAGGTCAAGGCCGCCCGCGCCGCGCCGGGCTAGGCTTCGGGCGAAACGGAACAGGAGGCAGACCCCATGGACCTATCCACCCGCAAACAGGCACTGGAGGCGCGCCGCGCCGAACTAGCCGGGCATCTCAGCAAGGTCGAGCACACGCTGGACGCGCCGATGCCCAAGGATTGGGAGGACCGCGCCTCCGAGCGGCAGGGCGACGAGGTGCTGGAAAGCCTCGGCAACGCCGAGCTGGACGAGCTGCGCCGGATCGACGCGGCGCTGGCGCGGATCCGGGCGGGCACCTACGGCATCTGCGCCCGCTGCGGCGAGATGATCTCCGATGCCCGGCTGGACCTGCTGCCCGCGGCGCCGCTGTGCAAGACCTGCGCGGGCGCGGCTGCGAGCGGGCGCTAGGCCCGCGGCCCTTGGCGGAAAAGGGTATTTGCCAGAAATTGCAACTTAAAAGGTCGTGCAATTCACGGATTTCCCGGCTATCTTGACCTGGATCAATGCTATGCAACTGACCCTGCGGCAAAGGTGCGCGAAACGTGAACTGGAGGGCATGAGCAATGAACTTTTCCGCCAGAAAGCAATCGCTTGAAGTCCGCCGGCTGGAGCTTGCCGGGCTGCTGTCGCAGGCCGCCTGCATTCCGGACCCCGCGCAGATGGCCTCTGTGCGCCAGCAGGTTGCCGCCCGCGGCGGCGAGGGGGCAATCGCCGTGCTGCCCAAGGCCAGCCTGGATGAGCTGCGCCGCATCGACGCTGCCCTGGCCCGCCTGCGCGAGGGCTCCTACGGCTATTGCCAGATCTGCGGCGACGACATGAGCGACGACTGGCTCGACCAGCGCCCGGCGTCGCCGTTCTGCCGGACCTGCGCGCTGTAGCGCCAGGGGCGGGCAGGGCGAGCCTGCCGTTGCCCGGCCACTCTGAAGGCTTGCGCCAGCTGCCCCCGGGCCGCTGGCCTTTTTTTGCGCGGGCGGCCGCAGCGGCAGGCCGGCCGCGGCAGCGCTGCACTACTTTGGATTTTCGCACAACAGGCCCCGTTGCCGTGCCCGGCGGGATGTGCCACAACCGGTCTGACCGACTGAACAAATGAGTTTAGCAGATGCCAGATTTCACTGAGCGCCGCCGCATGATGGTGGATACCCAGATCCGTCCGTCGGATGTCACCAAATACCCGATCATCGAGGCCATGCTTGCGATCCCGCGCGAGAAGTTCGTGCCGGACGCGCAGCGCGAGGCAGCCTATGCCGACCAGAACGTCGATCTGGGCGGCGGCCGGGTCCTGATGGAGCCGCGCACCCTGGCCAAGATGCTGGATGCGGTGAACCTGCAAAGCGACGAGTTGGTGCTCGATGTGGCCTGCGGGCTGGGCTATTCCACCGCCGTGGCTGCCCGGATCGCGCAGATGGTGATCGGCGTCGAGGAAGACGAGAGCATGGCCGCCGACGCGCAGGAGCTGCTCAGCGAGACCGGCGCCGACAACGCCATCGTGCACACCGGCCCGCTGGCCGACGGCGCGGCGGAGCATGGCGCCTATGACGTGATCCTGATCCAGGGCGGGGCCGAGGAGATCCCGGCAGCGCTGCTGGACCAGCTGAAAGACGGCGGCCGCATCGCGGCGCTGCTGGTGAACGGTGCCCTGGGCGAGGTCAAGGTGGGCTACAAGAGCGGCGGCCGGATCTCCTGGCGGTTCGAATTCAACGCCGGCGCGCCGGTGCTGCCGGGCTTTGCCGCGGCACAGGAATTTGCGCTCTGAGCTGACGCCGGGCGCCGCGGCGGCAGCCGCCGCACAGCAAGAGGACAGGCCGGGCGCTGCACCTGCGGATGCCCGGCTCGAAGCAGAACCCACCGCGGCTGGCGGCGCGGCAAAAGATAAGGCAACCGATGCGAATGAAATTTCCGGCGAGTGTGTTTAAGGCTTTTGTTTTTGCCGGCGGCGTGGCGGCCACGGCGGTGATGCCGCTCAAGGCTGCAGCGGACAACCTGTCCGACGCCATGATCGGCGCGTATAAGACCAGCGGCCTGCTGGAGCAGAACCGGGCGCTGCTGCGGGCAGCGGACGAGGACGTGGCGATTGCGCTGTCGCAGCTGCGGCCGCTGATCGAATGGACGGTGTCTGCGGTCAGCACCTACAACGAACAGACGCTGAACGCGACGCAGAACAACTTGTCTACCCAGCTGCGGCTGACCCAGCTGCTGTTTGACGGCGGCGCATCGCGGCTGGGCAAGCTGGCCGCCCAGGAAACCGTGCTGGCGACGCGCCAGGCGCTGCTGAGCGTGGAGCAGACCGTGCTGCTGCAGGCCGTGCAGGCCTATGTCGGCGTCCTGCAGGGGCAAGAGAACGTCTCCTTGCGGCGCAACAACCTGCGCCTGCTGCAGGAGGAGCAGAAGGCGGCCCAGGACCGTTTCGAAGTCGGCGAAGTCACCCGCACCGACGTGGCCCTGGCCGAGAGCCGTGTTGCGGCCGCCCGTGCCAACCTGACCGATGCCGAAGGCACCCTGCTGACCGCCAAGGCGACCTATGAGCAGGTTGTCGGGCGGGCGCCCGGCGCCATTACCAGCCAGCCGCCCCTGCCGCGCAGGGCTGCGTCGCTCGACAGCGCCCAGGCGGTTGCGGTCCGGAACCAGCCGGACCTGCTTTCCCAGCAGCACATCGTCAAGGCCAGGGATTACCAGGTCGCCGCGGCAACCGCCGGCCTGGGGCCGACGGTGAACCTGCAGGCAAGCGCCGGGCTCAGCGAAGACACCCAGGACCGGTTTGATTCCGCCTATTCCTCCAGCGTCGGGGTGCAGATGACCCAGGAACTGTATGCCGGCGGGCGCAATGCGGCCAACCGGCGCCGGGCGGTCGCCAATGCGGATGCCGAGCGCGGCGCCCTGATCAGCACCCAGCGGTCGGTGCGCCAGGCGGTCAGCGCCGCCTATTTCAACGTTGAAACCGCCCGGGTCAGCCTGATCTCCTCCGGAGAGCGGGTGCGCGCCTCCAAGGTCGCCTTTGACGGTATCCGCGAGGAAGCTACCCTGGGCGCCCGCACCACGCTGGACGTGCTGCAGGCGGAACAGGAATACCTCGACGCCCAGACCGAACAGGTGAACGCCCGCGCCAACCAGGCGATTGCGGCCTACCAGCTGCTGCAGGCGCAGGGTCTTCTGACCGCGGAACACCTTGGCCTGGCGGTGGAGGTCTATGATCCCACACTCTATTACAACCTGGTCAAGGACGCCCCCGCGCACTACAGCAAGCGCGGCAAGGATCTGGACCGCGTGCTCAAGGCCTTGGGGCGGAACTGACAATTCATCCTATCTGTTGTGCGGTGGCGGCAACGCCGCTACACTCTGCTTCAGAGGCAAGAGTGGTAAAATAACATGTCCGACCCAGTTACCCATGCTGAGATTGAAGATGTATTGTCCTCGATCCGCCGCCTGGTGAGCGAAGACGGCCGCGGCCAGCCCGCGGCCCCGGAACCGGCTGCGCGCCTGGTGCTGACGCCGGCCCTGCGGGTGCAGGAGCCTGCCGTCGGCGGCAATGGTCCGGCCGGCGCCGGCGATGCGGCGGAAGAGGCCGCAGCAGATCCGGTCCTGCAACCGGCGGAGGAGCCGCCGCTGGCGGATGATGACGAATCCCAAGCAGATGCCGGCGGCGCGGAGGCCTCCGGCGCAGGCCTGAGCAGCACTTCGGGTTCTGAGGACGCGCCGGATCCGCTGGCGGAGGATCCGCCGCTGGCCTTCCGCCACCGCCGGGATCTTGCATGGGACAAGACGGACCGCGGTTTCAAGGAGGATGCGGGCGAGCCGGCCGGTCAGGAAGACACCCCGGAAAACGTCTCGGAAAACAGCCCGGAAAACACTCCGGAAGACAGCCAAACCGGAGCTGCCGCTCAGGCGCAGGAGGCCGGCACCGGCCCGGCCGGGTCCGGTGCGCCCTGGGGCAATCCGGAAACCACCCTGTTTGCTGCCGCGGCCGGCGCGGCCGGCGAAGACGGCGATCTTGATGAAGACGCCGCAGAAGCGGACCCGGCGCCTGTCCGGCTGGCGGAGGATAGCCTTGCCGCCAGCACCGCAGGCGCCCGCGCCGCCTCGGTTGTCCGCAAGATCGCGGAACTGGAGGCGCGCAGCTTTGCCGCGCAATCCGCCGCGCAGGAGCAATGGGAGCCGGACAGCCAGACCGAGGCGCCCTTTGCCGGCACCGGCCCCGACACCATCGAATGGCGGGATGAGCCGCTGATCATCAGCGACGACGCCCAGGTCAATGATCCGGGGATGGCCGGCGGCGCGGACAGCCGCGCGGATTCCGCGCCGGCAGAGGAGCAGCAACCCGCCGCTGCCGCGCCCGCAGGCATGCCGGATGCGGAAACGGTGGTTGAAACCGCCGTGACCGGCGCGGCGGTGGACAGCCTGGCCGAAAGCGGCGAGGGCTATCTCGACGAAGACGCCCTGCGCGATCTGGTCGCCAGCATCGTCCGCGAGGAGCTGCAAGGCCCGCTGGGCGAGCGCATCACCCGCAACGTCCGCAAGCTGGTCCGCCGGGAAATCCACCGCGCGCTTGCGGCGCACGATCTGGTCTGAACGGGCAGACCCGGGACAGGTAAAAGCTGCCGCTTCCGGCTCAAGAGAAAAGGGGACGGCAGCCAGCCCCGCGGCTGCGGTCAGAACCGCACCGGCTGCGCCATCTCCAGCAGCTGATCGAGGTCCATGTAGCGCTCCAGGTGATCGGCCAGCGCATCCAGCGTTTCCTCGACGCCGTCCTCGTATCCCGCCTGGCTTTCATGGCCGAGGCTTGCCAGCACGCTGGCGCGGAAGGCGTCTTCGGAAAACAGCCCGTGCAGGTAGGAGCCTTTGACGCGCCCGTCGGCGGAGGCCGCGCCTTCCGGGCGGCCATTGATGCTCAGCCAGGCGCGGGCACAGTCGGCGCCGGTGGTGCGGCCCATGTGGATCTCATAGCCGCTGACGGGCAGGTTGCCGTCGCGGGTCACGGCCTCGGTCAGCGTCACCCGCTTTTCCCCTGCCATCACCGTGTGCACATCCAGCAGGCCCAGCCCGTCCACTTTGCCGGGCCGCCCGTCAACACCCTCGGGATCGTCGATGGTCTTGCCCAGCATCTGGTAGCCGCCGCAGAGCCCCAGCACATGGCCGCCGCGGCGGTAATGCGCCTGGATGTCGATGTCCCAGCCCTGCGCGCGCAGGTAATTGAGGTCGCCGATGGTCGACTTGCTGCCGGGCAGAATGATCAGATCCGCATCGCCGGGCAGGGCACGGCCCGGCGGCACGATCTCCACCGTCACTTCCGGCTCCGCCGCCAGCGGGTCTAGATCGTCGAAATTCGCCATCCGCTCCAGCTGCGGCACCACCACCTTGCAGGCGCCGCCCTTGTGCGAGGCGATGTCCATCATGTCTTCAGCGGGAAGCTTCCAGGCATCCCAGAACCAAGGCACCACGCCAAGCGAGGGCCAGCCGGTGCGCGCGGCAATGTCGTCGCGGCCGCCGTCAAACAGGCTCAGGTCGCCGCGGAAGCGGTTCACCAGGAAGCCCACGACCCGCTCCAGGTCCTGAGGCTCCAGCACCGCATAGGTGCCGACGATCTGCGCAATCACCCCGCCGCGGTGGATGTCGCCGGCAATCACCACCGGCACCTGTGCCGCGCAGGCAAAGCCCATGTTGGCAATGTCGTTCTTGCGCAGGTTGGTCTCGGCAGGGGAGCCCGCACCCTCGATCAGCACCAGATCGGCATCCGCCGCCAGCCGCCGGTAGCTCTCCAGCGCCGCCTCCAGCAGGCCCGATTTGTCGCGCATGAACGATCCCGCGCCTTGGGTGCCGCGGCGCTTGCCCTGCACGATCACCTGGGCGCCGGTGTCGGTTTCCGGCTTCAGCAGCACCGGGTTCATGTCGGTATGGGGCGGGCGTTTGGCAGCCCGCGCCTGCAGCGCCTGGGCGCGGCCGATCTCGCCGCCCTCGGGCGTTACGGCGGCGTTGTTCGACATGTTCTGCGGCTTGAACGGCGCCACCTTCAGCCCGCGCCGCACATAGGCGCGCGCCAGCCCTGCCACCAGCAGTGACTTGCCGACATTGCTGCCGGTGCCCTGGATCATGATTGCGCGTGCCATCAGCCGCTCCCTGCCTGCACCCCGTTGTTCCGGGGCCTGCATAGCAGGTTAGGCGGTGCCGTCCATGGGTGCTGTGCCGCAAGCGTCCCGCGGCCGCTGCCGCGCGACAGGCTGACCCTGCGGAAACCCCGGCGTGCAAAAAGAAAAACGCGCCCCTAAGGGCGCGCTTTTCAGCAATGCGCAAGGGAAGCCTTAGGCGGCTTCAGCCTGCGCAGCGTTGCGGCGTTCGCTTTCTTCACGCGACAGTGCAACCGAGGTCCGCACACCGCGGCCCACGAAGTCCATCAGGCCTTCCACAACCCGTTCGTTCGGGTCGATGCCGGCGCAGGACAGCACTTCGCGGCCATCGCGCGAGCGCGCCCAGCGGGCGATCTGTTCCGGGCCATTGCCGTATTTCTTGTCGTCGGCGATGGCATCATCCAGTGCGGCCAGGACAACGGCTGCAAACAGTTTGCGGGCGCGGTTGCCTTGCTCGTTATTATAAGCGGTGCCGTCTACGAAATCTCGCATCTCGTATCCCTTGTTGTTCTTGCTATTGCAATTTTCGGCGTAGCGCTGCTTATGACGGAAGTGTGACGATTCGGATAGAGCGCAGATGCATAGCTTTCATGCAATTTGCGCATATCTTATTCACAGATCTTCCATACCATATCCTTGTCTTGCCAGCGATCAGCCCGCCAGATATAGGGTCTTGCAAATTATCATCAACCATCTGAAAGGCATTTTCCCATGCCCAAGATCAACGGCAACGAAATCCGTCCCGGCAACGTGCTGGAACATAATGGCGGCCTTTGGGCAGCGGTGAAGGTCGATCACGTAAAGCCCGGCAAGGGCGGCGCTTTTGCCCAGGTCGAGATGCGCAACCTGCGCAACGGCTCCAAGCTGAACGAGCGTTTCCGCTCCGCGGACAAGGTGGAGCGCGTCCGCCTTGAGCAGAAGGACCAGCAGTTCCTCTATGAGAGCGACGGCATGCTGGTGTTCATGGATGCCGAAACCTATGAGCAGATCGAACTGCCCGCGGACCTGTTGGGCGACCGCCGCCCGTTCCTGCAGGACGGCATGACCATCGTGGTGGAATTCTACGAATCCGAGGCGCTGAACGCGACCCTGCCGCAGAAAGTCACCTGCAAGATCGTCGAGACCGAGCCGGTCGTCAAAGGCCAGACCGCGGCGAACTCCTTCAAGCCCGCGATCCTCGACAACGGCGTCAAGGTGATGGTGCCGCCCTTCGTCGGCCAGGACGAGATGATCGTGGTGAACACCGAGACCATGGAATATTCCGAGCGCGCCTGATCCGGGACGCCTTCGGAAAAACGGAAAAGCCGCCCTCCCTCGGGGGCGGCTTTTTCTGTTTCTGCGCACCGCCCAAGACTTTTCTGAAAAGTCCGGGCAAAAGCCTTCAAAAAGCTTTTGCGCCGGCGCCCACCCGGTTCACCCGGCAGGCAGCGCCAGGCTGAAACCGCATTCATCCATCATCTTGCCATAGGCCGCAGTAAACCCGCTGAGCGACGCCTCGTAGAACATGTCGTTGCCGGCCCAGATCTCCACCCAGCTGCCTTGTTTCATCGCCTGCAGCATCACCAGGTGGTCCTGGAACCGCAGCGCGCTTTCGGCTTCGGCCAGGCCTTCCTCGTTGATCCAGGAATTGATCCCGGCAGAGAGGGAGAAACTGCGGTCGAAGTCAAAGATGAAATCCACCGTGCCGCCCTGCTGCATAAGGGTCGGGTAATGGCGCGGCGCATATTCCTGCACCTTGGCCATCGGGTAGACATCCGGCGGGCCGGCATCGCCGGAAAACACCTCCAGCGCCAGCAACGGATCGCCGTCGCCGCCGGTCCAGGCGCGGCAGGTCAGATGGCTGTCCTGCTCCGTCTCATGCGGTTCGGTGGCGACATGCCAGTCCTTGTAATTCCAGTAGTCGGCCAGCGCAGGGGAGGCCGCCAGCGCGGCGGCGCAAGCTGCAAATATCAGACGCATCAAATACCCTTTCAGCAATTCCTGCGGCGACCTTAAAGCAATCAGGTGAACAGAGGCTTTTCAGAAGCCCAATGCCTGCAGCCGCGCCTCGACCATGCTGCCGTAGCTGGCGCCGAACAGGCGCAGATGCACCAGCGCGGGCCACAGCTGATAGATGGGAAGGCGGCCCTCATGCCCCGGCAACAGCTGTCCATAGGCGTCGTGAAAGGCCGCAGGCGGCGCGCCGAACAGATGCAGCATCGCCAGATCCACTTCGCCATGCCCCCAGTAACAGGCCGGGTCGATCAGATAGGCCTGGGAGCCGCTGAACAGCACATTGCCGCTCCACAGATCGCCATGCAGCAGGGACGCGGGCGGCGCGGCGGGCAGCAGGTCCGGCAGCCGCGCGCACAGCGCCTCAACCCGCAGCCGCAGGTCGCGGGGCAGGGCGCTTGGGTCTGCCAGCAAGCGGCGGCGGGCCCAGAAGTCCACCCAGTTTTCCAGCGGCGCGTTGGGGATCGCCACCGGGCCAAAGGCATAATCCTCCGCCCAGCCGTAGTGCGGCCCGGTGGCAGAATGAAGCTGCCGCAAGGCATGCCCCAGCGCTTGCCAGCCCGCCGTGCTGGCGCCGGTCTCCTCCAATGCCTCCATCAGCAGTAAATCACCCGCGGCGCCCAGCACCTCCGGCGCAGGCGCGCCCGCGTCCCGGATCGCGCGCAGCATCGCCGCCTCCGCCGCCGCCAGCGGTCCGGTCTTGGCCACAACGTGGCGGCCATCTGACAGCTCCAGCAGTTGCACTTCCGACAGGTCGCCGCCATGCAGCGGGCGGGCGCGCAAAACCACTGCGCCCAGCATGGACAGAACGGTATCGCTCAGTCTGCTCACTCTTGCCAGGTGACGCGGGCGCCGCCTGCCTGCATCTCGCCCTTGGCGCGGTCGAACCGCAGATAGGCAATGCCCTTGCCGCCGGACTGGGTGAACAGCGTGCCCACCGGCTTGCCGCCGGCGGTGATTTCGGTCCCGGCCGGCGCCGCGCCCTCGACCTGCACCGTCCGGAACCCCTTGCGCAGCTCGGTCTTGTGCTTCATCCGCGCCGTCACCTCCTGGCCGACATAGCAGCCCTTGCGGAAGTCGACGCCCTTCAGCGCTTCAAAGCCCGCCTCCAGGATATAGCTCTCCGGCCCCAGCTCGATGCCGGTTTCGGGAATGCAATGCGCCACCCGGATCGCATCCCAGTCACTGCCGTCATCGCCGCCCTCAGGCCCATAGAGCCGCCAGCCCAGATCGGCATGGCGCGGGTCCGCCAGCGCGCCCTCCGGCGCATCGCCGGTGCCGCGCTTCACCTGCAGGTCGGTCATCTCCACCTGCACATCGGCGCGCAGCCGGTACATGTTCAACCGTTTCAGCAGGCCTTCGGCCAGCGAGGCCTCCACGTCCAGCAGCACCGCATCGCCGTCCGCCGCCAGAAAGAAATCCGCGATGTACTTTCCCTGCGGCGTCAGCAGCGCCGCATAGACCAGCCCATCGCCCAAGCGGTCCACGTTATTGGTGACAAGCCCCTGCAGGAAGCTCTTGGCGTCGCTGCCGCTCAGGCGCAGAATGCGGCGGTCACTCATGTCATCTCTCCCGTGTGCCACCCGGTAAATCTCACGGGGGCGTTTCACTGCCTGGCCCAGTGATATAGGAAGCAGGGCGGAAGAAAACAGCAAATCCGCCTCAAGGAGCCCCCATGCCCGCGCCGGTCAGCATCGTGATCCCAGCCCTGAACGCCGCCGAAGAGCTGCCCGCCGCGCTGGAGCATCTGATGGAAGGGCTGGCTGCGGGGCTGATCCGCGAGCTGGTGATCAGCGACGGCGGCTCCAGTGATGCAACGCGGGCCATAGCCCAGGCCGCCGGTGCCGAATGGGTCAGCGGCGCCCCGTCCCGCGGCGGCCAGCTGCGCCGGGGCTGCGCGGCGGCGCAGGGGGAGTGGCTTCTGGTGCTGCATGCCGACACCCGTCTGGAGCCGGGCTGGGCCGCCGCGGTGGCGCAGCATCTGCAGGAGGGGCAGGGCGCCCCCGCGTATTTCCGGCTGCGGTTCCGGGCGCGCGGGCTGATGCCGGCCTGGGTCGCAGGCTGGGCCAACCTGCGCGCGCGCCTGTTCGGGCTGCCCTACGGCGACCAGGGGCTGCTGATCCGCCGGGCAGAGTATGAGGCCGCGGGCGGCTACCCGGACCAGCCGCTGATGGAGGACGTGGCGCTGGTGCGCCGGCTGCACCGGCTGACGGTCCTGCCCTGCGCGGCGCTGACCAGCGCGGCGCGCTACCAGCGGGCGGGCTGGCTCCGGCGCGGGGCGCGCAACCTGTGGACGCTCTTGCGGTATTTCCTGGGGGTGAAGCCGGAACGGCTGGCAAGGTCCTACAGCAAATAGGCAGGGCCGCCCGCCCGGGCCGCCCGGTGGCAGGCGCGCAGGCGCGCAGGCGGGCAAGCAATTCGCCGTGACCCTGCGTTTGCGGCAATTGACCCGGCGCGCGGGGCGGCTACTGTGCCGCCAAGGATCAACCGCGGGGCGCCAAGCCGCCGCCCGCGCAGCAAGGAACAGCAGGCATGAGCGGACCGGTAAACGTTTCGGCAGGGCGGAAATATCTGGCCATTCCAGGCCCGTCGGTGGTGCCGGACCCGGTGCTGCAGGCGATGCACCGCCCGTCGCCCAACATCTACGCAGGCGAACTTGTGGAAATGACCGCCGGCCTGATCCCGGACCTGCGGCGGGTGGCGCGCACGGATCACCACGCCGCGATCTACATCGCCAACGGCCACGGCGCCTGGGAGGCGGCGCTGCAGAACACCCTGCAGCCCGGCGACCGCGTGCTGGTGCCCGCCTCGGGCCGCTTTGCCATCGGCTGGTCGGAAATGGCTGAAGGATTGGGGATCGAGACGGAGATCCTCGACTTCGGCACCCGCGCGCCCTGGGACATGGCCCGCATCGCCGAGGCGCTGGCCGCCGACCGCGAACACCGCATCAAGGCGGTGCTGGGCGTGCATGTGGACACCTCCAGCTCGATCCGCAACGACGTGGCAGGCCTGCGCCGCCTGCTGGATGAGACCGGCCACCCGGCGCTCCTGATGGCCGATTGCATCGCCTCCTTGGGCTGCGAGCAGTTCGAGATGGACGGCTGGGGCGTCGATGTGATGGTCACCGCCAGCCAGAAGGGGCTGATGGTGCCGCCGGGCCTCAGCTTCGTGTTCTTCAACGAGCGCGCCGCCGCGGCGCGGGCGGCGCTGCCGCGCATCAGCCGCTACTGGGACTGGGCGCCGCGCGCCAATCCGGCGGAGTTCTACCAGTATTTCGGCGGCACCGCACCCACCCACCACCTTTACGGCCTGCGCGCCGCGCTGGACATGATCCACGCCGAAGGCATCGAAAACGTGTGGGCGCGCCACGCCCATCTGGCCCGCGCCATCTGGGCCGCCTGCGAGGCCTGGGGCGCCGGCGGCCCGCTGCGGATGAACGTGGCGGACCGCTCCCTGCGCTCCCACGCCGTGACCGCGCTGCACATCGGGGCGCCGGACGGCACAAGACTGCGCGATTGGCTGGAGGCAAACCTGGGGCTGACGCTGGGCATCGGCCTCGGCATGGCGGCGGCGGGCAGCCCGGGCTGGCACGGCTACTTCCGGCTGGGCCACATGGGGCATGTGAACGGGCAGATGGTGATGGGCCTGTTGGGGGGGATTGAGACCGGGCTGACCGCGCTGGGCATCCCGCACGGGCAGGGGGCACCGGATGCGGCCGCGCGGGTTCTGTCGGGCCGCTGACGGCCTGGCAGCGGCGGGCGGCGGGCGGGCGTCAGGCCTTCTGCGACTTCAGCCGGATTTCCAGCCGGTTGATGAAGTGATTGACCAGCACGGCCACCACCAGAACCGGCACCATCCCGTACATCACCCAGATGACGAAAAAGATCCACATCAGGTTGATGCCCGCAAACATGATCGCGGCGGTAAAGAAGTCCGGCATGGCGTCCGGCAGTTCAGGGTCACGCATGACAATTCTCCCGGTGTTACCCTTCAAAGGGTAGCCCGGCAGGGGTGAATGTCCGGTAAAACTGCCGCGATCCGGCGCCCGCCGGCAGGTTTCAGCCGGCGCGCGCCGCAGCCAGCGCTTTGGGCAGCGCTGCGGCAAAGGCATCCAGTTCCGCCGCCGGGCCGCAGCTCACCCTTATGCAGCGGTTCTGCGGCTCGGCAAAGGGCATCCGCACAAAGATCCCCTGATCCACCAGCCCGTCCAGCACCATCTTGGCAAAGACCCCGTCCCGGCCGCAGTCGATGGCCACGAAATTGGTGGCCGAGGGCAGGGCGGCCAGCCCGTTCTCTGCCGCAATTTCGGCAATCCGCAGCCGCGCCGCATCAATCTGAGCCAGCACCTGGGCCAGCCAGTCCTGATCCTGCAGCGCCGCCAGCGCGCCGGCCTGCGCCGCCCGGTTCATGCCGAAATGATTGCGCACCTTGTTGAAGGCGGCGATCAGATCCGGATGGCCGATGGCATAGCCCACCCGCGCGCCCGCCATGGCATAGGCCTTGGAGAAGGTCCGCATCCGGATCACCCGGGCGTCATCGGCGCTGACGGGTGCCGCGGTGCCCTCCGGCGCGCATTCCACATAGGCCTCGTCCAGCAAAAGCAGGCAGCCTTCGGGCAAATGGTCCAGCGCCGCGGCAATATCGGCGCCCTTGTGCCAGCTGCCCATCGGGTTGTCCGGGTTGGCCAGATAGACGATCTTGGCATCCGCCTCCGCCGCCTTAGAAAACAGCGCCGCATAATCCTCGCGGTCGTCCCTGTAGAGCACCGTGTGGATCACCCCGCCGAACCCCGCGACGTGATAGTTGAAGGTCGGATAGGCCCCCAGCGAGGTCACCACCGCGTCGCCGGCCCCGACCAGCAGCCGCACCAGATAGCCCAGCAGCCCGTCGATGCCTTCGCCCACGATGATTTGCTCCGGGCGCACCCCGTGATGTGCCGCAAGGGCATGGCGCAGATCAAAGTTCTCCGCATCGCCGTATTTCCAGATCTCCGCCGCGGCCTGCGCCATTGCCTCCACCGCCTTGGGCGAGGGGCCGAAGATGTTCTCATTCGCCCCCAGCCTCGCGGCAAAGGCATGGCCGCGCGCGCGCTCCTGTGTCTCGGGGCCGACAAACGGCACGGTGGCGGGCAGGGATTGCGCAAGCGGGGTGTAGCGGGGACCAGTCATGGCCGCAGATAAGCGCAAGCGCGGGCGGCGGGCAAGGCTTGCGTCCCTTCTGAGGGACGCGCAGTCTGCATCAAGATTTCAAAGGGATTCTTTCATGCGCATTGCCCTGCCCCTGCTGGCCGCCGCCCTCGGCTATCTCCTGTTCTGGCCGGTGCCGGTGGACCCCATCGCCTATGACCCGCCCGCGGCCCCGGGCTTCACCGGGCCTTTTGCCGAAAACAACGCGCTGGACGCGGCCCAGCTGATCCATCTGCCAGCGGGCGAACTGGGGCCGGAGGACATTGCCCAAACGCCGGACGGCGCGGTTTATACCACCAGCCTTTCCGGCAATCTCTACCGGATCGACGGGGACGAACCTGTTCTGGTGGACGAACTCGGCGGCCGCCCGCTGGGTCTCAAGGCAGGCCCGGACGGCGCGCTCTACATCGCTGACAGCTTCCGCGGCATCCTGCGCTGGACCGGCCCCGGAACGCTGGAGGTTCTGGCGGACAGCATCGATGGCGCCCCGATCGTCTATGCCAACCAGCTGGACGTGGCCCGCGACGGCACCGTCTATTTCTCCAACTCCTCCGACCGCTTCGACCCGGAAGCCTTGGGCGGCACCAAGCCGACCTCGATCCTGACGATCTGGGAGCAGTCGGACAGCGGCTACGTGGCGCGTATCAACCCCGATGGCAGCGCCGGGAAGATCGCAACCGGCTTCGTCTACACCAATGGCATCGCGCTGTCGCCGGAGGAGGATTTCCTGCTGATCAACGAGACCGGCCGCGCCCGCGTTCACCGGCTCTGGCTCAAGGGAGACAAGGCAGGCCAGCGCGAGCTGTTCCTCGGCAACCTCCCCGGCTACCCGGACAATCTGGAGGCGCAGGGCGACGGCACTTACTGGCTCGCCTTCGCCAGCCCGCGGGTGCCATCAGAGGCGCTGATGCCGTACCCGTTCCTGCGCAAAGTGGTCTGGCGGCTGGGGCCGATGGTGCGCCCGGCGCCGATCCACCGCGGCATGCTGGTGCAGCTGGACGGGCAGGGCAATATCCTGCGCACGCTGCAGGACCCGGACGGGCGCCTTGGCGTCACCACCGGCGGCAAGGCCGTGGACGGGCAGCTCTATGTCATGACCCTCGACTCGCCCTGGTTCGCCCGGATGCCGCTGCAGCCCTGACCCTTCCCCCACGTTGGACTGGCATGTCCGCCGGTTCCGGGGCAGGCTGAAGCCAGACCAGCAGCGGGGAAGAAACCATGAGCAGAGTCACCACCGGCTACAAGGACCACATCGCCTATGTCACGCTTGCCCGCCCGGACAAGCACAACGCGCTGGACGAAGAGATGATCGGGGCGATCATCGCCGCAGGCCAGGAGGTGGCGGAATCGGACGCCCGCGCGGTGGTGCTGTCCGGCGCCGGCAAGAGCTTCTGCGCGGGCCTCGACATGGCGGCGCTCGCCAGCTTTGCGCAGCGCGACCTCGGCACCCTGGTGATGGAGCGCACCCACCACGACGCCAATGCCTTTCAGGAGGTGGCGATGATCTGGCGCCGGATGCCGGTTCCGGTGATCGCGGCGCTGCACGGCGCCTGTTTCGGCGGCGGCCTGCAGATCGCGCTGGGCGCCGATATCCGCATCGCCCATCCGGAGACGCAGCTGTCGGTGATGGAGATGAAATGGGGGCTGATCCCCGACATGGGCGGCATGGCGCTGCTGCCGCGGCTGCTGCGCACCGATGTGCTGCGCCGCCTCACCTACACGGCCGAGAAGGTCGGGGCCCAGCAGGCGCTCGACTGGGGGCTGGTCAGCGAACTGGACGGCAGCCCGCTCAGCCGCGCCAATGAGCTGGCCAAGGAGATCGCCGGCAAAAGCCCCTCCGCCGTCCGCGCCGCCAAGCGGCTGATCAGCTATGCCGAAAGCGGGGCGTCCCAATCGGATGTGCTGCTGCGGGAGAGCGCCGAACAGCTGGAGCTGATCGGCAAGCCGGACCAGATCGAGGCGGTGGCGGCGCAGCTGCAAAAGCGCCCGCCGAAGTTCTCCTGACATTCCGCCCTGGGGCGCTGAACGGCAGCCCCGGCGGCTCCGTCCGGCCCCCTGAACCGCGTCCGCCGCGCATCGGAACCGTGTTCTGACGGGGGTCATCTTTCCCCAAATACTCATGCCCGCCGCCCGGCGGGCGGCTTCGGCGGCGGGCGGGGAGGCCGCACCCGCAACCGGCATTGACGCTTCAGTAACCTCTTTGGATTCTGCAACGGCGGACTTTCGCCAAATTCTACGCAAATCCGCTCATGCAGGCGGGAAACCGCCGCCCGTTGGCGGGAAAATGCCGCGTTAAACCAGCGCCAATCACCGTTAACCCTTTGGCAATATCTGGGGGCGAATTCTGCCCTCAGCAGGGCGCGAGAATGGCCAATCCAGCATCTGGAAATCTGCTGACTGGCGGCCGCGCGGGCCACTGGATGGCCGCTTGCACCCTGGGGAACTGCAATAGAACCGGCGGCGGCGGAGACGGGCCGCAGCCGGGCTTCAGAAAGGAGTGAGGCTGATGCAACTGGTGCAGAAGAAGTGGTTTATCCTGTTTGAAAGCGGCGGCCTGCTGTCCCGGACCGGGGACCGGATTACCTATTTCTACGACGAGGCGCTGAGCTTCGGGGACCGCGAGGAGGCGCAGCGCTACCTCGCCGCCAACGAGAACAAGGTCAGCTATACCGGGCTGCGCCCGTCGCTGACCCAGGCGGCGTGAGCGGGTGGCTCGCCGCCAGCCGGACGGCGGAACGGCTTGGCGCGGGTGAGGGGGCAATGCCCAGCTCTGCCCGCTGGCTGCTGGCGTTCAGCGGGGTGATGATTTCCGCTTCAGCATTGATGTTCTGGTCCTGGCTCGGCGGCGCCGGCCAGGCGCCGGAGGACCAGCCCGGCTGGTTCACCCTGACCGCGCTGCGCTTCTTCTGGCTGCCCTTCCTCAGCGGTGCCGGGCTGGTGCTGGCGGTCTGCTGCGCCGGGCGCTCCGGCTACTAGGGGCGGGGCCTTAGGGCCCAACGGAAAAGGCCGCGCCCGGGGTGCAGGCGCGGCCTTCTCGATTTCAGCTCTGCGAAACCTTACAGCGAGGCGTCGTAGATCTTGGAGATGTTGGCGCCCAGGGCCGCATCGTATTCCTCATCGGACATCGACACGTTCAGCCCCTCGGTCAACGCGCGGCTGAAGGAGGCGATCATCTTGGCGTTCTGCGCCAGGCGGGCGCAGGCGTCATCGGTGGTGTAGCCGCCGGACAGCGCCACGACACGGACCACATTGGCGTGGTCGGCCAGATCATCGTACAGGCCCGCCTTGGTCGGGATGGTCAGCTTCAGCGCCACTTTGGTGCCTTCCGGCAGGGCGTCCAGCTGCGCCGCGATCTCTGCCTTCAGGATCTCTTCGGCCTCGGCCTTGGTGGCAGAGTTGATGTCCACCTCCGGCTCGATGATCGGCACCAGGCCGGCCGCGGCGATCTGCTGGCCCACTTCGAACTGCTGGGCGACAACCGCCTTGATGCCTTCAGCATTGGCGTCCTTGATGACCGAGCGCATCTTGGTGCCGAAGATGCCCTTGCCGTTGGCGCGCGCCAGCAGCGCGTCCAGCTCCGGCATCGGCTTCATCATCTGCACGCCGTTGGCCTCTTCGGCCAGGCCCTTGTCCACCTTCAGGAACGGCACCACGCCGCAGTTGTCCCACAGGAAGTCCGCAGTCGGCTTGCCTTCGATCTCGCCGTCCATGGTCTTCTCGAACAGGATCGCGCCCAGGATGCGCTCCTTGCCAAAGCTCGGCGAGGTGATGATGCGGGTGCGCATCTTGTGGATCTCGGCGAACATCTCGTCATCGTTCGAATAGGCGTCTTCGTTCACGCCATAAAGCGCCAGCGCCTTCGGGGTCGAGCCGCCGGACTGGTCCAGCGCGGCAATGAAGCCCTTGCCGGAGGCGATGCGGTCGAGTTGTTCCTGATGTACAGAAGCGTCTTTGGCCATAATGCGTCACTCTTCTTTGGAATGGTCTGTCTTGGCGCTGTCTATAGCGCGAATCCGGCAGGAAACAACGGGGTGTTGCGCTAACGGAAGAAGGATTTCCGCGCATCCCGCGCCATGTTGTAGCGCATTTCCAGATCCGAGATCCGCGCCATCGCCGCCTTGCGCTGCTCAGGGTCCGTCAATCCGGCGTATTCCTTGCGCGCCTCAGCGAGCTGCTCCTTCAGTCCGAACTCTTCCGGCACCACGCCGGCCTGCGCCATGATCCGCATGCCCGCCGCCAGTCCAGCGTCCACATGCGCCTCGCTGCTGCGGTCGGGCAGGGGCTTTCCTTCGCCCTCCAGCCCCTGCAGCCGGCCCTCGGCCTGCGCCTTGGTCAGCTGCCGTTCAATCAGGTTGCGGAAAGTGCGGATCATGCGGGGCCTCATTGCATTGCGGCGCGATCTTACCAGCCGGGGCTCAGCCCAGCCAGTCCTTGCGGGTGACGGCATCGTTCAGCGCCAGCAGGTCCTCGCGCAGATCCTCCAGCCCAATCGGCCCGCCCAGGCACACCCGCACCGCCTCCTGCGGCAGGCCGGAAACGGTGAAGGCATCGCTTGGCATGATGCCGATCTGGCGCCCGGCCATGCGGCCCATCAGCTCGGCCCGGCTGGTGCCGCGCGGCAGGCTGAGCCACAGGTTGAAGGCCAGGGGATCGCTCTCGGTGAAACACTCCTTCAGCACCTCCGCCGCCAGCGCCTGCCGCTCAGCCGCGGCCTTGCGGATGAAGCGCTGGATGTCCGCCGCGGTGCCGTCCTCGATCCAGCGCCCCAGAAGCGCCAGGTTCAAGGGCGACACCATCACATGCATCGACCGCAGGGCCTGGCTGAACTGCCCCAGCAGGGCGCGTTTCGGCACCGTGGCATAGGCCAGCCGCAGCCCGGCGCCAAAGCATTTGGAAAGCCCCGCAATATGCCAGCCCAGATCGGGGATCAGGCTGCTGATCGCCGCAGGCGCGCCGTTGTCGACAAAGCAATAGGCGTCATCCTCGATCAGCGGCAGGTCATGTTTCTGCAGCACCGCGGCAATCTCCTGCCGCCGCTTTGCCGGTATGGTCCTGGTGGTCGGGTTCTGCAGCGTCGGATTGAGGTAGAGCGCCGCGGGCCAATGGTCGGTGATGGCCTTCTCCAGCGCCTCTGGCTGGATGCCGTCCTTGTCGCCGGCCAGCCCGATCAGCCGTACCCCCAGCCGGGCGGCGATGGAACGCAGGCCGGGATAGGTCACCTCCTCGCACAGGACAGTCGAGCCCGGCTCGCACAGCACCGTCAGGATCGCATAGAGGCTGGCGTGCGCCCCCGGCGTGATCACCAGCCGCTCCGGCGCGCAGCCCAGCCCGTTGGCCTGCATCCACTCTGCCGCCAGCGCCCGGTCCTGCGGGCTGCCGGTCACCGACTGGTAGCGCAACAGCGGCAGCAGATTGGCGGAGACATGCTCCAGCCCCTTTTGCATCCGCGCCAGCAGCGCCGGATCATCCGGTTCCGGCGGCATGTTCATCATCGGGTCTTCTTCCAGCGCCCGGCGCGGGTCGGGCCGTTCCGGCAGCGCCTCCCGGCTGCGCACGAAGGTGCCGCGGCCGACGAAGCTCTCGATATAGCCGCGCCGCACGGCCTCGGCATAGCCCCGCGAGACGGTGGAGAAATCCACCCCCAGCTCCTGCGCCACCCGCCGCTGCGGCGGCAGCCGGTCGCCGGGCGCCAGCACGCCTGCGTCGATGTCGGCGCCGATCGCCTCGGCCAGCTCGATGTAGCGCGGCCGGGCGCCGTCCAGAGGGGCAGGGGTCCATTGTGTCATCGCCGGGTCTCCGCTTGACGCTTTGTTTCCTGAATGATTGGTTCAATGCCGGACTGCGGCAATAAATGCAATATCAATGTTTGCATATTGATTGCATTCAATCGGGGAATCGCGCTATCAGGCAGCGGAACCGGAGGAGACGCGCGATGACCCAGGCGGACGTGTTGCAGACAGAACAGCGGGAGCTGAAGCCCGCCTTGCTGAAGGGGCTGCGGCTGCGCTGCCCGAACTGCGGCGGCGGCAAGCTGCTGCACAGCTACCTGAAGGTGAACGACAGCTGCACCGAATGCGGCCAGGAGCTGCACCACCAGCGCGCTGATGACGGCCCGGCCTATCTGACCATCCTGGTGGTCGGCCATATCCTCGGCTTTGCGCTGCACATCGTCTACACCCAGCTGCGCCCGGACCCCTGGACATTGGCGATCATCATGTCGGTGATCACCGTCGGGGCCTCGCTGGTGATGCTGCCGCGGATGAAGGGGCTGGTGGTGGCCTATCAATGGGCCAAGCGGATGCACGGCTTCTGAGCCGGGAAAAAACCAGTTAATCAAAATGCAAAAGGCGGGCCAGCGGCCCGCCTTTTTCCGTTCTCTCCCCGCGCCGCCTTGGCGGCGCCGGGCCCAACCGGGAGCCGCTCACGCGATGTGAGCAGGCGACGGGCGGGAGGGCCTGCTTGTACCACCCCCGGTCCCGGGCAATTGGCCTACTTCCCGCAATAGGCAGCGGTGACTGCGATGACCCGTTTGTCCTGGAAATAGAGGATCTGACCGTTCTGGACCATGCCATTCAGCGCGTTGGTTACGCGGTGGCCGGTTGTAATGTTGTTCTTGATGAACACGGGTTCCCACTCGCTGGCCTGCAGCACGCATTTCGGCGGGTTCACCCGCCCCAGTTGCAGTGCAAGTTCGGGAAAACCATTCGCGGCGCTTTCATTCAGATCCGAGTACTTCGGGTCAACGTCCATACAAGCCGCGGTAAGAAGAACGGCGCTCAAGCCAAGTGCTGCCTTTTTCAATGTAAATTCCTTAAAGCTGGAGAAAAAATCCGGATTGCGGATTTCAGGTATTAGAGACGCGGTCAGGAAGCCGCAACTGCAAATTGAAAAAGGCGGGCCATTGGCCCGCCTTTCCAATTTCAACCCGGCGGTCAACGCCAGGTTCTTAGACCAGACGCGAGGCGTCCTTGGCTGCGCGGACGAAATCGTCGAACAGCGGATGCGGCGCGAAGGGTTTGGATTTCAGCTCCGGGTGGAACTGCACGCCGATGAACCACGGGTGGTCTTTCCATTCCACGATTTCCGGCAGGCGGCCGTCCGGCGACATGCCGGAGAAGCTGAGGCCGCATTTTTCCAGCTGCTCCTGATACTTGGTGTCGACCTCGTAACGGTGGCGGTGGCGTTCCTCGATATGGGTGCTGCCATAGACTTCGGCGACCTTGGAGCCCTCGGCCAGGGTCGCGTCATAGGCGCCCAGGCGCATGGTGCCGCCCTTGTCGTCGCCGACCTTGCGCTCGACCATCGTGTTGCCCTGCACCCACTCTTTCAGGTGGTAGACAACGGGCTCAAAGCGTTTCTTGCCGGCTTCGTGGTCGAACTCCTCGGAGCCCGCCTCGGAGATGCCCGCCACGTTGCGCGCCGCTTCGATCACCGCCATCTGCATGCCGAGGCAGATGCCGAGGTAGGGCACTTTGTTTTCGCGCGCGTATTGGGCCGCCTTGATCTTGCCCTCGGTGCCGCGCTCGCCAAAGCCGCCGGGCACCAGGATCGCGTGGTAGCCCTGCAGGTAGGGGGCGGCGTCTTCCTTGTCAAAGAGCTCGGCGTCGACCCATTCGATCTTGACCTTCACCCGGTTCGACATGCCGCCGTGGGTCAGCGCCTCGGCGATGGATTTATAGGCGTCTTCCAGCTGGGTGTACTTGCCGACGATGGCCACCCGCACTTCGCCCTCGGGGTTGTAGATGCGGTCGGCCACATCTTCCCAGCGCTCCAAGTTGGGTTTCGGGGCAGGGGCGATGCCGAAGGCATCCAGCACCGCCTGGTCGAGGCCCTCGCGGTGATAGGCCAGCGGCGCCTCGTAGATGGATTTCAGGTCCTGCGCGGCAATCACAGAGTCGGCGCGCACGTTGCAGAACAGCGCCAGCTTCTCGCGTTCCTTCACCGGGATCGGGCCTTCGGAGCGGCAGACCAGGATGTCGGGCGCGAGGCCGATGGAACGCAGCTCCTTCACCGAGTGCTGGGTCGGCTTGGTCTTCAGCTCGCCGGAGGCCTTGATATAGGGCAGCAGGGTCAGGTGCATGAAGATGCATTCGCCGCGCGGCTTGTCCTGGGCGAACTGGCGGATCGCCTCGAAGAACGGCAGGCCCTCGATATCGCCGACGGTGCCGCCGATCTCGCAGAGCATGAAGTCGACCTCATCCTCGCCGATGGAGATGAAGTCCTTGATTTCGTTAGTGACGTGCGGGATCACCTGGATGGTCTTGCCGAGGTAGTCGCCGCGGCGCTCCTTCTCCAGCACGTTGGTGTAGATGCGGCCCGAGGAGATCGAGTCGGTCTTGCGGGCAGGCACGCCGGTGAAGCGCTCGTAGTGGCCGAGGTCGAGGTCGGTCTCGGCGCCGTCGTCGGTGACGAAAACCTCGCCGTGCTCAAACGGGCTCATGGTGCCCGGATCGACGTTCAGGTAGGGGTCCAGCTTGCGCAGCCGGACCGAGTAGCCCCGCGCCTGCAGGAGGGCGCCGAGCGCCGCCGAAGCCAGGCCTTTGCCCAGGGATGAAACAACACCGCCAGTGATGAAGATAAAACGCGCCATATGTGTTCGGCTGCCCCCGTGAGAAGTCAGATTTCAGCTGCCCGGCGGTGATCGGAATCATTCCAAAAACCGCAGCATCACGGGACTTCATATATAAAGGATTCGCACGAAATGCGCAAGGGAACCGCAAGATGCTGTTGCGGTTCCTAAAACCCTCTCAAGGTGTAGTGGATCAGTCTGCGCTGGGAACCAGCGGAGCGTTGTCGCCCTCGCTGGGCGGCAGAAGGTCGCTGCCCAGCGGTGCCGCCGGGGCTTCGGGTGCCTCGCCTGCGTCGCTCTGCGGCACGCCGATGCGGTCGGCAACAGAGGAGCCCGCGGATTTCTGCGCGGCCAGGATGGTCAGGGTGATCGAGGTGCAGATGAAGGCGATGGCCAGCAGCCAGGTCAGCTTGCTGAGTGCGGTTGCCGCCGCCCGGCCGGAGATCGCGCCGCCGCCGCCGCCGCCCATGCCCAGGCCGCCGCCTTCGGAGCGCTGCAGCAGAACCACGGCAATCAGGCCGAGAGCCAGAAGAAGATGGATGATCAGAACAACGTTTTCCATGGGTCCCTGCGGCGGTTGGCTAAGTACCGGGCGGTAAATAGGCAAGATTGCCCGGGGGGGCAAGGGCGGAGTTTGCCGGTTCGGGAGAGTTTCCTGCCATTGCAATCGCCCGCGCCGCGCTCCGCAGTACCGGATCGCCCTGCGATCCGGTTCGCGTCCGGCCCCGCTCCCCAGGGCGGGCGCGAATTATTGTGAGGTTGCAACATATTGTAAGGCCTGAGTGAAAAGCGAACGGCCGCCCAGGCATCACTGCGCCCGCCCCCGGGGCCGGGCGCGAACCTGTTTGTGCGGATTGAACCGGACGTCACGCAACGTGATTGTTTGCATCATCAAACATGACTGGACAGGGCCGCCTGCAGCGGCGCAGCATGGGATCATGCCCCATGACCATCCGGACCACCCGCACGCCCTCCTGCCGCCCGATCCTGCTCTGCGGGTGAAGGCGCTGGAGACGATTCTCACCGAGAAGGGCCTGATCGACCCGGCCGCGCTGGATGAGATCATCGACACCTATCAAAACAGGATCGGCCCGCAGAACGGCGCCAGGGTGGTGGCCCGCGCCTGGAGCGATCCGGATTTCAAGGCGGCCTTGCTGGCGGATGCCGATCCGGTGCTGGCGGAGCTGGGCTACTACGGGCGCCAGGGCGAGCATATGGTGGTGGTGGAGAACACCGGCCTGCAGCACAACATGGTCGTCTGCACCTTATGCAGCTGCTACCCGTGGCCTTTGCTGGGTATTCCGCCGGGCTGGTACAAGTCTGATGCCTACCGCGCCCGCGCGGTGCGCGAGCCGCGCAAGGTCTTGGCGGAGTTCGGGGTGACACTGCCAGAGGAGACCGCGGTGCGGGTCTGGGACTCGACCGCCGAGGTCCGCTATCTTGTGCTGCCGGTGCGGCCCGAGGGCACGGAGGGGCTGAGCGAGGAAGACCTGGCGGCGCTGGTCACCCGCGACAGCATGATCGGCACCGGCCTGGCGAAGGCGCCGGGGGAGGCGCCGTCATGACCCGGGTGCATGACATGGGCGGGCGATTCGGCGACGGTCCGGTGAAGCCTGAGGCGGAGGACGCGCCGGTCTTTGCCGAGGACTGGCACGCAAGGGCGCTGGCAGTGACACTGGCCTGCGGCGCGCTGGGGCAGTGGAACATCGACACCTCCCGCCATGCCCGCGAGAAGCTTTCGCCCAAGGACTACACGCGCTTTTCCTATTACGAGAAGTGGATCGCGGCGCTGGCGGACCTGCTGGTTGAAAAGGGCGTGCTGACCCGCGAGGATCTGGCGGGCAAGGGCGCCGCCGGGCTGCATGCGCTGGCGGAGCGGGCCTTGAAGGCGGTGAATGTGGCGGCCGCCCTGGCCAAGGGCGGCCCGGCGGACCGCGAAGGCGGGCCGGCGCCGCGGTTTTCCCCCGGCCAGGCGGTGCGGACGCGAATCCCTGCCGATAACGCTTTGGCAGATGGCGGCCACACCCGGCTGCCTGCTTATGCCGCCGGGGCGCATGGCTATATCCTGCGGCTGCATGGCACCCATGTCTTCCCCGACAGCAGCGCCCATGGTCTGGGCGAGGCGCCGGAGCCGCTGTATGCGGTGCGTTTCTTTGCCCGCGAGCTGTGGGCGCATCCGGAGCATCCCGATGACGAGGTGGTGCTGGATCTGTGGCAGAGCTATCTGGAGCCGTTATGAGTGAGTGTGCCGAAGTATCCGCGCCGGAGCCTGTCTTTGCCGAACCCTGGCACGCGCAGGTCTTTGCCCTGACCGTGCATCTGAACGAGGCCGGGCGGTTCAGCTGGGGCGAGTGGGTGGAGCGGTTTTCGGCCACGCTGAAGCGCCATGGGCTGGGCCGCGAGCTGGACGGCGGCGAGGATTACTTCCGCGCCTGGCTGGAAACGCTGGAGATGTTCCTGGCGGAGCAGGGGGCGGCCTCGCCCGCGGAGGCCGAGGTGATGCGCAGCCGCTGGGAGGAGGCGTATCTGAGCACACCGCACGGGGAACCTGTGCGGCTGCAGGGCTAACGCGCGCCCATTTGGCCGCCGGGGCCAAGGGGGTTCGGGTGGTTAAGCTGTTCCTATCTGGATAATTCCGTGTTGCGCTGTGTCCCGTTTCAGGGGGCGGCGCCGCCGGGTGGAGGTGGACAGACCCCGCCGGGGGCCTGCTCGGACAGGATATCCTGGACGACCCCCTTTTTATCAGGGCCGGTCTCCGGGTGTTGCGCAGCCAGCCGCACAGATGCCTGCGCCTCGTATCATGGCCACGCGCGCGGGAACCATGGCGGGGGATCGCGATCACTTGGGAGCATGGCATGGCGGAGTGAGGATTGCGTGAAGGGGGCGTACGCCGGGTGCGCAACACCCCCGCTGCGTGCCGCGTCTATGGCCTGATGCTAAGGGCGGGCAGGCGCTCGCCCGGCGGCGCTGCGCGCCTTGTTCCGGGCGGGAAGATGCAGCGCTTCAGGAATTAGCGCCGACTGCGGCGAATTTGCGGTTCCACTGCCTGCGCAGCATCGCTATATGAGCGTGGGTTTGAACCAGACTGTAAAGGACCGGATATGGCCAATGTCGTCGTAGTCGGCGCCCAGTGGGGCGACGAAGGGAAAGGCAAGATCGTGGACTGGCTGAGCGAGCGTGCAGACGTGATCGCCCGCTTCCAGGGCGGCCATAACGCCGGCCACACGCTGGTCATTGACGGCAAGGTCTACAAGCTGCACGCGCTGCCCTCGGGCGTGGTGCGCGGCGGCAAGCTGAGCGTCATCGGCAATGGCGTGGTGCTGGACCCCTGGCACCTGATGAAAGAAATCGCGACGGTTCAGGAACAGGGCGTGGAGATCACCCCGGAAACCCTGATGATCGCCGAGAACACGCCGCTGATCCTGCCGCTGCACGGCGAACTGGACCGGGCGCGCGAGGAAGCGGCCTCCAAGGGCACCAAGATCGGCACCACCGGCCGCGGCATCGGCCCGGCCTATGAGGACAAGGTGGGCCGCCGCGCCATCCGCGTTGCCGACCTGGCCGACGAAGCCACCCTGGTGGCCCGCGTCGACCGTGCGCTGCAGCATCATGACCCGCTGCGCAAGGGCCTGGGCGTCGACCCGGTCGACCGCGACGCGCTGATCGCCCAGCTGAAGGAAATCGCGCCGCAGATCCTGCCGTTTGCCGCGCCGGTCTGGAAGGTGCTGAACGAGAAGCGCAAATCCGGAAAGCGGATCCTGTTCGAAGGCGCCCAGGGCGCGCTGCTGGACATCGATTTCGGCACCTATCCTTTTGTGACCTCCTCCAACGTGATTGCGGGCCAGGCGGCCACCGGCGTCGGCATCGGCCCGGGCTCGATCGATTACGTGCTGGGCATCGTCAAGGCCTACACCACCCGCGTCGGCGAAGGTCCGTTCCCGACCGAGCTGCTGAAGGAAGACGGCACCCCGGATGCGGACGGCGAGCGCCTGGGCACCCGCGGCCATGAGTTCGGCACCACCACTGGCCGCCAGCGCCGCTGCGGCTGGTTTGACGCCTGCCTGGTGCGCCAGACCTGCGCCACCTCGGGCATCAACGGCATCTCGCTGACCAAGCTCGACGTGCTGGACGGGTTCGAGACCCTGAAGATCTGCATCGGCTACGAACTGGACGGCGAGCGCCTGGACTACCTGCCGACCGCTGCCGACCAGCAGGCCCGCTGCGTGCCGGTCTATGAGGAAATGCCGGGCTGGAGCGAGTCGACCGAGGGCGCGCGCAGCTGGAACGATCTGCCTGCCAACGCGATCAAATACGTGAAGCGGGTGGAAGAGCTGATCGACTGCCCCGTCGCGCTGCTGTCCACCAGCCCGGAGCGGGACGACACCATCCTGGTGACCGACCCGTTCGCCGACTGATGGCGGAGAAGAAAGGCCTGAGCTACAAGGCCCGGCGGCGCTGGGCCCTGATCATCCTGCTGGTCGGGATGCCGGTCTATATCGTGGCTGCGGTCACGGTGATGAACTGGCTCGACCGGCCGCCGCTGTGGCTGGAGCTGCTGGTCTATGTGGCCTTGGGCATTGCCTGGGTGCTGCCGTTCAAGTTCGTGTTCCGCGGCGTCGGCAAGGAAGACCCGGACGCCGGCAAGGACTGAAGCGGAGGGGCGCTGCCCCGCAGGCTTGTTTAAAAGAGGGGCGCTGCCCCGCGGGCTTGACTTGAAGAGGGGCGCTGCCCCTCTTGGCCGGACGGCCCATTCCCCCCGGGATATTTCCGGCCAGATGAACCTGGATCCGGTTTGGAAATAAGAAAGGCGGCCTCGCAAGGCCGCCTTTTTCGGTTGTTCTTTCAGGCTGCTCAGCCCGCGGCGCGTTTGCCGGGCTTGAAGCCGATGTCGCCGGAGGCGGTGAACTGGCCGTTGCCGGAGCGTTCGATCTTGCCGTCGCGCAGCAGCTGGCCGAAGGAGCGCAGCCCGTCCTCGCGGTTGAACTCGCTGCTGCCGGCGCTGCGCACCTTGCTCATCAGCTGCGGGCGCGAGAAATGGTCGCGGCCTTCGACAAAGCTCATATAGGCCGCGGCGGCCTCCAGCAGCTCATGCAGTTCGGCGGCGCCGCGCTCTTCGGCGTAGGCGGCAAAGCCGCTGCCGCCGGCATCGGTGTCATCATCCAGAAGCGCAGTTGACACCCGGCGCGGGCGCACCGGCTGGGCAGCGGCGGCGGGGGCGCCCTCGTCGATGCGCTGTTCGGCCACCAGCTTGAGCGGGGCCGGGCGCGCAGCGGGGCTGGCCGGGCGCTCGGCGGCGCCCTGGCGGGCCTCGGGCCGGCGCGGGCGCACCACGCTGGCCAGGTCGTCGCGGTAGGGCTGGGCCTCGTCGCCCGTTGCGGCGCCGGCCGGGCCGTCGGCCTTGGTGGCCGCAACCGCGGCGCGCAGCTGGCTGTAGGCCTCGCGGGAGGAGGCGGTTTCCGGGTCTTCAAGCTTGGCGTCGGCTGCGTCCATCAGGCGGCTGACATCGCTGTCTGCCAGGCCGGCCGCGGCGGGCTGCTCCCGGCCCGCGTCCTCGGTTGCTTCCTCTGCATCGGCGGCGGGCTCTTCGGGCGCCTCCGACGCGGCGAGGAACTCTGCCTCGACCATCGCCAGTTCGCGCATCAGGTCGGCTTCATCCTCGTCGGACAGGGTGTCCTGCGCAGCGGCGGTGTCCTCTGCCGCTTCGGGGCTGGCGCCGGACAGGCGGTCGCCGCCGGCGCCCTCCTCCTGCAGCTCGCCAGTTGCAACCGCCTCTTCCAGGCGGGCGCGCTTGACCTTGATGATGCGGACGCGGGCCGGTGCCGGGGCGGGAGCCTCTGCGGTGTCCTCTGCCGCGGTGTCCTGCTCAGCGGCGTCTTCCTCCGAGGCGACTTCCTCGGCGGTGATTTCCTCGGCGGCGTCTTGCTCTGCAACTGCGGCCCCGGCATTGTCCTCCGACAGGAGGTTTTCAGCGCCGGCGTCCTCGTCCTCTGCCCCGGCGGCCTCTTCAGCGGTGGCGCTGCGCAGGTTCTCGAACAGGCTGTCGTCGAAGGCTTCCTCGGGGTCGCCGGGGAACGGCTCCTGCGCGGCGGGCGCTTCGGCGGCGGGCTCGCTGACTTCGGCGCTCAGGTCCAGACGGTCCAGCGCCTGGGCAATTGCGTCGTCGCCTTCGTCGTCGAAATCCGGCTCGCCGGTACCGTCATCCTCCAGCAGCGCGCTGGCGATGTCTTCGGCGGCGCCTTCCAGCACGTCTTCGGCGTGCTCGTCTTCGCTGAAGTCCTCGGCGGGGGTCTGCGCGACCACGGCGCGGATGCGCTGCAGCTTGGCGGCGATGCTGTCGGCGGGCGCGGCGGCCGGGGCTTCGGCCTGTTCCGCTTCGTCCTGCAGTTCTTCCGCCTCGTGCTGGTCCGGTTCCGCTTCGGCTTGCAGGTCCTCTGCCTGTGCCTCCGCTTCTGCCTCGGTGATCTCAATCAGTTCAACCGCGGGTTCCGGCTCTTCTTCGCTTGCGGTTCCCAGCACGGCGGCGATGGCTTCTTCGGCTTCGGCTTCGGCTTCGGCTTCGGCTTCGGCTTCGGCTTCGGCTTCGGCTTCGGCTTCGGCTTCGGCTTCGGCTTCGGCAGCCTCTGCCGCTTCGGCTGCTGCTTCAGCGGTTTCTTCCACTGCGGCCTCTGCCTCCGCTTCCGCGATTTCTGCCGCGGCGGCCTTGGCTTCCTCTGCGACGGCCTCAGCAGCGGCTTCGGAAACTTCGGCGGCAAGAGTGTCAGCGGCAGCGGCTTCTTCAGTGACGGCTTCGCTCACGGCAGCTTCGGCGGCCGGTTCCTCAACCGGGGCCGGGGCGGGCGCGGGCTGCTCTGCAACCGGTTCCGCGGCGGGTGCCGGGGCCGGGGCTGCCGGTGCCGGAGCGGGGGCTTCTGCAGCGGCGGCACCAAGCGCCGGGGTGGCGGCGCGCAGGTGGATGCCGCCCTCGCTGGTGCGGGCCTCGACCTGGCGGGCAATCTCGCGCTGGGCGATGCGCGCCAGCATGTCGGCGTCGGGCTGCGGCGGCTCGGCGCCGAAATAGCGGTCATCGGCGGCAAGGTCGCGGAAATACTCGGCGATGGCCTTCATCGTGCCGAAGGAATCCTCGAACCCTTCCAATGTGCAGGAAAAGGTTCCATAGGATACGGTCAAGACTTTGTTGTTGTGTACCATCAGCTCGCTCGTCTTCGTCACATCTGCTGCCGTTCACCATAAAGGCTGGAAGGACCAATTTTGCTCGAATCCGTGCAATTGATCGTATCATTTTGTGTTCACAATGTGTCCTGTTTCCAAAATAGGCAGGAATGCGCCGCATGAATACTAAGATTGTAGACACTTCGGAACCAATCACCCTGGTGGGCGGCGGCGAAGTGGCCCCTGGCGCGCTGGCGGAGGCGCTGGCGCTGGCGCCGGTGCTGGTGGCGGCGGATGGCGGCGCCGCGGCGGCGCTGGCGGCGGGGCATGTGCCGCGGGCGGTGATCGGCGATTTCGACTCGCTGAGCGATGCGGTGCGGGCGCAGCTTTCGCCGGAGACGCTGCATCCGGTGGCGGAGCAGGACAGCACCGATTTCGACAAGGCGCTGCGCGGGATAGCGGCGCCGGCAGTGCTGGCGGTCGGATTCCTGGGCGCGCGGGTGGATCACCAGCTGGCGGCCTTTGCCACGCTGGTGCAGGGGCATGAGACCCCGTGTGTGCTGGTGGGGGAGACCGAGGTGATCTTTCACCTGACCCGGGCGGTGGAGCTGCCGGCCCGCGCAGGCGAAGTGATTTCGCTGTTTCCGATGCAGGAGGTGCAGGGGCGCTCCCAAGGGCTGGAGTGGCCCATCGAGGGCCTGCGGATGTCGCCGATGGGGCGGATCGGCACCTCGAACCGGGCGCTGGGTCCGGTGCGGCTGGAGGTGGAGGGGCCGGGGCTGCTGGCCATCGTGCCGCGGCGGCTGCTGGCGGCTGTGCTGGCGGCAGTCCGGCTGGACCGCTAAGCTGCAGGCTGGTTTTCGGGCCGGGCTTCAGGCGGGGTTGATGCGCTCTTCGGTTTCCGTGGCCCTGCGCTCGCGCATCACCGCATAGAGGCCCGCGCTGATGGTCAGCAGGATGCCGAAAGCGGCCAGCGTGTTCGGCAGCTCGGAGAAGATCAGCCAGCCGAAGAACACCGCCACCGGGATCTCCAGGTATTGCATCGAGGCCAGGGTGGAGGTGGGGGCGAACCGCAGGCTCCAGGTCATCAGCAGATGCGCCAGGGTGCCAAGCGCGCCGGCCGTGGCCAGAAGGGTCCAGGTGTCCTGCGGCGGCGGGGCGGTGGAGAGGGCGGTGATCCCGGCGGCATCGCCGATCAGGAACACCGGCGCCAGCAGCACGGTGCCCATGACACCCGCCACGGCCTGAACCGAGACCGGGTCGGTTTCCTTGGCGATCTTGCGGGTGATCAGCATGAACAGGGCAAAGATCACCGCGACCAGCAGCGGCCAGAGCGCGTTCCAGCCGACCGCGGCAAAGCTGGGCTGGATGACCAGCAGGGTGCCAGTGAAGCCGACGATGCAGGCGCCGAGGCGGCGCAGGCCGACCTGTTCCTTGAGCACGTATTTGCCCAACAGCAGCATCAGGAAGGGCATCACGAAGGCAATTGCCACCGCGTCGGCCAAGGGCAGGTAGCGGAAGGCGGTGAACATGGCGCCGATGCCGCCCATCTGCAAGAGCGTGCGCAGGAACAGCAGCGGCGCCACCCGGCGCGACAGGCTGAGCGGCAGCCGCAGTGCCAGCGCCAGGGGCAGCAGGATCGCGGCCTGGGCGGCAAAGCGGATGAAAACGATCTGGGCAACCGGCACCCGGTTGGTCAGCAGTTTTGCAATGGCGTCGCCCAGCGGGATCACCATGCAGAAGCCCAGCATCAGGGCGATGCCGAGGAGGGGCCGGTCCTGTGTCATGGCGGCAGGCTAGGCCTGCACGGTGTAAGGCGCAAGCTGGAGTTGCGGGGAAAGGAGGAACGTTGCGTCCCCTTTGGGACGTGACGCGCAGCGGCACGGCCCGCGCCTGACCTTCCCCCCGGGAAGGCGCATTCGCGCCCTCCAAAGGCCAGGCCCGGACCTTTTGTTGCGCTGTCTTTTTTGGACAGCGAAAAACTCAGCAGTTCGGCACGTTCACCGCGAGGCCGCCGAGCGAGGTTTCCTTGTATTTGTCGTGCATGTCGGCGCCGGTCTGGCGCATGGTCTCGATGCAGGCGTCCAGCGGCACGAAGTGCTGGCCGTCGCCGCGCAGCGCAAGGGACGCAGCGGAGACCGCCTTGATCGCCGCGAGGCCGTTGCGCTCGATGCAGGGCACCTGCACCAGGCCCTTCACGGGATCGCAGGTCATGCCGAGGTGATGCTCCAGCGCGATCTCGGCGGCGTTTTCCACCTGTTCGGGGGTGCCGCCCATGACGGCGCAGAGGCCTGCGGCGGACATGGCAGAGGCGGAGCCGACTTCAGCCTGGCAGCCGGCCTCAGCACCGGAAATGGACGCGTTGTATTTCACCAGGCCGGCAATTGCGGCGGCGGTCAGCAGGAAGTCTTCGACATGGCTTTCCGACGCCCCCGGCACATGGTCGAGGTAGTAGCGGATCACTGCCGGCAGGGTGCCTGCGGCGCCGTTGGTCGGCGCGGTCACAACCTGGCCGCCGGCCGCGTTTTCCTCGTTCACCGCCATCGCGTAGACGCTCATCCAGTCGTTGATGGTGTGCGGCGCAGTGAGGTTCATGCCGCGTTCGGCCATCAGCGCATCATGGATGCCCTTGGCGCGGCGGCGCACTTTCAATCCGCCGGGCAGGATGCCGTCGCGCTCCAGCCCGCGGTTGATGCAGTCGTTCATCACCTGCCAGATGCGGGCGGTGCCCTTGGCGAGGCTTTCGGAGCAGCCGCGGGAGATCTCGTTGGCGCGCTTCATCTCGGCAATCGACTTTCCGCTGGCCTTGGCCATCTCCAGCATTTCGGCCGCGGACTTGAACGGGAAGGGGACCGGGTCGCCCTCGTCGGTGGCCTTGCCTGCAGCGAGTTCCTCCTCGGTGACGACAAAGCCGCCGCCGATCGAGTAGAACACCTGTTTCAGGATCACGTCGCCCTGGGCGTCCGTTGCCATCAGGATCATGCCGTTGGCGTGGCCCGGCAGCGCGTGATCGTAGTCAAAGATCATGTCGGCCTTGGGGTCGAAGTGCAGCGCGCCCAGACCCTCGGGGTGCATGGTGTGGGTCTTGTCCAGCTCGGCCAGGAAGGCCTCTGCCTTCTCGTCGTCATAGTCATGGGCGACAAAGCCGCCGAGGCCGAGGATGGTGGCGCGGTCGGTGGCGTGGCCGACGCCGGTGAAGGCGAGGGAGCCGTGCAGCGAGGCGCGCAGGCCGTGGAATTCAAACGGCGAGGCGCGCATCATGTCGAGGAAGCGCGCAGCAGCGACCATCGGCCCCATGGTGTGGGAGGACGACGGGCCGATGCCCACTTTGAACATGTCGAAAACGGAGAGGAACATTAGGTGGCTGATCCTTCTGGGGGATTGGCGTAGGCCGGGGATGTGAACGGGGTGGCGCCGAGGCCCTCGGCCTCGCGTGCCACAGTAACGGCGGGGCGGCCTTCCAGCCCGGCGCAGATCCGCTGCAGGCTGGGGTAATGGGCCAGGGTGAACCAGGATTTGTCGGCCTGCGCGGGATAGAGCGCCATCCAGCGGATCTGGCAGGCGAGGTAATAATCCAGCACCGACGGCTGCGGCGCGCCGAGCCAGCCGGGGCGGCCTGCGGCGGCCTGGTCGAGGTTGGTCAGATGCCGGTGCAGCCGCTGGCGCAGCACGGATTGCAGCTGGGCCTGATCGGCCTTGGCCGCGCCGATGTATTTGTCCGGGTAGAACAGCATCCGCAGGTCGGCGTGCAGCGTGTTGGAGGCAAAGAACAGCCATTTCAGGAACGCCGCGCGGTCCGCGCTGCCGGGCTGCGGCGCCATCGCGCCGTGGCGTTCGGAGAGCCACAGCAGGATGGCGGCGGTCTCAAAAACCGGCCCGTCCGGGGTTTCCAGCACCGGGATCAGCCCGTTCGGGTTCAGCGCCCGGTATTCGGGGCTGTTCTGCGCCTCTGCCTGGCGGTCGACCAGCAGGGTTTCATAGGGCTGGCCAAGCTCCTCCAGCACCAGCCGGATGACCAGCGAGGCGTTGTCGGGGGCGTAGTGCAGGCGGTATTCGGGTTTCATGACGCAACATTATAACTCGGACCGGCAGAATATGTGTCCGTTTCCGGCGTTTCCAATAGGAAACCCGCCTTTGTTATACATGTTTGGCCAAGAGGCCCCGAAGCGGCGGAAAGACGCCGTGCGGGTCCGGCGCCGCGCAGGTCTGTTTTGAGCCCACAGCCGCCGCTGCTCAGACCGTTTATTGTCCTGTCTTATTGTCCTGCCGAAGCAGATCGGTCACTGCCCGAAGCGGTCATCTGACCGTATGGCTGCAAAACCGAAACCGGACAGCCAATGCGCAAGAAACGGGTCGTTTTCACTTCGCGTTGAAAGCTAATTTGGCATTCAGGAAACCTTCCGATGGAAACGCAAGACATGAACCAATCACCGATGACAACAATGGATTTGAAGGCCGCGGCCATGCTGCTGCTTCTGGCCGCAGTATGGGGTGGGTCGTTCTTTTTTGGTGAAGTTGCGTTGTCAGAAGTTCCACCGTTCACAATCACCCTTCACAGGGTGTTCTGGGCTGTTCCGCTCCTTGCCATCATCGTTCGCTTCAAAGGATTGCGTATTCCCTTGTCACCAAAGGTTTGGGGCGCTTACCTCGTCATGGGGGCTCTCAACAATGCTATTCCTTTTTCGCTGATCTTTTGGGGGCAGACGCAGATCGACAGCGGGCTGGCATCAATTTTGAATGCAACGACGGCAATGTTCGCCGCAGTTGTCGCAGGGCTTTTGCTGAAGGACGAACCTCTGACGCCGAAGAAGATTGCGGGGGCCGCACTGGGTATCGCAGGGGTGGCATTCATCATGGGGCCAAGTGCGGTGACGGAATTCAATCCCGGAAATCTGGCGCAACTCGCAATCCTTGGTGCCACTCTGTCTTATGCTTTTGCGGGTGTTTGGGGAAGAACAGCGCTGTCCGGCCAGCCCCCGCTGGTTAACGCGTTTGGCATGCTGGTTGGCAGCACAGCTCTCATGATCCCAGTTGTCTTCGCCGTTGATGGGCCCCCGAATATTGCCCTATCCCCAAGCATTTGGGGGGCTCTTCTGGGCATGGCTGCTCTCTCAACTGCACTGGCCTACGTCCTATATTTCGCAATTCTGGCGCGGGCAGGGGCTGCCAATCTGCTTTTGGTCACTCTGTTGATCCCGCCCTTTGCTATCGGGCTTGGCGTGATGTTCCTCGGTGAGCGGATGGAGCCGGAAGCCTGGGTAGGGTTTGGTATTATTGCTTTGGGTTTTGCTGTCACAGACGGACGATTGTTCTCCCGCCTTTTCCGGCGAAAACCGCAGCAAGCTGAATAGAGGCGACTTATGTGAAGTGGCACAGCTTACCCTTCCTGAGTGGCGAGATCCCCCGCCACGACTTAGCCCGGCCTTGCGTCGGGCTCTTTTTACAGCCCGAGCTTTCCCGAGCGTGTCTCAAAGGTTGAAAACTGGTTCAGACTCGCTGGTGGCTGCAATCAGCTTCAGTGCCCGTTTTAGGAAGCTGCGCAAAGCTTGCAAAGGCAGGCTCCTGCGCAAAGCGGTCACGCAAGGTCGCTTGGGCTGAACCTGCAGCGAGTGACAACTCCGTCCGCTCAGCGTGCGTTCTAAATAGCCACACAAAACAGCCGGTTCGAGACAGGAGTTCCTGACGCGCGGAACTCACCGTTGCCCCGCGGCAGGGAATACCGGCTCAGACCCGCCGGGCGCTGCAGACGAAATGGGTGAGGGAGAAGAAGAACCGCCCCTCGGCCGCCAGTTCCTCCTGCTCCTGCGCCCAGGCGGCGGCGTCGTCTGCGTCGGTGGCGCCGCTCTCGACCGCATAGGCGCGGATCAGGCGGATCATCATGGCGGCCAGCCCGTCCGGGCGCAGGCTGGTGTCGCAGATGGTCACGGGGTGCATGGCTTCGAGCGTGAAGCCGCTGTCGCGCAGTTCTTCCGGCAGCCGGGCGGGCACGGTGCGGTCGGCCAGGTGGTTGTCCCAGATGTCCAGGAACCGCTGCATCCGGGCGGCGTTGTCGCTGTGCCAGGCGAAGGTGTCAAAGTGGATGTCGCCGATCACCAGGCGGCCGTCCGGTTTCAGCACCTGATGCAGGGCACGCAGCACCGGGCGGCGGCTGGTGATGTATTCGAACACCTGCACCGACACCGCCTTGTCGAAGCTTTCCGGCTCAAACGGCAGGCTGGCGGCATCGCTTTCAGTGAGGGTGGTATTAGCGCGCCCCTGCAGCCGCTGGCGGGCGGCGGCGAGCATGTCGGGGCTGGCGTCCAGCCCGGTCACATGGCCCGCGGGGCCGACGGTGCGGGCGAGTTCCAGCGTCAGCAGACCGTTGCCGCAGCCAAGGTCCAGAATGCGGTCGCCCGGCTGTGGCTGCAGGGCGTCGAAATTGGCCCGCCGGCGGCGGGAAATGTCAGCGCCCTGGTAGGCATCCTCCAGCACGCGGGTGGTTTCCTCGTCGAATTGCAGCATCATGTCCCTCCTAAGAGGATGAGGACTAGTGCAAATGGGCCCGGTTTCCAGCCCGGCGGCGGCGGGGCGCGGAAAATGCCCCCTCGCGCGGGGGCGGCTGACCGCCTATAACGGCGCAGGAAGCGTATTCATGGAGACCAGTGATGACCGGAGAGCTGTCCCCCATCGACAAGGCGAAATTTGTCGCGGCCAAGCGGGCGGCGGAGATGGTCGAGGACGGGATGCGGGTGGGCCTGGGCACCGGCTCCACCGCTGCCTGGCTGGTGCGCTGCCTGGGCGAGATGGTGAGCCGCGAAGGGCTGCGGATCACCGCGGTGCCGACCTCCAGCCGCACCGCGGCGCTGGCGCGGGACGTGGGCATCGACGTGGTGTCGCTGGATGAGGCCAAATGGCTGGACATGACCATCGACGGCGCCGACGAGTTCGACCCGGATCTGAACCTGATCAAGGGCGGCGGCGGCGCGCATCTGCAGGAGAAGATCGTCGCCACGGCCTCGGACCAGATGGTGGTGATTGCGGACGCCAGCAAGATGGTGGAGACGCTGGGCGCCTTCCCGCTGCCGGTGGAAGTGCTGCCGTTCGGCTGGCAGAGCAGCCAGGCGCTGATCGAGGAGACGCTGGTGTCGATGGATGTGATGGGCCGCACCTCGACCCTGCGGATGAACGGCGAGGTGCCGTTTGTGAGCGACGAGGGGAACCATATCCTCGACCTGCATCTGAAGCGGATCGGCAATGCCCGCCAGCTGGCGCTGGTGCTGAACCAGATTCCGGGCGTGATCGAGAACGGGCTGTTCATCGACGTCTGCGACACCGTGGTGATCGGGTACGGCGACGGGCGGGTCGAGGTGCGCGACATCAACGAGGGCACCGTCGAGAAGGACAAGCTGGATTTTGTCGAGAACGACAACCTGTTCACCGATCTGATGGATTGAGTTTCGCCCGGCCAACCCCCGCGGGGCGGGCGCTTGCAGCACCTGCGCTGAGGGCCGGGCGCTGCCCTGCGCTTAGCAGGTGAGGCCTTTCGCCTCACAAGCCTGTGCAAATTCAATGCAAAAGGTTGAATGCGGCGCGGGAACGCCCACTTGGGCATATGGCGTTTGGTGGTCCGTTATGGGATACACCACCTCAAGAAATGCAAAGGGCGGAACTTCATGAGCTTTGATTACGATCTGTTTGTCATCGGCGGCGGCTCCGGCGGGGTGCGGGCGGCGCGGGTTGCGGCGCAGGAAGGCGCCAAGGTGGCGCTGGCCGAAGAGGACCGCTATGGCGGCACCTGCGTGATCCGCGGCTGCGTGCCGAAGAAGCTGATGGTGTTCGCCAGCGAATACTCCGCCATGGTCGAGGACGCCCGCGCCTATGGCTGGGACATCAAGCCCGGCGCCTTTGACTGGGATGCCTTCAAGGGCAAGCTGCACGGCGAGCTGGACCGGCTGGAAGGCATCTACCGCAACATCCTGAAGAACAACGGGGTCGAAAGCTTCGACAGCCGCGCCAAGCTGGCTGACGCCCATACGGTGGAGCTGGCCGACGGCACCCGCAAAACCGCCAAGCATATCCTGATTGCCACCGGCGGCTGGCCGGCGGTGCCGGAGTTCCCGGGCTCGGAGCTGGCGATCACCTCGAACGAGATGTTCCACCTGGACAAGCTGCCGGAGACGCTGTTGATTGTCGGCGGCGGCTATATCGCCAGCGAATTTGCCGGCATCATGAACGGCTTGGGCGTCAAGACCACGCAGTTCTACCGCGGCGCGCAGATCCTGCGCGGTTTCGACGACGAGGCGCGCGGGCTGATCAGCGAGGAAATGTGCCAGGCGGGCATCGACGTGCATCTGGGCACCAACGTGCTGGAGATGCGCAAGGAAGGCGACAAGATCTGGGTGAAATCCACCAACGGCCAGGAGCGGCTGTTCGACAAGGTGATGTATGCCACCGGCCGCACCCCCAATGCCGGCAACCTCGGGCTGGAGGAGATCGGGGTGGAGCGCGGCCGCAAGGGCGAGATCATCGTGGATGAATACAGCCAGACCTCGGTGCCGTCGGTTTATGCGATCGGCGATGTGACCGACCGGGTGGCGCTGACGCCGGTGGCGATCCGCGAGGCGATGGCCTTTGTCGAGACCGTGTTCAAGGGCAACCCAACCAGCCCGGACCATGAGCTGATCCCGACCGCGATCTTCACCCAGCCGGAGATGGGCACCATCGGCCTGAGCGAGGAAGAGGCAAGCGAGCGGGAGCCGATCGAGGTCTATGCGACCTCCTTCAAGCCGATGCAGCAGGCCTTTGCGGGCCGGGCGCAGCGGGTGCTGATGAAGCTGATCGTTTCGAAGGCGAACCGCAAGGTGCTGGGCTGCCATATCGTCGCACCCGGTGCGGGCGAGATGATCCAGCTCGCCGGAATCGCCGTAAAAATGGGTGCAACCAAAGAAGATTTCGACCGCACGGTTGCGGTGCACCCGACAATGTCGGAAGAGTTGGTAACTTTGAAAACTCCGGTGCGCTCGACCTGAGCGGGCAAACCGGCAAGAATAGAACACACATGCTGCCCTTTCTGAAGAGGGGAAGGGCGGCAGCAAACGGATAGGAGACAAATGGCGGGCAATAGCGGTGGCCCATGGGGGGGCGGTGGCTCCTCCGGCGGCGGAGGCGGCAACCGGGGCAACAACGGCGGCGGGCGCAAGCCCGAGGATCCCCAGATCCCCGAAATCGATGAGCTGGTGAAAAAAGGCCAGGAGCAGCTGCGCGTGCTGATGGGCGGGCGCGGCGGCTCCGGCGGCGGCCGCGGCGGGCGCGGCGGGCCGGGCGGCGGCGCGCCGCTGTTCACCAAGGGCACCCTGGGGCTGGCGGCGATCGCCGGCGTGGTGCTGTGGGGCTTTGCCAGCATTTATACCGTCAAGCCGGAAGAGCAGTCGGTGGAACTGTTCCTGGGCGAATATTCCGACACCGGCCTGCCGGGCCTGAATTTTGCCCCTTGGCCTCTGGTCACCTATGAGGTGATTCCGGTCCGGGTCGAGCAGACCGAGAACATCGGCTCCGGCGCCCGCGGCTCTGACGCGGGGCTGATGCTGACCGGCGACGAGAACATCATCGACGTGGATTTCCAGGTGGTGTGGAACATCTCCGACCCGGCGCGGTTCCTGTTCAACCTGCGCGACCCGCGCTCGACCATCAACGCGGTATCGGAATCGGCAATGCGCGAGATCATCGCCCAATCCGAGCTGGCGCCGATCCTGAACCGCGACCGCGGAGCCATCACTGCCCGTCTGGAAGAGCTGATCCAGGACACCCTGGACAGCTACGACAGCGGCGTGAACATCGTCCGGGTGAACTTTGACGGCGCCGACCCGCCGGAGCCGGTGAAGGACGCCTTCCGCGAAGTGCAGTCCGCAGGCCAGGAACGCGACCGGCTGGAGAAGCAGGCTGATGCCTATGCCAACCGCAAGCTGGCGGGCGCCCGCGGCCAGGCGGCGCAGACGCTGGAAGAGGCCGAGGCCTACCGCGCCCGCGTGGTGAACGAGGCCCAGGGTGAGGCGAGCCGCTTCAGCGCGGTTCTGGCGGAATACCAGAAAGCGCCGGAAGTGACCCGCAAGCGCCTGTACCTTGAAACCATGGAAGAGGTTCTGAGCCGGGTCGACAAGATCATCCTGGATGAGAACGCAGGCGGCGAAGGCCAGGGCGTCGTGCCTTACCTGCCGCTCAATGAACTGCGCCGGTCGGAGGGCAACTGATGCGGAAAACTACTCTTCTTCTGCCCATCCTGGTGGTTGCAGCCATTGCAGTGCTGTCGGCGATCTTCATCGTCGATGAGCGTGAAAAGGCGCTGGTGCTGCGCTTTGGCCGGGTGGTCGATGTCAAGGAAACCCCGGGCCTGGCGTTCAAGGTGCCGGTTATCGACAACGTGGTGCGCTACGACGACCGCATCCTGAGCCTGGAAGTCGGCCCGCTGGAGGTCACCCCGCTGGATGACCGCCGCCTGATCGTGGACGCCTTTGCGCGCTACCGGATCTCCAATGTGGAAACCTTCCGCCAGGCGGTTGGCGGCGGCGGCATCGGCGGCGCCGAGCTGCGGCTGGACAAGATCATGCGGGCGCAGACCCGTGAGGTTCTGGGTTCTGTGAGCTCCAACGACATCCTGTCCTCGGACCGTTTTGCGCTGATGCTGCGGATCCGCAACGGCGCCATCACCCAGGCCCGCCAGCTGGGCCTTGAGGTGATCGACGTGCGGCTGAAGCGCACCGACCTGCCGCAGGCCAACCTGGAAGCCACCTTTGCCCGGATGCGCGCCGAGCGCGAGCGGGAAGCGGCGGACGAGATCGCCCGCGGTGAAGAGGCGGCGCAGCGCGTCCGCGCCCAGGCCGACCGGACCGAGGTCGAGCTGGTGTCGGAAGCCGAGCGCGAAGCCGAGGTGATCCGCGGTGAGGCGGACGCCGAGCGCAACGCGATCTTTGCCTCCGCCTACGGCCGCGACGCCGAGTTCTTCGAGTTCTACCGCTCGCTGAACGCCTATGCGAATTCGCTCTTGGCGGGCAATTCCTCGCTGGTGCTGTCGCCGGACAACGAGTTCTTCAACTACCTGAAGTCCTCCGGCGGGCAGGCGGTGCGCCAGTAATGGGCTTTGTCCTGTTGGCCCTCGGGCTGGTACTGATTGCAGAGGGGCTGGTGTACGCACTGGCCCCTTCGCTTGTGGAGCGCCTGCTGGAGATGCTGCGGGTGCTGAGCGAGGAGCAGCGCCGCAATGCCGGGCTGGCGGCGCTGGCGCTGGGCCTCATTCTGGTCTGGCTGGCATTCCGCCTCGGGTTCTGAGGCTCGCGCCCGGCGCAGAAATTCAGCGAAACTTCACGCATTCCCTGCTAGGATGGCGCCAGCCGGGCGCAGGCCCGCAAAGCGGGGGCGAAAACCGGATCACAGCGGCTTTATTCCGTGCAACATTTGTTGCGGGACGGGGGAGAGTTCCTACATTGGGTCCGTAAGACTCTGTCCGGCACCCGGGGCGTTTGCGCCCGCATGGACAGGGGAGAAGAATTGAAAATGACAAGGAGTAGATCCGTGCAGCCACAGGCAATTGCAATTTCCAGCCGGGTAGGCGGCAGCGGCGCGATGGTGCGCTGGGTCTGGCTTGCGGTGCTGGCCACGGCGGTGCTGCTGATGCAGGCGGTGACCGCGATGGCGCGGCCCGAGAGCCTGGCGCCGCTGGCCGACAGGGTCAGCCCGGCGGTCGTCAACATCACCACCAGCACCGTTGTCGAGGGGCGCACCGGCCCGCAGGGCATCGTGCCGGAAGGCTCGCCGTTCGAGGATTTCTTCCGCGAGTTCCAGGACCGCAACGGCAATGGCACCCGGCCGCGCCGGTCGTCGGCGCTGGGCTCGGGCTTCGTGATTTCCGAGGACGGCTATATCGTCACCAACAACCACGTGATTGACGGCGCCGACGAGATCGAGATCGAGTTCTTCCCCGGCGAAGGCCAGCCCAAGGAACTGCTGCCGGCCAAGGTGATCGGCACCGACCCCAACACCGATATCGCGCTGTTGAAGGTGGAGGCGTCGGCGGCGCTGAAATACGTCAAGTTCGGCGACAGCGACACCGCCCGCGTCGGCGACTGGGTGGTGGCGATGGGCAACCCGCTGGGGCAGGGCTTCTCGCTGTCCGCGGGCATCGTGTCGGCGCGCAACCGCGAGCTTTCGGGTTCTTATGACGACTACATCCAGACCGATGCGGCGATCAACCGGGGCAACTCCGGCGGGCCGCTGTTCAACATGGACGGCGACGTGGTCGGCGTGAACACCGCAATTCTGTCGCCCAACGGCGGCTCCATCGGCATCGGCTTTTCGATGGCCTCCAACGTGGTGGTCAAGGTGGTCGAGCAGCTGAAGGAATTCGGCGAGACCCGCCGCGGCTGGCTGGGCGTCAAGATCCAGGACGTGGATTCCGACCTGGCTGAAGCGATGGGGCTGGAAAAGGCCCGCGGCGCGCTGGTCACCGACGTGCCGAATGGCCCGGCCAAGGAGGCCGGCATGCTGGCGGGCGACGTGATTGTCAGCTTTGACGGGGTCGACGTTAAGGACACCCGCGGCCTGGTGCGCCAGGTCGGCAACGCCGAGGTGGGCAAGACCGTGCGGGTCGTGGTCTACCGTGAAGGCAAGACCGAAACCCTGCGGGTCACCCTGGGCCGCCGCGAGGATGCTGAGCGCGCGCCGTCCCGGCAGGACGGTTCGGACGACGCTCCCGGCAGCACCGAGAAAGAGCTTCTGGGTCTGTCGGTGGGTGTGCTGACCGACCAGCTGCGCGCTGAGCTGAATGTGGCGGAAGGCACCGACGGCCTGGCGATCCTGTCCGTCGACGAGACCTCGGAAGCCTGGGAGAAGGGCCTGCGCGCCGGTGACGTGATCACCGAGGCGGGCCAGCAGAAGGTGGCTTCGATCAGCGATCTGGAGGCCCGCGTCAGCGAGGCCAAGGATGCCGGGCGCAAATCGCTGCTGCTCTTGGTGCGCCGCGGCGGCGAGCCGCGCTTTGTGGCGCTGAACCTGTCGGAGTGATCCGGGGCGGAAGTTGCTTGAAATCAAGGGGAAGGCCGGGCAATGCCCGGCCTTTTGCGTTCTGCGGTCCAAGACTTTTCAGCAAACTTTTGCGCGCAGCTGCTGCGTCTGCGGTTTCGGGCAATGGGCGGAAAAAGGGCAAGAGCCATGCGCTGGCGGGCACATGGCTCTTGTTGGACAGGCAGCCATTGGGATGGAACGTTCATGGCCGTCTATGGGGCACTTATGGCGCAGGGCGGCAGCGGGTTCTGTGACCGGGATTACAGAGCGCGGATTTTGGTGCGGAATTTTCCGCTGCCGGGGTCAGATTGAATCCGGTTCGGCCAGAACGGCCAGTTCGCCGCGGTCGAGGATCTGCACGCCGCCGCGGCTGATGCCGACCAGGCCGCTGCGCTTCCAGGCGGCCAGGGTCTTGGACACCGCCTCGCGGGTGGCGCCGACAAATTCCGCCAGCTCCGCCTGCGACAGGGCCACGCGGCCGTCGCTGCCCTCGGGCGCCAGATACAAGAGCTTGCGCGCCAGCCGCACCGGCATCGGCAGGAACACCTGCTCATTGAGCTGGGTGTTCATCCAGCGCATCCGCTGGCCCGCCAGCCGCAGCAGGTCGGCAGCCAGGTCGGGGTGCTGGCGGATCTGCGCCAGCACGTCGCCGCTGCGCAGGCGCAAGACCCGGCTGGGCTCGGCGGCAATGGCGGTGGCGGTGCGCTCGCCGGGATCAAACAGGGTGATCTCGCCGAACACCGCGCCGGGGCGCATCATGTCGAGCGACAGCTTGCGGCCGGAGGCGGAGAGCACCGAAAACTCCAGCGCGCCTTCGGCAATCGCATAAAGCGCGTCGCCCGGATCGCCCTGCTCGAACAGCACCTCGCCCTGGCGCAGGCGCACCTCGGTGGCCTGGCTCTCCAGCATCCGGCGCAGCGGGCCGGAGGCACCGGAGAGAAAGCCGGTGTCCGGCAGGCGGGTGGTCAGCATGGTGTTTGTCTCTTTTGCGTCTGTGGCCCGGTGCGCGGACCTTAGCAGAGGGTTTGGCGGCTGGGAACCGGGCAGCTGAACCACCTGGTTCAGCCGGCGACCGCGATCAGCCCCAGCCTGCGGGCGGAGGCCAGCGTCAGGGTGCCGCTGTCCAGCCCCAGCGGCGCCTGGTAGCGCCGCACCGCGGCGCGGGTGGCGGCGTCCATCTGGCCGCTCACCGGGCCGCGGTAGAGCCCGCGCGCCGCCAGCGCCCGCTGCACGGTGCGGATGAAGTCAGGGGTCATCAGGGCGGGGCAGGGGATTTCGATCCACTGTTCCTGCCGCGGCTGCACGATCTGCTGGCGGGTCTCAGTCCGGAAGGTTGCGGGGCGGATCACCTGGCCGCCCTCGTCCAGCTGTGCCGGTGAGGCCAGCACCTGGCTGGTGACGGTCTCGATCACCGCGGGGGAGGTGTGCTTGCTCCAGCAGGTATCGGGGGCTGCGCCGGGCGGGGCGTAGCGGCCCTCGCGCGAGACGTGGCTGCCGGGGCCGCCGGGCTGTGGCTGGACGCAGGCCGCCAGCGCCGCCAGGGCTGCCAGCAGCAGGACCGGCGCAAGGCGCCGGTGGGTCGGGAGAATGGGTGGCGTCATGCCCGGTTGCCTCTTGCCGGTGCCCGCTGTCTATGCCCCTGCCGGGGCCGGACGCCGTTGTTTGGCGGCAGCCTAGCCGAGTTCGGGGCCGTCCGCAAAGGCCGGATCGTCCTGGCGCCCCTGATCCGCCAGCAAGAGGTCGAGCATGGGCGAGATGTCCTCCACATCTTCGGCGATCACATGGGTGACGGAATGCGCCCGCTGCAGCCACCCGGTGACCCGCAGCATCCGCCCGGAGATCACCGCGCGGCGGAACGCCTCGTAGATCTTGCGCCAGACGATCACGTTGACGATGCCGGTCTCGTCCTCCAGCGTGACGAAGATCACCCCCTTGGCGGTGCCGGGGCGCTGGCGCAGGATCACCAGCCCGGCGACGGTGATGCGGGCGTTCTCCGGCGGCTCCTGCAGCCGGGCGGCGGGCAGGCAATGGGGCGGGTGCGGCCAGGGCTGCGGCCTGTGCCGGTCTGCTGTGCGGGGGGGCGTATAGGCCGGAGCGGCGGCTGGCATGAGGAAAACGGCCCTGTGGTTGAGAATATTTGAATGCGAACAAACATAGAACATTTGCGGGGAAAGTCCAGCAGCGGCAGGGCGGCGTCGCAATTGGGGCTGGCACCGGCGCAGGCGCTTGGCTACACAGTCGCGCAAGTACCGGAAAAGGGAAGAGAGCTGACAATGGCAAAGATCACTTACATCGAGCACAACGGCACCGAACATGTTGTGGATGTGGCCAGCGGGCTGACCGTGATGGAAGGCGCGCGCGACAACAACATTCCGGGCATCGAGGCCGATTGCGGCGGTGCCTGCGCCTGTTCCACCTGCCACGTCTACATCGCGCCGGACTGGGTCGAGAAGCTGCCCGCCAAGGACGACATGGAAGAGGACATGCTGGATTTCGCTTATGAGCCCGATCCGGCCCGCTCGCGCCTGACCTGCCAGATCAAGGTGACCGACGATCTGGACGGCCTGGTGGTGCATATGCCCGAAAAGCAGATCTGATGATCAACGGGTCGGCAGCGCGGTGTCTGCGGATGCGCGCCCGGCCCGGTTCCGCCCGCCGCGCCTGGTGGGCGGTGTGCCTTTGGGCGGGGGTTCTGAGCGCGGCTGAGGCGTGCCGTTTGCCGCCCGGCGGTTCCGGAGCATCCAATGGCTCATACACCGTTGCATCCGGCTGTAAGGGAAGCCAGTTCGAGATCTGCCCGGGCCAGAACGTCTCTGCAGCGTGGTACAGCGGCGAAACCAGCCGCTACGCGCATGGCGTTCTTGGGGATGCCATCGAGTACACCCGGCTGACGGTTTACTCGAGCGCGGCGGGCGCAGATTCGTGCGGCACAAAATCGGTATCGCTGGACATCCGCCATGTGTTTGAGGACACCGCGCCCAGGCTCGTGGATCTGGACGGGGATCAAAGCGCTGAAATCATCACTGTCCGCAGCCATGCTGCGAAAGGCGCACAGCTCGCGATCTATACCGACCGGGGTGCTCCTGATCTCCAGCTTGTTGCCACAACACCCTACATCGGAAGGAAGAACCGCTGGCTTGCCCCCATCGGCGCCGCGGATCTGGATGGCGACGGGCACGTGGAAATCGCCTATATCGACCGGCCGCATCTGGCAAAGACCCTGCGCATCTGGCGGTTCCGGGACGGGGTGCTGCGCGAAGTGGCCAGCAAGCCCGGGCTGACCAATCACCGCATCGGCGAGGAGTTCATCACTTCCGGCATCCGCGACTGCGGTGAGGGGCCGGAACTGGTGACCGCCAGCGGCGACTGGCACCGGATCATCATCTCCCGGCTGCAGGACGGAGAGATCGCCACCAAGGACATCGGCGCCTTCAAGCCCGGCACCGGGCTGACGGAGGCGCTGGCCTGCCGCTGAGCCTCAGGCTGCGGTGAGGCTGCGGCCCCGCGCCGCGCATTGCGCGGCGCCCGGCCCAACTGCGGGGCCCATCCGGGGATGGGCAGGCGCAGGCGGGAGCATCCGCCTGACTGGGGGGGCGGTTACTTCAACGCGCGCCAGCCGATGTCGCGGCGGAAGAAGCCCTGCGGCCAGTCGACGCCATCCACCATCGCATAGGCGCGGTCGCGGGCCTCCTGCAGAGTTTCGCCGCGGGCGGTCACGTTCAGCACCCGGCCGCCAACGGCCAGCACCTTGCCGTCCTGTTCCTGGGTGCCCGCATGGAACACCATGTTGCTGCTGTCCTCGGGCAGCGCGTCCAGCCCCTTGATCTCGGAGAACTTCTCGTAAGACCCGGGATAACCCTCTGCCGCCATCACCACGGTGATCGCATGGTCGTCGGCCCAGTTCACCTGCGCCTCCGCAAGGCGGCCCTCGGCGGCGGCGTGCATCAGGTCCAGCGCCTGGGCGCCGAGGCGCATCATCAGCACCTGGCATTCCGGGTCGCCGAAACGGACGTTGTATTCCACCAGCCGCGGCAAACCGTCCTTGATCATCAGGCCCGCATAGAGCACGCCCTGATACGGCATGCCGCGTTCCGCCATCACCCGCATGGTGGGCTTCACGATCTCTTCCATCGCTTTCGCCTCGACCTCAGCCGACAAGACCGGCGCAGGGGAGTAGGCGCCCATGCCGCCGGTGTTGAGGCCGGTGTCGCCTTCGCCGACGCGCTTGTGGTCCTGAGCGGAGCCGATCGCCAGCACGTCCTCGCCGTCGACCAGCACAAACAGGGAGGCCTCTTCGCCTTCCATGAATTCCTCGATCACCACTTCGGCGCCGGCCCCGCCGAAAACGCCGCCGAACATATCGTCGATGGCCGCCATCGCCTCGTCTTCAGTCATGGCGATGATCACGCCCTTGCCTGCGGCCAGCCCGTCGGCCTTGACCACGGTCGGGGTGCCGTGCTCGCGCACATGCGCCTTGGCGGCCTCGGCATCGGTGAAATGGCCGTAGCCTGCGGTGGGGGCGTTTGCTGCGTCGCAGATTTCCTTGGTGAAGCTTTTGGAGGCTTCCAGCCGGGCGGCTGCCTCGGAGGGGCCGAACACCAGCAATCCTGCCTCGCGCAGCCGGTCGGCAACGCCCGCGGCCAGCGGCGCCTCTGGGCCGACGATCACGAAGTCGATGGCGTTTTCCTCGGCAAAGGCGGCCACTGTGCCGCCGTCCTCGATGTCAAACGACGCGCAATCGGCGATCTGGGCGATGCCGGCATTGCCCGGCGCCACGATCAGCTTGTCGCATTTGGGGTTCTGCATCACTGCCCAGGCCAGTGCATGTTCACGCCCGCCGCTGCCGAGGATAAGGATGTTCATTGACGCATTCTCCGATCTGCCTGAGCCCTGTGGCTTCCCGGGTGGCCTCCCGGGGCTTGCCTTGCTTGCGGCGCGTTCTATGCTGCGCGCGACTTCAAAACAAGACCGGCCTAAAGCCGCAGGAGAGCAGCCCCCGATGTCCGACCTGTTTGACGACCCCGCCCCATCTGACCGGCCCGGGCAGAACGCCCCCGAATTCACCGTTTCGGAGATTTCCGGTGAGGTGAAACGCACGCTGGAGGGCACATTCGGCAGGATCCGGGTCCGCGGCGAGGTGGGCCGCGTGTTCAAGGCGCGCTCCGGGCATCTCTACTACGACATCAAGGATGACCGCTCTGTGCTGGCATGCACGACATGGAAGGGGCAGATTAGCGGATTGTCGGTGGTGCCGGAGGAAGGGCTGGAGGTGGTGGTGACCGGCCGCCTGACTGCCTTTGGCGCCCAGTCCAAGTACAACATGAACGTGGACGAGGTCGCGGTTGCGGGCCAGGGCGCGCTGATGGCGCTGCTGGAAAAGCGCAAGAAGCAGCTGGAGGCGGAGGGCCTGTTTGCGCCGGAGCGCAAGAAGCCGTTGCCCTATCTGCCGCAGATCATCGGGGTGGTGACCTCGCCCTCGGGTGCGGTGATCCGGGACATCCTGCACCGGCTGCGCGACCGTTTCCCGCGCAAGGTGCTGGTCTGGCCGGTTGCCGTGCAGGGGCAGAACTGCGCGCCTGAGGTGGCTCGCGCCATCGAAGGCTTCAACCGCCTGACGCCGGGCGGCGCGCTGCCGCGGCCCGATCTGATCATCGTCGCCCGCGGCGGCGGCTCGATCGAGGATCTGTGGGGCTTCAACGAGGAGATCGTGGCCCGTGCGGCTGCCGCCTCGGAGATCCCGCTGATCTCTGCCGTCGGGCATGAGACGGATACCACGCTCATCGACTTTGTCTCCGACCGCCGGGCGCCGACCCCGACCGCGGCGGCGGAGCTGGCGGTCCCGGTGCGGCTGGAACTGATGGCGTGGAGTGAAAACCAGGGCGCGCGGCTGACCCGTGCTGCCGGGCAGGCGGTGCAATTGCGGCGCCAGCGGCTGAACGATCTGGCCCGGGCGCTGCCCAAGCCCGATACGCTCTTGGAAACCCCGCGCCAGCGGCTGGACCGGATTTCCGACCGGCTGCCTGGTGCGCTGATCAGCGGCGTGCAGCGGCGGCGGGTGCATCTGAGCGAGACCGCGGCATCCTTGCGCCCGGCCACCCTGCGCCAGTTGGTTGAGGGGCGGCGCGACCGGCTGCAGAACCTGTCCTCGCGCCTCAGCCTGCGGCCGATCCAGCGGGAAGTTACGGCGCAGAAGGATGCGCTGGGGCGGCTGGCCCAGCGGCTGGATGCCGCGCAGACCGCGCGCATCGACCGCCAGCGCCAGGCGCTGACGGCCACCGGGCGGCAGCTGGAGATTCTCAGCTACAAGGCGACCCTGGAGCGCGGCTATGCGGTGGTGCGATCTGGAGATGAGATCCTGACCACCAGGGCCGCCGCCGCCAAGGCAGGCGCCCTGCAGATCGAATTTGCAGATGGCACACTGGATCTGGAAGGCGCGGCGGCACAGGCGCCGAAGAAGGAAGCGCCGAAACCTCCGGCAGAGGGCGGCGGCCAGGGCTCGCTGTTCTAGCGGGGCATCTGCAGCGGCCTCAAGCGCCGACCTCGGGGCCGTAGCACAGCATCTCCTCGCCGATATCCTCGGCCTCGTAGAGCTCCGTCGAGGCCGGGTCGTCCTCAAACCGCGCCGTCAGCCCGCGCGGCGTCAGCTCAAAGGTCCAGCACTGCGGATCGTCGCGGTTATCGTAGATGAAGCAGATCCGGCCTGCCTCCTCGTACCAGCTGCCTTCCTGGCATTTGCCATCGAGGAAGGACCAGATCACGCGGCGGTTGGGCAGGTAGCGTTCGACCCCGTACATGGCGCCGCCGAAGCCGTAGAACAGCGTGCGGCCCTGGGTGTAGCGGTCAAACTCGCCAGCGCTCAGCGGCTCACCTGCCGCCAGCGGGGCGGGCAGGGCTGCCAGCAGGAGAATCATCAATGTGCGCATGACGCCATTGTGCCTCAGGACCGGGTCCGGGACCAAGCGTTGCGTGTTTCTGCCCAGCCTCCCGCTGGGTCACCTTTGACCACGCGCGGCCTGCGAGGACAGAGTGCGGGAAAAGAACAGGGGAGGCAGGTGATGACGGCGGAACTGATGCTTTGGGCTGGGGCCGGGGCTTGTGCGCTGATCTATCTGCTGATGGCTGCGCAGCAGCCGGGCCTGCTGCGCAGCGTGCTGAAAACGGCATCTGTGGCCTTGCTGGCGCTGGCAGCACTGCTGATGGGCGCGCCCTGGCTGCTGGCCCTGGCGCTGGGCCTGTGCGCGCTGGGCGATCTGTTCCTGTCGCACGGCGGCGAGGGGGCGTTCATGGCAGGCGTCGGCGCCTTTGCTGCCGGGCATCTGGCCTATGCGGTGCTGTTCCTGACCCGGGATGCGAGCGACCCGGCGCTGCTGCTGCAGATGCCCGGGGCCGCCATTGCGGCGCTGTTACTGGTGCTGGGGCTGGCGATGGCAAAGATCCTGGCGCCGCGCGCCGGGGCGCTGAAAGGGCCGGTGCTGGCCTATATCCCGATCATTCTTGGCATGGGGGCGGCGGCGCTGACACTGCCGTTTGGCAGCTGGGTCTTTGCCGCAGCCTGCGCCTTCATGCTGTCGGACATGGTGCTGGCGGCGGAAACTTTTGTGCTGCCGGAGGATCACGCGCTGCGCCGGATCACGCCATATGCGGTCTGGCCGCTCTATTGGGGGGCACAAGCCGGGTTTCTGGCGGCATTTTCCTGATTTCTGCGGCGCCTAGCGCTTTGCACTCCGGCCCAATCCGCATTAGGTGGGGTGCAGACCCTTTTGCGGAGACCAAGATGGCGTTTTTCTCAAAGCTCAAGGAGCGGCTGTTCAAATCCTCCTCCAAGCTCGAGCAGGGGCTCGATGCGATTGTCGAGGAAGGCGCGGACAGCAGCGCGGCGGAGGCCGTGGAGGCCCAGGTAGAGGCCCATGTCGAGGCTCTGGCTGCGTCCCCGGCGGTGACGCCGGAGCAGCCCGCGCCTGCGCCGGTTCCGCAGCCGGAACCCGTTGCCGAGCCGGAGCCTGCACCGGAACCGGAGCCCGCGCCGGCGCCGCAGCCGGTGGCCGCTCCCAAGCCCGCACCGGCACCGCAGCCTGCACCGGAGCCTGAGAAGAAATCGCCGGGCCTCCTGGGCCGCCTGATGGGCCGCTCTGCTGCGGCTGAGCCGCGCCGGGCGCTGGATGACGACATGCTGGAGCAGTTGGAAGAGCTGCTGATCGCTGCCGACATGGGGGTGGACACCGCGCTGCGGGTGACCGCCAACCTGGCCGAGGGGCGGATGGGCAAGAAGGTTTCCAGCCGCGAGATCAAGGAACTGCTGGCGCAGGAAGTCGCGCGCATCATGGAACCGGTGGCGAAGCCCTTGCCGATCTATGCAAAGCGCCCGCAGGTGGTGCTGGTGGTGGGCGTGAACGGCTCCGGCAAGACCACCACCATCGGCAAGCTGGCCAGCCAGTTCAAGGGCGCAGGGAAAAAGGTAGTGATTGCCGCGGGCGACACCTTCCGCGCCGCCGCCGTCGAACAGCTGCAGGTCTGGGGCGACCGGGCCGGGGTGCCGGTGCTGACCGCGCCCGAGGGTTCCGACCCGGCCTCGCTGGCGTTTGACGCCATGACCAAGGCCCAGGAAGAGGGCGCTGACCTTCTGATGATCGACACCGCGGGACGGCTGCAGAACCGCGCCGACCTGATGGAGGAGCTGGCCAAGATCGTCCGCGTCATCCGCAAGAAGGACGAGACCGCGCCGCACAATACCCTCTTGGTGCTGGACGCCACCACCGGCCAGAACGCGCTGAGCCAGGTCGGCACTTTCCAGCAGCTGGCGGACGTGTCGGGCCTGGTGATGACCAAGCTGGACGGCACCGCCAAGGGCGGTGTGCTGGTGGCGCTGGCGGACAAGTTCGGCCTGCCGATCCACGCCATCGGTGTGGGCGAGCAGATTGACGATCTGGCGCCGTTCGATCCGGAAGAATTCGCGGCAGCGCTGACCGGTCTGGAGAAGTCCTGATCCGTCCTTCATCTGGCTAGAAATATCCCCGGGGAGCAGCCATTGTAGGTGCCATTGGTTCAAGCCCAATGGCCGCGGGGCAGGCGGCCCCCGGCGCTCCCATCCCGCGCAAAGGCATTTGATTTGAGCGATTGGCTGATCTCCCTGGAAGGCACCGAGGCCGGGCATCAGGCGGCGCTGTTTCTGGCCATCTGGGCGGCCTTCCTGCACGCGGTGTTCGGCGCGCTGCAGAAAGGGCGGCATGATCCCTGGCTGTCGCGCGGGGCGATCGACTTTTCCTACTGCGTGATGGCGGCGCCGTTTGCGCTGTTCGTGGTGCCCTGGCCGGAGCCGCATATGTGGCTGATCTTCTTCGTCGCCTGGGTGATCCACGTCTTCTACAAGCTGTTCCAGGCGCTGGCCTATACCAAGGGCAGCTACACGGTGGTTTACCCGGTGGTGCGCGGCACCGGGCCGCTGTTCACGGTGATCGGCTCTTTCTTTCTGTTCGGCGAGGTGTTCACCCCGGTGCAGTGGCTGGGGGTGGCTGTGCTGCTGGCGGGGATCTTCGGCCTGGCGGGCTATAACTACCGCTACCTGACGGTGAACCGGGAAACGCTGGGGATTGCGCTGGGGCTGGCGGTGGTGACCGGGTTGTTTGTGGCGGCCTACACCACATATGACGCTTATGGCATCCGGGCGACGGCGGATCCGTTCACCTTCCTCGCGTGGTTTTTCATGATCGACGGGCTGGTGTTTCCGGTGATTGCCTTTGCCCGCTGGCGGACAATGCCCGCGCCGCCCGAACCGGGGCCGCTGATGGTCAAGGGCTTCTTTGGCGGGCTGGTCGCCTTTGCGTCCTTTGGCGCCATCATGCTGGCGACGCGGCTGGACAAGGTGGGGGAGGCGGCGGTGCTGCGCGAGACTTCCACGGTGTTTGCCGCCCTCATCGGCTGGCTGGTGCTGAAGGAAACCGTGGGTCCGCGGCGGATTGCGCTGATGGCTTTGATCGCCTTGGGCGCCGTGATAGTGGAAATGGGCGGCTAAAGCCCGCGTGCAGAACTGACAGGAGGCCCCATGGCCGCGAGTAAGATCAACCCGACCCTGAAGATGGTGCTGGAACTGGGCCCGATTGTCCTGTTCTTCATCGGCTATCTGAAGCTGAAGGATGAGGTGTTTCTGATCGGCGGCAGCGAATACAAGGGCTTCATCGTCATCACCGCGGCGTTCATCCCGCTGATGGTGGCGTCGACACTGGCGTTGTGGAAGCTGACCGGCCATCTGTCGCGGATGCAGTTTGCCACGCTCATCCTGGTGGTGCTGTTCGGCGGCATGTCGGTGTGGTTCAACGACGACCGTTTCATCAAGATGAAGCCGACGATGCTGTATCTGCTGTTCGGCGGGTTGCTGGGCATCGGCCTCATGCGCGGCCAGAGCTGGCTGAAGGTGGTGATGGAGGAGCTGATGCCGCTGAAGCAGGAGGGCTGGATGATCCTGACCCGGCGGCTGTGCGCGTTCTTCTTTGGCCTTGCGGTGGCAAATGAGCTGATTTGGCGCACGCAAAGCACCGAGACCTGGGTCTATTTCAAGACTTTCGGGCTGCCGGTGGCGATGTTTGCCTTCTTCATGTTCCAGGGGCAGCTGTTCCAGAAATACGGCGACGAGGAAGAGGCCGGTCCCGCCGAGTAGGGGGCAAGCAGCAACATTAGAGATTTCGCAGTTAGGGCTATGGCTGCCTGGGCGGGCGCGAATGCGCCTGTCCGTTTTGCGGAGGGCAAACCTTCGGTTTGACGGGCAGGCAGGCGCAGCCCGGCCTATCGGCCAGGCGTAACCTTGTTTTTGTGTGACTATTTGCCGAATAATACTTGCTGCGCCTTGGTGTCGGACCGGTCGGCGCGCAGGTCCGCATGCAGCGCCCGGCCTGCCACCACGCCGGGGCGGGACCACATCAGATCAAGCCAGCGGTCAAGATGCGGCTTGTCCTCGAGTGTCTGCTGCTGGCCCTCCCAGAGCGAGGCCCAGGGCCACACCGCCATGTCGGCAATTGTATAGTCTGCTCCCGCCACATACTCATTCTCCGCCAGCTGCCGGTCCAGCACCCCGTAGAGGCGGGCGACCTCACCCCGGTAGCGGTCCTTGGCATAGGGCAGGTCCTCGGGGGCGTATTTCAGGAAATGATGCGCCTGGCCCGCCATCGGACCGACGCCGCCCATCTGCCACATCAGCCATTGATCCACGATGAGCCGCGTGCGCTCATCCGTGCCGTAAAACTGCCCGGTCTTGCGGGCGAGGTATTGCAGGATGGCGCCGCTTTCGAACAGCGAGACCGGCGCGCCGCCGGGGCCGTCCGGGTCGATGATCGCGGGCATCCGGTTGTTGGGGGAGATCTTCAGGAACTCCGGCGCGAACTGATCGCCTTTGCCGATGTCGATCAGCGTGACCTCGTAGGGCAGGCCCATCTCCTCCAGCGCGATGGAGATTTTCCAGCCATTCGGCGTGGGCCAGTAGAACAGCCGAATGGGGTCCTGCATCGCGTGCCTCCGTCAATGTGCCCGGCCACAGGAGCACGGGGCGCAGGGGGCGGGCAAGGGGCGGCGGCGCTCACATCCCTGTGACCGCTGGAAATGCTGCCGCTTGACCGAATCCCGCAAGATGCGTAAAGCCCCTGCATCATATCGTGGCGATTTGTTACCGGATTGCGGGCCACGTTAAACAATCCCGCTAAAGAGGTCAGGACGTGAAGGACCCCCTTTCGCTTGGCCGAATGGGGGTTTTTTGTGCGCTATGGGCGCGAGGAGACAGAAGAGATGAGCGACAACTGGAATAGCCGCACCAAGCTGGTGCATGGCGGCACCCGCCGCAGCCAGTACAACGAGGTGAGCGAAGCGATCTTCCTGACGCAAGGGTTCGTCTACGACAGCGCCGAGCAGGCCGAAGCGCGGTTCATCGAAACCGGCCCGGACGAGTTCATCTATGCCCGCTACGGCAACCCGACCGTCGACATGTTCGAAAAGCGCATTGCGGCGCTGGAAGGGGCCGAGGACGCCTTTGCCACCGCCTCCGGCATGGCGGCTGTGAACGGCGCGCTGACCTCGCTGGTGAAGGCCGGCGACCACATCGTGTCCGCCAAGGCGCTGTTCGGCTCCTGCAACTATATCCTGGCGGATGTTCTGGGCCGCTTCGGGGTTGAGGTCACGTTCATCGACGGCACCGACCTAGAGGCCTGGAAGGCAGCCGTGCGCCCGGACACCAAGGCGGTGTTCTTTGAGAGCATGTCGAACCCGACGCTGGAGGTGATCGACATTGCCGCGGTAGCCGGGATCGCCCATTCGGTTGGCGCCACGGTGGTGGTGGACAACGTGTTCTCGACCCCGGTGTTCTCCAAAGCGATCGAACAGGGCGCCGATGTGGTGATCTATTCCGCGACCAAGCATATCGACGGCCAGGGCCGGGCGCTGGGCGGGGTGGTGCTGGGCACCAAGGACTACATCCGCGGCACGCTGGAACCCTACATGAAGCACACCGGCGGCTCGCTGAGCCCGTTCAATGCCTGGGTGATGCTGAAGGGTCTGGAAACCCTGTCGCTGCGGGTCAATGCCCAGGCCGAGACCGCGCTGAAAGTCGCGGAAGCGCTGAACGGCCACCCGGCGCTGGAGCGCACCATCTATCCGGGGCTGAAAGACCACGCGCAGAACGCGCTGGTGCAGACCCAGCTGGGCGGCAAGGGCGGCACCGTGCTGTCGCTGGACCTGAAGGGCGGCAAGGAGGCCGCGTTCAAGTTCCTGAACGCGATGACCATCCCGGTGATCTCCAACAACCTCGGCGACGCGAAATCCATCGCCACCCATCCGGCGACCACCACCCACCAGCGGCTGACCGACGAGCTGAAGGCGGAGCTGGGCATCACCCCCGGCCTGGTGCGTTTCTCGGTGGGGCTGGAGGATGCAGACGACCTGATCGACGACCTCAAAGCGGCTCTGGAAGCCTCGCAGGCGTAACGCCGCCTCAGCCGGAAGATCCTCTATTCATCTGGCTGAAAATATCCTCTGGGGTGAATTGAGCCGCAGGCTCAAGAGGGGGCGACAGCCCCCTCTCTTTTTTGGACAGATGCCGGGTCAGGAGGCACGGCCGTAGAAGCCGATGTTCTCCGCATCGGTAAAGCGGACTCCGGGGCGTTCGTAGAAGGTGAAAACGGCGATCACCCGCGTCTTGTCCCCTTTGACGGTGCCGACCCGGTGCGGCGAATTCTTGCCGCGGAAGATATTGAGCGTGCCGGGGGCCAGGGTGATCGAGCGCATGTTCGGGTCTTCACCCCGCAGCAGCCGCTCGACACCTTCGTAATTCGGGTCATCATCGCTGCGCAGTTCGGGGCTGTAGATGAACTCGCCGCCTGCCTCGGGCGCTTGCAGCAGCATGGTGGTGGTGAATTCAGAACGGTCGAAATGCCAGTTCAGCGCCTGCTCGGCGCCGTAGGACATGATGTTCAGCCGCGCCAGCGGGTCGTCCATTGTGTAGAGCGCGGGCTTGTCCATGGAGGCGGCGAGGAACTCGGCAAAGGGCGGCCAGTCATAGAGCCGCAGAACAGGCGAATCCGGGAACTGGTCGGCGCAGAGGGTGAAGTTCGAGGTCTCGACCTTTTGCAGCGCCGGGTGGTCCGGCACCAGCCCCTCGACACTGTCCTTGAAATAGATGTTGTGGGCGCGCTTGTGGTGGAAGCTTTCGGTTTCGAACTTGCCCTTCAGCGCATCGGCGGCGCCCTGGGCCACCTCCGGCTTCATCAGACCTTCCAGGCTGAACATGCCGTCGGCGGCCAGTTCGGCGCGGCAGCGGTCCACCAGCGCCTGCCATTCCGGGGTGCCGGGATGGTCGAGCGGGTAACGGTCGAGATCGAGAATATCGCGCATTTGTCTTTCCCTTGGTTCTTTGCAGAAATCCTGCGCGCCGGGCGGGGATCTGACCACTATAAAATATCTTGGCGAGCATAAGAAAAACTTGCACTGTGCGGGTATGAAACTGCCGCCGCTCAATGCCCTGCGCGCCTTCGAATGCTCTGCCCGGACCGGGAGCTTTTCGGCTGCCGGGGCGGAACTGGGGGTCAGTTCCGCGGCGGTGTCGATGCAGGTGAAAAACCTGGAGGACTGGCTGGGGCTTAAGTTGTTCACTCGCCGGGCCAACCGGGTGCGGCTGACCGATGCCGGGCGGGACTATTACCAGAAGGCGGCGGTATCGCTGGCGGAGATCGCCAGCTACACCGAGGCGCTGACCGAAGGCGGCGCCCGGCGCCCGCTGGTGATCTCTGCCACGCCGGCGCTGGCGCAGCTGTGGCTGCCGGAGCGGCTGAAGGGTTTTGCGGCGCTGCGGCCCGATGTGACGGTGCGGCTCAGGATCGAGGATGACAGGATCGACCTGGTGGCGGAGGGCATTGATGCGCGGCTGACCTATGGCGGCGAGCATCCCGAGCACCGCACCCGGGAGCTGTTCAGCGACCGGCTGGTGCCTGTCGGCGCGGATCCGCAGGCGAAGCTGGGCAGCGCGCCGCTGGTGGAGGTTGCCTGGGGCGAGACCATCGCCTCTGTGCCGGGCTGGCGGCAGTATTTTGCGCAGCATGGGATGGCGCGCCCCGGCCTGGCGGCGGCAATCGGGCAGTCGGTGCCCTCGGTGGTGTCGCTGGTGCAGGCGGGGCTGGGCATCGCGCTGCTGCCGGAGCAGGTGGTGGGCGGCGAAATCCGGGCGGGCAGGCTGCACCGGCTGGACGGCCCGGCGCTGGAGATGCAGCGCCCCTATGTGCTGGTCACCCCCCACTACAAGGCGCGCTCGCGGCGCCTGCGGACGCTTGCAGAGGTGCTTGGGGTCCGTTAAGGCGCCGGTTCTGCCGCAAATGGCGGATCCGTTTTGAAAATTGCCGCGTAACAGTATATGAGGGTGGCCTTCCGGCTCCTATATGGGCTGTATCACTGGGGGAAACGCCGATGAACATTCACAACCGCGACGCTGCAGAGGCGCCGGACCGCGAGGCAGCTGCCGCCGCGCTGGATGTGCTGCGGGCCTGGGCCGGCACCGTGACCGAGACCGAGATTGCCGAGCTGGACCCGGCGGTGGCGCGGCTGCTGCCCGGCCGCGAGGTCGGCAATTACCCGGAGCTGTCGCGGCAGTATCCTGAGGATTTCAAGTCGGACGAGGCCTACCGCGCCACCCTGCCTGACCTGCAGAACGGGCCGACCAGCCTGATCCGCGGCGCGCAGGAGCAGATCCAGCATGTGGGGATCTCCAACTTCCGGCTGCCGATCCGCTTCCACACCCGCGACGACGGCGACCTGACGCTGGAAACCAGCGTCACCGGCACCGTGTCCCTGGACGCGGGCAAGAAGGGCATCAACATGTCCCGGATCATGCGCACCTTCTACAAGCACGCGGAGCGCACCTTCAGCTTTGAAGTGATGGCCAATGCGCTGGATGACTACCTGAGCGACCTGGACAGCCCGGATGCGCGCATCCAGATGCGGTTCTCCTTCCCTGCAAGGGTTGAAAGCCTGCGCTCGGGCCTCAGCGGCTACCAGTATTACGACTTTGCGCTGGAACTGGTGGACCATGACGGGGTGCGCGAGAAGATCATGCACCTGGACTATGTCTATTCTTCGACCTGCCCGTGCTCGCTGGAGTTGTCGGAGCACGCCCGGCAGGCGCGCGGCCAGCTGGCGACGCCGCATTCGCAGCGCTCGGTGGCGCGGATTTCGGTGCAGTCGGTGCCCGGCAGCGAGTGCCTGTGGTTCGAGGACCTGATTGAGCTGTGCCGCAAGGCGGTGCCGACCGAGACCCAGGTGATGGTCAAGCGCGAGGACGAACAGGCCTTTGCCGAGCTCAATGCCGCCAACCCGATCTTTGTCGAGGATGCGGCGCGGCTGTTCTGCGAGGCGCTGCAGGGCGATGCAAGGATCGGCGATTTCCGGGTGGTGGCCAGCCACCAGGAAAGCCTGCACAGCCACGATGCAGTCAGCGTGCTGACCCAGGGGCCGCTGTTCAAGGCGATGAGCCTGGATCCGAAACTGTTTTCGACCCTGATCCATCAGGGGTAAGAGGCGCGGGCCTGCCTGAATTTCAGGCGGGTTTCCGCCGGGTCAACAGCCCGGCCCCGCGGCAATTTCTGCATTGCCGCATTTTTTACGCCGCTCCGCAGAAAGTCATGCTAGCGTCATAACGAATCCCCCCGGCCGTCCTGCCGGGGGCGAGGGGAGCTTGCGCGCAGGTGTCTGCAATTGACGGCCCGTTTTCCGCTGCATCAGGCCTGGGACTCACCCGGCGCCCGCTCCCTTTTTTCTTTGCCCGGATGCCGCAGCGCAGTCCCGGGGCAAGTGCAGTGCAGGACTTTAGGAGTAACAAATGACGAGCTTTCACAAGATTCCCGGCCTGACGGTCAGAACGCATGAATGGGCGGGCTATGCGGCCGGGCTGCAGATGAAGCTGTGGCGGCAGGCGGCAGAGGCTGCGATGCAGGCGCCGCTGGAACAGATGCGGCTGGCGCATTCGATGATGGAAGCGCAGCGGCGCCTGTGGCAGGCCGGTGTTCCGGCAATGGCGGGGGATGCCGCTGCCGCGCCGGAGGCGGCGCCGGACGCGGACACCGCCGCCGAAACCCCGGCAGAGGCGCCAGCCGCTGCCAAGGCCGCAAACAAGACCCTGGCGCCGCGCAAGCCCGCCGCCCGCAAACCGGCTGGCCGCAAAACCGCTGCCCGGAAGGCCGGGGCCCGCAAGGCGCCTGCGCAGAAACGCCCGGCGCAGCCGGCTGCTGAGGCTGTGAAAGCCAAGCCGGAAGCCGTGAAGCCGGCGGCAGCAAAGGCGGAAGCTGCGAAGCCCGCGGCAGCCAAGGCGGAAGCCGTGAAGCCGGCGGCCGCCAAGCCGGAAGCCGCGAAGCCGGCGGCAGCCAAGGCGGAAGCCGTGAAGCCGGCGGCAGCCAAGGCGGAAGCCGTGAAGCCGGCGGCAGCCAAGCCGGAAGCCGTGAAGCCAGCGGCCGCCAAGCCGGAAGCCGCGAAGCCGGCGGCAGCCAAGCCGGAAGCCGTGAAGCCGGCGGCAGCCAAGCCGGAAGCCGCGAAGCCGGCGGCAGCCAAGGCGGAAGCCGCGAAGCCCGCGGCAGCCAAACCGGAAACCGTGAAGCCGGCCGCCGCCAAGGCAGAACCCGTGAAGCCGGAGGCCGCCAAGGAGCCCGCAAAAGCGGCTCAGCCTGCGTCCGCTGCCAAGCCGGCAGCGCCGAACGGAACAACAGCCGGGGAGAAGGCGGAGGCCAAGCCTGCAGAGTTCAGCGGTGCCTCCGCCCGCCGCAGCGCCTATGCGCAGGCGTCCGGAGGCTCCGCACCGGCGCCCGCGGCCAAGCAGGACGCGGCCAAGGCCCCGGCCCCCGATGCCGCCGCCGCGCGCAGGGAGCAGGAGGCGCAGGCCGCATCGTCCAAGCGCCCGCGGCAGCCGTCCTCGCCGCCGCAGATGCCGCGGCGCAACGCTGCAGGCACCAGCGGCAGCGGCGAATAACGCCGCGCACTTGACACTCACCGCGCGGGGGGCCAACGCTGCGCCGCATGTTGGATCTCCGCCCGGTTGGGTATGTCATCGGCCTGCTGGTCGTCATTCTGGGAGCCATGATGGTGTTCCCGCTTCTGGTCGATCTGTATGACGGCCGGGGCGAATGGCATGTGTTCCTGGAAAGCGCCATCTTCACCATCCTGGTGGGCGGGTTGATGTCCTTGAGCTGCGCCAATGGGGTGAAGGAGGGGCTGAGCATCCGCCAGACCTTCCTTCTGACCACGACGGTCTGGCTGGCGCTGCCGCTGTTCGGTGCGGTGCCGCTGATGCTGGGGGCAACCGAGCTGCGGTTTGTCGATGCCTTTTTCGAGGCGATGTCGGGGCTGACCACCACCGGCTCCACCGTGATTTCCGGGCTCGACAGCCTGCCGCGCGGGCTGCTGCTGTGGCGCGGCATCCTGCAGTGGCTGGGCGGCATCGGCATCATTGTGGTGGCGATGGTGTTCCTGCCCGAGCTGCGGGTCGGCGGGATGCAGATCTTCAAATCCGAAAGCTTTGACACCTTTGGGAAAATCCTGCCGCGGGCGCAGGCGATCGCCAAGCAGATCTCCTTGATCTACGTGTCGCTGACCGCCGCCTGCATGCTGGTCTACATGGTGATGGGCATGGCGCCGTTCGATGCGCTGGTGCATTCGATGACCACCATCGCAACCGGCGGATTTGCCAATTACGATGCCTCCTTCGGCGCCTTTGCCGGGCCGGTGGAATACGCCGCGTCCATCTTCATGATCCTGGCGGCGCTGCCGTTCGTCCGCTACGTGCAGCTGATCAACGGCCACGGCACGCCCATGCTGCGGGACAGCCAGATCCGCGGCTTCATGATGACGCTGGGGCTGCTGGTCGCGCTGGCGGCGGGGATTCTCTATTACACGCGCCCGCATGGCGGCGAAGAGGCGCTGCGTTCGGCCCTGTTCAACATCACCTCGATCATGTCCGGCACCGGCTATGCCAGCGCGGATTACATGCAATGGGGCAGCTTCCTGGTGATGATCTTCTTCTTTGCCGGGCTGATCGGCGGCTGCGCGGGCTCCACTGCCTGTTCGGTGAAGATTTTCCGCTATCAGCTGCTGTTTGCCTCGATCAAGGTGCAGATCCAGCGCATCCGCTCGCCGCATGGCGTGTTCCTGACGCGCTATGAGGGCCGCCCGGTGGATGCCGATGTGCTGAGCTCGGTGATCTCCTTCTTCATGTTTTTCGTGGTGACGCTGGGCATTGTCGCCTGGATGCTGGCGCTGACCGGGCTGGATTTCGTGACCGCGGTGTCCGGGGCCGCCACGGCGGTGGCCAATATCGGCCCAGGCCTGGGGCCGACCATCGGGCCTGCGGGCAATTTCTCGACCCTCAACGATCCGGCGAAGTGGATCCTGAGCGCGGCGATGCTGATCGGGCGGCTGGAGCTGATGGCGGTCTACGCCATTCTGACAGTGCGGTTCTGGCGCTCTTGACGCGGCGGGCCTGTTGCCGGTGCTGATGCGGCGGGCCTGCTGTTGGCAGAAGTTGCGCAGGCGGAGCCTTGTGGCGCTTTGCCGCGCTGAAAATTCCACCGGGACCGCAGCTTCGTTGCCCGCCGGGCCTGCGCGCTCTTGCCCTTGGGGGGCCGCTCGCATATGAGGCACGGGACCGAAACCCGCAAGCGCAGGGAGACAAGTTCCTTATGCCCGTACTTGTGATGAAATTCGGCGGCACCTCTGTCGCCAATCTGGACCGCATCCGCCGCGCCGCCAAACGCGTCGGCGTTGAGGTGGCCAAGGGCTATGACGTGATCGTCATCGTCTCTGCCATGTCCGGCAAGACCAACGAGCTGGTGGGCTGGGTCGATGAGACCTCGCCGCTTTATGACGCGCGCGAATATGATGCCGTCGTGTCCTCGGGCGAGAACGTGACCGCGGGCCTGATGGCGCTGACGCTGCAGGAGATGGATGTCCCGGCGCGCAGCTGGCAGGGCTGGCAGGTGCCGCTCAAGACCAACTCGGCGCACAGCCAGGCCCGGATCGAGGAGATCCCGCCGGAGAACATCCGCGCCAAGTTCGACGAGGGCATGAAGGTGGCGGTTGTCGCCGGTTTCCAGGGCATCAGCCCCGAAGGCCGCATCACCACCCTGGGCCGGGGCGGCTCTGACACCACCGCGGTGGCCTTTGCCGCGGCGTTTGAGGCAGAGCGCTGCGATATCTACACCGATGTGGACGGCGTCTATACCACCGACCCGCGGATCTGCGGCAAGGCGCGCAAGCTGGAAAAGATTGCGTTTGAAGAAATGCTGGAGCTGGCCTCGCTGGGGGCCAAGGTGCTGCAAACCCGCTCGGTTGAACTGGCGATGCGCTACAATGTGAAGCTGCGCGTTCTGTCGAGCTTTGAGGAACAGTCCGACGAGGCCGGAACCCTGGTCTGCGACGAGGAGGAAATCATGGAATCCAATGTTGTAAACGGCGTTGCCTACTCCCGCGACGAGGCCAAGCTGACCGTGCAGTCGGTGGCCGACCGTCCCGGCATCGCGGCGACGATCTTCACCACGCTCAGCGATGCGGGCGTGAATGTCGACATGATCGTGCAGGACGTCTCCGAAGACGGCCGCACCGACATGACCTTCTCCTGCCCGACCGACCAGGTGGCGCGCGCCGAAAAAGCGCTGCTGGCGATCAAGGAGAAGGGCGAGCTGAACTATGCCGAGCTGCTGGCCGACAAGGACGTGGCCAAGGTCTCGGTGGTCGGCATCGGCATGCGTTCGCAGTCCGGTGTGGCGGCCAAGATGTTCAAGGTGCTGTCTGATGAGGGCATCAACATCAAGGTGATCACCACCTCCGAAATCAAGATCTCGGTGCTGATCGACCGCAAGTACATGGAACTGGCCGTGCAGGCGCTGCATGATGCTTTCGAGCTTGAAAAAGCCGGCTAAGCGCCGATTTCGAAACAATTTTATGTAATTCGCAAGGGCGCCGTTCGGGCGCCCTTGTCATGTATGCCCCGCCGCAAGCGGTATTCTGCCCAGCCTTTTGGCGTGCCGCTGCGAATGCAGGCAACAGCGCAAAAACTCTTGGACTTTTCCCGCCGGGGTGGGACAAGTGGGTGGAGGAGAGAGCACTGGCGCACTACTCTGGGCGGTGTCCGTTCCCAGGGATCATTCGGGGCGGCGGTGCAGAGGGAAGAAACCTCGGGAGAGGGTGAGAATGGCCGATACGACGGAATCCGAAAGCAGGAAGCTTCTGGTTCGCTTGCGCGAGGCGATGGCGGGTGATGTTGCCGGCCAGGCGCGGCTCGACAAGATCACCCATCTGATCGCCGACAGCATGGGGACCGAGGTGTGCTCGGTCTATCTGTTCCGCGATGACGAGACCCTGGAGCTGTGCGCGACGCAGGGCCTGAACACCGAATCAGTGCACCAGACCCGGATGCGCATCGGCGAGGGCCTGGTCGGCCGGGTGGCCAAGTTCGGCAAGGTGATCAACACCCCGGACGCGCCGCACGCCAAGGGCTTCCGCTACATGCCGGAAACCGGGGAGGAGCGGTTTTCCTCCTTCCTCGGGGTGCCGGTGCAGCGGCTGGGCGAGATGCTGGGCGTGCTGGTGGTGCAGTCCAAGGATGCGCGCGAGTTTTCCGCCGACGCGGTCTATGCGCTGGAAGTGGTGGCGATGGTGATCGCCGAGATGACCGAGCTGGGCGCCTTTGTCGGCGAGGGCGCGGCGCTGTCGCCCCTGCACCAGCAGGCGGTCCTGATTCACGGCACCTCGGCCCAGGAGGGCGCGGCGGAAGGCCATGTCTGGCTGCATGAACCGCGGGTGATCGTGACCAATCCGATTGCCGATGACCCCCAGCGCGAGCTGGAGCGGCTGAATGATGCGGTGGAGGAGCTGCGGGTCGGCGTCGACAAGATGCTGGAAGTATCCCGCAACGGCGACAAGGAGCAATTGCAGGTTCTTGAGGCCTACCGGATGTTTGCCAACTCCAAGGGCTGGATGCGGCGGATGGAAGAGGACATCGCCCGCGGCCTGAGCGCCGAGGCGGCGGTGGAGAAGGAGCAGTCCCAGGCCCGTGCCCGCATGAGCCAGGTGCAGGATGCCTATTTGCGTGAACGGCTGAGCGATCTGGACGACCTGTCGAACCGGCTGCTGCGGATCCTGACCGGGCAGGGGGCTGATACCGGGGCGGAGCTGCCGGAAAACCCGATCCTGATCGCCCGCAACATCGGCCCCGGCGACCTGCTGGAATACGGCCGCTCCTTGCGTGGAATCGTTCTGGAAGAGGGCTCTGTCGGCTCTCACGCCGCCATTGTGGCGCGGGCGCTGGCGATCCCGCTGGTGGTCAATGCTAAACGGGTCACCACCGAGGCGCTGAACGGCGACCACATCATGGTGGATGGCGACCAGGGGGTGGTTCACCTGCGCCCGGACGACACCGTTGTCGGCGCCTTCCGCGACAAGATCGCGATGCACACCAAGGCGCAGGAGCGCTATGCCTCGATCCGCGACAAGCCCGCTGTCACCACCGACGGGCAGCGCATCAACATGGTGATGAATGCGGGCCTGATGGCGGATCTGCCGTCGCTGGACGGCTCCGGCGCCGAGGGAGTGGGGCTGTTCCGCACAGAGCTGCAGTTTTTGGTCCGCAACCAGATGCCGAAACGGTCGGAGCTGGTGGCCCTTTACAAGCGGGTGCTGGATGCCGCCCACGGCAAGCCGGTGGTGTTCCGCACGCTGGACATCGGCTCAGACAAGGTGCTGCCCTACATGAAGCCCACCGATGAGCCGAATCCGGCGCTGGGCTGGCGGGCGATCCGGGTGGGGCTGGACAAGCCGGGCGTGATGCGGATGCAGCTGCAGGCGCTGCTGCGCTCTGCCGAGGGGCGGCCGCTGACGATCATGTTCCCCTTTGTCGCCCAGTTCGAGGAATACCGCGCCGCGCGGGCGGAAGTCGAAAAGACCATAGAACGCGAGCGCATCCTGGGCCATGTGCTGCCGGCCGACCTGAAAATCGGCGCGATGCTGGAGACGCCCTCGCTGGCTTATGCGCCGCAGAAGTTCTTTGACGAGGTGGCGTTCATCTCGATCGGCGGCAATGACCTCAAGCAGTTCTTCTTTGCGGCCGACCGCGAGAACGAGCGGGTGCGGCGGCGTTATGACACGCTGAACGTCAGCTTCCTGAGCTTCATCGAGCGGATCGTGGAGCGCTGCGCGATCTCCGGCACGCCCCTGAGCTTCTGCGGCGAAGATGCGGGCCGCCCGGTCGAGGCCGTCTGCCTGGCGGCGATGGGCATCCGCACGCTGTCGATGCGCCCGGCCTCCATCGGCCCGGTCAAGTCGCTGCTGCTGCGGGTGGATCTGGGCGAGCTGCGCAAGATCATCTCCGACGCCCGCCACCGGGGCGACCAGGCCGTGCGCCCGGCCGTCATGGAGTACCTGCGGGGTTTGTGACCCGCACCGGCCCGCAAAGGGGATTGCGTGAAAGGGCCTGCGCCTCACGGGGCGCAGAGAGTTTTCTGCGACCAATTACTTCAAGCTTAAAACTTTAGGCTTGAAGTTTTTCCGGCTCTGCTTATCCTGATCCCCAGAGACGTGCGCTGAGCGGGAAGGGATGATCATGAAAGTCGTCTGTCTGGGAGGAGGGCCTGCCGGCCTTTACTTTGCCATCTCGATGAAGCTGCGGCAGCCGGAGGCCGAGGTCACGGTGGTCGAGCGCAACAAGCCTGACGACACCTTTGGCTGGGGTGTGGTGCTGTCGGATGACGCGCTGGAAAACCTGAGCGCCAACGATCCCAAGAGCGCAGAGGCAATCCGCAAGAGCTTTGCCTATTGGGATGACATCGCCGTGGTGCACAATGGCACCCGCACGGTGTCGGGCGGGCACGGTTTTGCCGGGATCGGGCGCAAGCAGATGCTGCTGTTGCTGCAGGACCGGGCGCGGGAGCTGGGGGTGGACCTGCAGTTTGAAACCGTTGCCAAGCCTGCCTCTGAGTATCAGAAAGACTATGACCTGGTAGTGGGCTGCGACGGGCTGAATTCCAGTGTTCGCAACGAGTTCACGGAACATTTTAAACCGGAAATCGACGTGCGGCCCTGCAAGTTCATCTGGCTGGGAACGCATCAGAAGTTCGACGACGCCTTCACCTTCATCTTCGAGAAAACCAAGCACGGCTGGATGTGGATCCACGCCTACCAGTTCGACGCCGACACCGCGACGGTGATCGTCGAATGCTCGGCTGAAACCTGGGAGGCCTGGGGCTTTGAAGGGATGAGCAAGGAGGAGATCATCCGTACTTGCGAGGATATCTTCGCCGATCATCTGGATGGCCACGCGCTGATGTCGAACGCGGCGCATTTGCGCGGGGCGGCAGTGTGGATCAATTTCCCGCGGGTGCTGTGCGAGAAATGGCATCACGAGAACGTCGTGCTGCTGGGCGATGCCTCTGCCACCGCGCATTTCTCGATCGGGTCGGGGTCGCGGCTGGCCTTTGATAGCGCGATCGCGCTGGCGGAGCTGGTCAGCACCGAGCCGACGCTGGAGCGTGCGTTTGAGCGCTACCAGGAGGAACGGCGGCTGGATGTGCTGCGGCTGCAATCGGCGGCGCGCAACTCGCTGGAGTGGTTCGAGGAGGTCGAGCGCTACCTGGATATGGATCCGGTGCAGTTCAATTACTCGCTGCTGACCCGCTCGCAGCGGATCAGCCACGAAAATCTGCGCCTGCGTGATGCGGAGTGGCTGCAAAGCGCCGAGAAGTGGTTTCAGGACAAGGCCGGTGCGCCCGCTGATGCGCCGGTGCGGCCGCCGATGTTTGCCCCGTACAAGTTGCGCGGGATGGAGTTGAAGAACCGCATCGTGGTCTCCCCCATGGCGCAATACAAGGCGGTGGAAGGCTGCCCGACCGACTGGCACCTGATCCATTACGGCGAACGCGCCAAGGGCGGGGCGGGGCTGGTCTATACCGAGATGACCTGTGTATCAGCCGAGGGCCGGATCTCGCTGGGCTGTCCGGGGCTGTATGCGCCGGAGCATGAGGCCGTGTGGAAGCGGCTGACGGATTTCGTGCACGCGGAGACCAGCGCCAAGATCTGCTGCCAGATCGGCCATTCGGGGCGCAAGGGCTCAACCCAGCTGGGCTGGGAGGAGATGGACGCGCCGCTGCCGGAGGGGAATTGGGAGACGGTTTCGGCATCACCCATCCCGTGGTCGGATAACAACCCGGCCCCGCGCGAGATCACGCGGGCGGAAATGGACACAATCAAGGCGGAATTCGTGGCCGCCGCGCAGATGGCAGAGCGCGCCGGGTTTGACATGATCGAACTTCATGCGGCGCACGGCTATCTGATTTCGTCCTTCATCTCGCCGAAATCGAACATCCGCACCGACGAGTACGGCGGTTCCTTGGAGAACCGCCTGCGCTATCCGCTGGAGGTGTTCCAGGCGATGCGCGCGGTCTGGCCGGAAGGCAAACCGATGTCGGTGCGGATCTCTGCCAATGACTGGGTCGGCGACGCAGGCGTCACGCCGGAGGAAGCGGTGGAGATCGCCAAGGCCTTTACCGCTGCCGGTGCGGATATCATTGATGTCTCCGCCGGGCAGACCTCGACGGACGCGCAGCCGGTTTACGGGCGCATGTTCCAGACGCCGTTTTCCGACCGCATCCGCAACGAGGCCGGGATTGCCACCATGGCGGTGGGCAACATCTATGAAGCCGATCATGCCAATTCGATCCTGATGGCGGGGCGGGCCGATCTGGTTTGCGTGGCCCGGCCCCATCTGGCCGATCCCTATTGGACGCTGCATGAGGCCGCGCGGATCGGCGACCGGCACGGCGACTGGCCGCTGCCCTATCATGCGGGCCGCAATCAGGCCTGGCGCCTGGCGGACCGCGAGGCGGAGGTGATCCGGGCATGAGCGTTGCGGGCAGGCATGCGGTGATTTCCGGCGGCGGCTCCGGCGTTGGGGCCGAGCTGGCGGCACGGTTTGCCGCGGCGGGCGCCAAGGTCACCATCCTGGGCCGCCGCCTGGAACCCCTGCAAGAGGTCGCCGGCGGCATCGGCGCCTTTGCGGCAGCGTGCGACGTGACGGACCGGGACGCACTGGACCGGGCGCTGGATGAAGCGGTAGAGGCGAACGGGCCCGTGGGCATCGCGCTGGCCAATGCCGGCGCAGCGCCCTCCAAACCCTTTGAGCGGATGACCACGGGCGATTTCGAGGCGGCGCTGTCTGTCAACCTGACCGGTGTTTTCAACCTGTGGCAGGCGTGTCTGCCGGGGATGAAGGAGCAGGGCTGGGGGCGGCTGATCGCCATTGCCTCGACTGCGGGGCTGAAGGGCTACCCCTATGTGTCGGGCTACTGCGCGGCCAAACATGGTGTTGTGGGGCTGACACGGGCGCTGGCGGTGGAGCTGGCGAAAACCGGGGTGACGGTGAATGCGATCTGCCCGGGTTTCATCGAAACGCCGCTCCTGCAAAGATCACTGGACAACATCGTGGCCAAGACCGGCATGACGGCGGAGCAGGCGGCAAAGTCGTTGCGCCGCGGCAACCCGCAGGACCGCTTCATCCAGCCGGGTGAAGTGGCGGACGCTGCGCTGTGGCTGGCAGGCGAAGGGGCAGGCTCCGTCAACGGCAGCACATTGCCCATCTCGGGAGGGGAAATTTGAGCACGACATCAAAAGACCGGCTGCGGCTGTGGCTGAAGGTGCTGAAGGCCACCAAGGCGGTGGAGAGCGAAGTGCGCGAGAACCTGCGGCGGGAGTTTGCAACCACGCTGCCGAGGTTTGACGTGATGGCGGCGCTGATGCAGCATGAAAAAGGCTTGAAGATGAGCGAGTTGTCGGGGGTTCTGAAAGTCTCCAACGGCAATGTAACCGGCATCGTCGAGCGGCTGGTCGAGGACGGCCATGTGCAGCGCGAGAAGGTCGAGGGCGACCGCCGCGCCAATCTGGTGCGGCTGACGCAGGCGGGCAAATCCGAGTTTTCCCGCCAGGCGGAGGCGCATGAGGGCTGGATCAATGCGGCCTTTGACGGGCTGACAGCGGATGAGGCGCAAGGAATTGCCGAGAGCCTGGAAGCGGTGGCGCGGCGGCTGGAAGAGGGAGGCAAGGTATAATGGTGAGGAGAGGTGCGACCCATTTCCTGTGCCGGATCGAGGATGGCATTGCGACCGTTTCCTTGGACCGGCCGGAGCGGAAGAATCCGCTGACTTTCGACAGCTATGCGGAGTTGCGCGACTGGTTCCGCGACCTGCACTACGACGACAGGGTCAAGGCGGTGGTCTTTGCCTCCAACGGCGGCAATTTCTGCTCCGGCGGCGATGTGCATGACATCATCGGGCCGCTGACGAAGATGAGCATGAAGGAGCTGCTGGTCTTCACCCGGATGACCGGCGATCTGGTCAAGGCGATGGTGAATTGCGGCAAGCCGGTGATTGCGGCGATTGACGGCATTTGCGTCGGCGCAGGCGCGATCATCGCCATGGCCTCCGACATCCGCATTGCCACGCCGGAGGCCAAGACCGCGTTTCTGTTCACCCGGGTCGGGCTGGCGGGCTGCGACATGGGCGCCTGCGCGATCCTGCCGCGGATCATCGGCCAGGGCCGGGCGGCGGAGCTTTTGTACACGGGCCGGTCGATGAGCGCCGAAGAGGGCCACGCCTGGGGCTTTCACAATAAGCTGGTTGCGGCGGACGAGCTGGAAGCGGAGGCGCATAACTGGGCCGCGCGGATCGCGGCGGGTCCGAACTTCGGCCACATGATGACCAAGACCATGCTGGCGCAGGAATGGTCGATGTCGATCGAGCAGGCGATCGAGGCCGAGGCGCAGGCGCAGGCGATCTGCATGCAGACGGCGGATTTCGAACGCGCTTACCATGCCTTTGTGAACAAGGAAAAGCCGCTGTTCGAAGGCGACTGAGGTGTGACACCGCTGGAGCCCGCGCCGGAGGAGGGCGCGGGAGCCCCCCTCTCGGCGGCAAAGCCGCCTGCCGGGCAGCGGGACGGGAGTATTTTGGGAAATATGAAACTGGGAGGGCCGCGTCATGGCGGACAGGACGTTTCTGAATTGGCCGTTTTTCGAGGACCGGCACCGGAAGCTGGCCGAAGAACTGGAGGCCTGGGCCGCGGCGCAGCTGGCGGGTATTGATCATTCCGACACTGATGCCGCCTGCCGGGCGCTGGTCACAGCACTGGGCGAGGGCGGCTGGACGCAGCATTCCGGCGCGATGGCGGGCGAGCAGCTGGATGTGCGCAGCCTGTGCCTGATCCGCGAGACGCTGGCGCGCCATGACGGGCTGGCGGATTTTGCTTTTGCCATGCAGGGGCTGGGCACCGGGGCGATCTCGCTGTTCGGCACCGCGGAGCAGCAGGCGGAGTGGCTGCCGCTCACCCGCGCGGGCAAGGCGGTTTCAGCCTTTGCCCTGACCGAGCCGCAATCAGGGTCGGATGTGGCGAACTCCACCATGACCGCGACACTGGACGGCGGCACCTATGTGCTGAACGGTGAAAAGACCTGGATATCCAACGGCGGCATTGCTGATGTCTACACGCTGTTTGCCCGCACTGGCGAGGCACCGGGCGCCAAGGGGCTGAGCGCCTTTGTCGTGCCCGCAGGCCTGCCGGGGTTCGAGGTCGTGGAACGGCTGGAAACCATCGCGCCGCATCCGCTGGCGACCCTGCGGTTCACAGATTGCCGGATCCCGAAATCGGCGCTGCTGGGGCAGCCGGGCGCGGGCTTCAAGATTGCGATGTCGGTGCTGGATGTGTTCCGCTCCACCGTGGCTGCCGCCGCCCTGGGCTTTGCCCGCCGGGCGCTGGACGAGTCGCTGGCGCGGGTGACTGCGCGGCAGGTGCAAGGGGCGCCGCTGTTCGATCTGCAGATGGTGCAGGGCCATATCGCCGATATGGCGCTGGATGTGGATGCATCGGCTCTGCTGGTCTACCGCGCCGCCTGGGCCAAGGATTCAGGGGCTGCGCGCGTCACCCGCGAGGCTGCGATGGCCAAGCTGTTTTCCACCGACCAGGCGCAAGCCGTCATTGACAAGGCTGTGCAGCTGCATGGCGGCGACGGCGTGCGCCGGGGCCAGAAGGTGGAGGAGCTTTACCGCGATATCCGGGCCTTGCGCATCTACGAGGGCGCCTCGGACGTGCAGCGGGTGGTGATCGCGCGCCAGGCGCTCGGCGCCTTTCAGGGAGGGAATTGAGATGCTGGGACCAACCGCGCATACGGACACGTTCGCCCGGGACAACCTGCCGCCGGCGGACCAATGGCCGGAGTTCCTGCTGGAAGGGTTTCAGTACCCGGAGTACCTGAACGCGGCGGTCGAACTGACCGATGCGATGGTGGAGAAGGGGTTCGGCGACCATACCGCGCTGATCGGCAACGGCCGCTACCGCACTTACAAGGAGCTGGCGGACTGGACCAACCGGCTGGCGCATGTGCTGAGCGAGGACCTGGGGGTGAAGCCCGGCAACCGGGTGCTGATCCGCTCTGCCAACAATCCGGCGATGGTGGCCTGCTGGCTGGCGGCGACCAAAGCGGGCGCGGTGGTGGTCAACACCATGCCGCTGTTGCGCAAGGGCGAGCTGGCCAAGATCGTCGACAAGGCGGAGATCTCCCATGCGTTGTGCGACACAAGGCTGAAGGATGAACTGGTCGCCTGCGCCAAGGAATCGAAGTTCCTGAAAACGGTTGTCGGCTTCGACGGCACCTCCAACCATGATGCGGAACTGGACCGGCTGGCGCTGGAGAAACCTGTTGCCTACGAAGCCGTGAAAACGGGCCGCGACGATGTGGCCTTGCTGGGGTTCACCTCCGGCACCACCGGATCGCCCAAGGCGACGATGCACTTCCACCGCGATTTGCTGATCATCGCCGACGGCTATGCGCGCGAAGTGCTGGATGTGCAGCCGGAGGACGTGTTTGTCGGCTCACCGCCGCTGGCCTTTACCTTCGGCCTGGGCGGGCTGGCGATCTTCCCGCTGCGCTTTGGCGCCGCGGCGACGCTCTTGGAAAACGCCTCGCCGCCGAACCTCATCGAGATTATTGAGAAATACAAGGCCACCGTCTGCTTCACGGCACCCACCGCCTACCGGGTGATGCTGCGGGCGATGGAGGAGGGGGCGGATCTGTCCTCGCTCCGGGCGGCGGTCTCGGCGGGGGAGACCCTGCCCGCGCCGGTCTATCAGGAGTGGATGGACAAGACCGGCAAGCCGATGCTGGACGGGATCGGCGCGACGGAGCTCTTGCATATTTTCATCACCAACCGGTTCAGCGATCACCGGCCCGCCTGCACCGGCAAGCCGGTCACCGGCTACCAGGTGAAGGTGCTGGACGGTGATGGCAACGAAGCGCCCCGCGGCGCGGCCGGGCGGCTGGCAGTCAAAGGTCCGACCGGCTGCCGTTATCTGGCCGATGAGCGGCAAGGGGAATACGTGCAGGACGGCTGGAACATCACCGGCGACAGTTTCATTCGGGACGCGGACGGGTACCTTCATTTTGCGGCCCGTAACGACGACATGATCGTCTCCTCCGGCTACAACATTGCAGGCCCCGAGGTGGAGGCGGCGCTGCTGGCGCATGAGGCGGTTGCGGAATGCGCGGTGATCGGAGTTCCGGATGAGGCGCGCGGCGAGATCGTGCAGGCGCATGTGGTGCTGGCTGAAGGGCAGGCGCCGTCGGAGGCGCTGGTCAAGCTGCTGCAGGATCATGTTAAGGCAACCATCGCGCCCTACAAGTACCCGCGCTCGGTAGTGTTCACCGGGGCACTGCCGAAAACCGAGACCGGCAAGATCCAGCGCTTCAAGCTGAAAGGGTAATCTCTCCGGCTGACGGAAACAGGAACACGCTGGCGGCTGCACGGCCGCCAGGCAGCCGGTGTTGAGCGGCGGGGCCTGCCGCTGGCGCCGGTGAGGCAGCAGTAAGGGCCTGAAACGACACAGTTTACCTGCAGGAGAAGGTGGAGGCGAGTACCGGAATCGAACCGGTGTACACGGATTTGCAATCCGCTGCGTCACCACTCCGCCAACTCGCCATCCGTGGTGTAAGCCGTGATTAATCACATGCCCGGCGCCGGTGCAAGAGGCCAATTGCCTCCGCCAGTGCCAAAATTTGCTTTTCCATCCGCCGGGTCAGATTCTCAGCCGGCGGCGCGCCCGTCAAGGCTTGCGGCTTGGATGGCTTTGGCGATCAGCGCCGGGACGCCCGGCAGGGCGCCGGCCACAGGCAGCACGGTGCCGCCAACGCCAGCCGCCTCCAGCGCCTCGGGAAGGTCCTGTTTCACATGGTCGCCGGCCTGGGCAAAGAAGGGCAGGCAAAGGGACTGCGCGGGCAGGGGGCTGGCGGCAGCGGCAATCCGGGGGTCTTGCTCGACATAGCCCAGCGTCAGGCTGCAGCCCGGCAGCAGGGGGCTGAGGCTGGCGGCAAAAGCCTCTGCCGCTTCTGCGGCCCGCGGGCCGCGGGCAGAGCCGTGGGCGGCCAGCAGCAGATGGGTCTCCTGCAGGGGCCAGCCCTTGGCGCCGGACGCCTGGCGCACAGCGCGGGCCGCCAGGTCCGGCAGGTCGGCGTCAAGGCCGAACGGCGCGGCCATCCGGCAGGTCTTGCCCTGCAGGCGGGCAGGCAGGGCCTTGCTGGTGAAATAGCCGCGCGACATGAAAAACGGATAGACCACGGCATCGTCTTCCATCACCTCCTCCAGCCGGCCGGGCGCCGCCAGAGTGGCGGAGCGGACGTCCCAGCCGGGAAGATGCGCGGCAACGGCTGCCGCCGTGGCGGCCAGTTCCGCCTCTGCCGGGCCGGGGGCGGAGGGCTGGCCATGCGCGGTGATGACGGCGGTTCGCAGGCTTTGGGGCAAGGCGGTCTCCCGGAATGCTGGACAGCTGGCAGGTCAGGTGGATTGTTCTGTTATTTGGGGCACTTGTCAGGCCTTTCGCAAGGGGCGCAGTGAAATTTCCGCCGCAGCAAAGGCAAACGAAAACAAGGTGGTTGACCTTCCCCGGCGGTTCACCTAAATCAGCAAATGTCCTGAGCGGGTATGGTGAAATGGTATCATAAGAGCCTTCCAAGCTTAAGGTGCGGGTTCGATTCCCGCTACCCGCTCCAGACCTTCCCAGCCCGCCGGATTGATACCCTCTGACGCAGTGCGCAGCTGTTTTCAGGTGCTTTTTGAAGCTGCTCAGCGCTTGACGCGCGGGGCCTGCGGGGCCATGAACCTTGGCGAAGGCGCGGGGGGCTGCCCCGCCAGACCAAAAAATGCAGAAGGATCCGGAATGGCGCGGAGACAAGCGGCCCCGAATGCGGAGCAAGAGCGGGAGAAGTCCCGGAAAATCGGTGTGCTGTCGGCCCTGTGGCCGTTCATGCGGCCCTACCGCCTGCTGATGCTGGCTGCGACCTGTGCTCTGGTGCTGACGGCGGCGCTTTCGCTGACCTTGCCGCTGGCGGTGCGCCGGGTGGTGGACAATTTCCGGGTTTCCGATTCCGAACTGCTGAACCTCTATTTCAGCGCAGCCCTCGTGATTGCGGCGCTGCTGGCGGTGGGCACCGGTGTCCGCTATGCGCTGGTGACGCGGCTGGGCGAACGGGTGGTGGCCGATATCCGCAAGGCGGTGTTCGACCGGGTGATCGGCATGAGCCCGGAGTTTTATGAGCGCATCATGACCGGCGAGGTGTTGAGCCGGATCACCACCGACACCACGCTGATCCAGTCGGTGCTCGGCTCGTCGGTGTCGATTGCGCTGCGTAACCTGCTGATCTTCCTGGGCGGCATGGTGCTGATGCTGCTGACCTCGGCGAAGCTGACAATGATGGTGCTGCTGATCGTGCCGGCGGTGATCGTGCCGATCCTGGTGCTGGGCCGCCGCCTGCGCGCCATCAGCAAGGAGAACCAGGACTGGATCGCGGCGTCCTCCGGCAATGCGGGCGAGGCGCTGGGGGCGGTGCAGACGGTGCAGGCCTTCACCCACGAGAGTGCCAGCCGCCGGAAATTCGGCGAGATGACGGAAACGGCCTATGACGTCTCGCGCCGCCGTATTCAGACCCGGGCCTTCCTGACCGTGATCGTGATCTTCCTGGTGTTCTCCGGCATCGTTGGCGTGTTGTGGATGGGCGCAAACGATGTGCGGGCCGGGCTGATGACCGAAGGCACGCTGATCCAGTTCGTGATCTACTCGGTGCTGGTGGCCGGTTCGGTTGCGGCGCTGTCGGAAATCTGGAGCGAGCTGCAGCGGGCCGCCGGGGCAACCGAACGGCTGGTGGAACTGTTGAACGCCGAAGATACCGTGCTGGACCCGGTTGCGGCTCAGGTGCTGCCCGCGCCGGTCAAGGGGGAGATCACCTTTGAAAATGTTTCCTTCCGCTACCCTTCGCGCCCGGATGTTTCGGCGCTGGAGGAGGTGTCGCTGACGGTGAGCCCGGGCGAAACGGTCGCCTTTGTCGGCCCGTCCGGCGCTGGCAAGACCACCATCATCCAGATGCTGCAGCGGTTCTATGACCCCAACCAGGGCGCGGTGAAGCTGGACGGCGTGGCGCTGACGCAGCTGCAGCGGGATGAGTTCCGCCGCCATATCGCGCTGGTGCCGCAGGACCCGGTGATCTTTGCCGCCTCGGCGCGCGAGAACATCCGGTTCGGCCGCCCCGAGGCTACCGATGCCGAGGTGGAGGCCGCCGCCGCGGCCGCTGCGGCGCATGACTTCATCTCGAAGCTGCCGGAAGGTTATGACAGTTTTGTCGGCGAACGGGGCGTGATGCTGTCGGGCGGGCAGAAGCAGCGGATCGCCATCGCCCGCGCCATCCTGCGCGACGCGCCGGTGCTGCTGCTGGACGAGGCGACCTCGGCGCTGGATGCCGAAAGCGAACGCCTGGTGCAGGCGGCGGTGGATGAGCTGAGCCAGGGCCGCACCACGCTGATCGTGGCGCACCGGCTGGCAACGGTGAAGAAGGCTGACCGCATCGTGGTGATGGACCAGGGACGGATCGTCGCCACCGGCACCCATGATGAGCTGGTGGGGCAGGGTGGGCTGTATGCGCGGCTGGCCAAGCTGCAGTTCACCGAAGGGCTGGCGGCGGAATAAGCGCCAGGCAGCGTGGCAGGACAGGCGCCCCGGACCGGTTCCGGGGCGTTTTTCGTTGAAAACCGCCCGTTGCCGCGAATTGGCGCGACGTCACGGGCCAAGCTGCCTTGGCGTGACCCTGCCGTGGCGCTTGCGCAAACGCGCGTTTGCAATAGTCTGGGCAAAAAACGGAGACACACTCCGTGCAGCGGCCATGCACCGGCCGTGCACCGGAGGAACGGGGAGGAGATTAATGGGTTTTTCCGGAATCGCGGACCGCGATGCGCTGCAGAATGAAATGCCGTATGAGGCACGGGATCTTCCGGCCACATTGTACGGGATGCTGTCGCGCACTGCGGACAAATACCCAAACAGCAATGCCGCCAGCTATCAGATATTCTCTGGCGCCCGGGACAAGGCGGAGACGCTGACCTGGAGCATGCTGAAGGATCAGGTGAGCCAGGCGGCAAACATGTTCCGCGCCCTGGGGATCGGCGAGAAGGACGTGGTCGCCTATGTGCTGCCCAACTGCACCGAGACTCTGGTGACCATGATGGGCGGCGCAGTGGCGGGGATCGTGAACCCGATCAACCCGCTGTTGGAGCCGGAGCAGATCGCTTCGATCCTGCGGGAGACCAAGGCCAAGGTGGTGGTGACCCTGCGGCCATTCCCAAAGACGGATGTGGCGCAGAAGGTGGCGGAAGCGGTGCGCCATGCGCCGGGCGTCAACACGGTGCTGGAGGTGGACCTGAACCGCTATCTGACGCCGCCGAAATCCTGGATCGTGCCGCTGGTGCGGCCGAAGATGGACACCCGGCCCAGCCATGCGGATTACCTGAGTTTTTCCAAGGAAATGGCAAAGCAGCCCAAGACGCTGAGCTTTGCCGACAGCGCGGGCGACCGGGTGGCGTGCTATTTCCACACCGGCGGCACCACCGGCATGCCCAAGGTGGCGCAGCACAAATACTCCGGGCTGGTCTACAACGGCTGGCTGGGCAGCACCCTGCTGTTCACCGAAGAGGACAACATCATCTGCCCGCTGCCGCTGTTCCATGTCTTTGCGGTGCATGTGATCATGATGGCGGCGGTGGCCTCGGGTGCGCATGTGGTGTTCCCGACGCCGCAGGGCTATCGCGGCGAGGGCGTGTTCGACAACTTCTGGAAGCTGATCGAACGTTGGAAGATCACCTTCATCATCACTGTTCCAACCGCCGTGTCGGCGCTGATGCAGCGGCCGGTGGATGCGGATATCTCGACCGTGAAAACCGCCTTTTCCGGCTCGGCCCCGATGCCGATGGAGCTGTTCAAGCGGTTCGAGAGCGCCTCCGGCGTCACCATCGTCGAGGGCTACGGCCTGACCGAGGCCACCTGCCTGGTCAGCTGCAACCCTCCCGGCGGCGAGAAGAAGGTGGGATCCGTCGGCATCCCGTTCCCCTATACGGACGTGCGGATCGTCAAGCAGACCAATGGCGGCCCGCTGGAATGCGAGCGCGACGAGGTGGGCGAGATCTGCGTGTCGAACCCCGGCGTTTATGCCGGCAATACCTACACCGAGGCCGACAAGAACCTGGACCTCTACTACCAGGAAAAATACCTGCGCACCGGCGATCTGGGACGGATCGACGAGGACGGCTATTTGTGGATCACCGGCCGCGCCAAGGACCTGATCATCCGCGGCGGCCACAATATCGACCCGGCAGAGATCGAGGAGGCGCTGCTGGGCCATGATGCGGTGGCCTTTGCCGGCGCCATCGGCCAGCCGGACGCGCATTCCGGCGAGCTGCCCTGCGCCTTTGTGGAACTGGTCGACGGTGCCGCCGTCAGCGAGGCGGAGCTGCTGGAGTACTGCAAGGTGCATGTGCATGAGCGGGCAGCGATTCCCAAGCACCTGACGGTGCTGGACGAGCTGCCGAAAACCGCGGTGGGCAAGGTGTTCAAGCCCGATCTGCGCAAGCTCGCGATCACCCGCGTCTACAACGGGGCCTTGGAACAGGCCGGGGTGGCGGCACGTGTTGTCAGCGTGGTCGACGACAAGAAGCGCGGGCTGGTGGCGCAGGTCGCCGCCAATGGCAGCCCGGAGGCTGACATCGATGGCGTGCTGAACAATTTCACCCGGCCCTGGGAGCCTGCCACGGCAGCGTGATCCTGCCGCATGGCGTGGGATAAAGGGCGCCCTTCGGGGCGCTTTTTCTTTCAGGCATTCCATTTGCGCAAAACTGTGCCTAGGCTCACGGGGACAGCGGCGTGCAGGGAGGCTCGCAGATGGATTACGAACGGCTGATCGACGAGGAGACCTGGGACTTCATCCAGAAGACCGGGGAGCTTTATCCAGATGACGCCGTTGATATGAGCATCGAAGAGCAGCGCCGCATCTATGATGCCATGGCGCGCGAGTTCCGGGTGCCGCGGCCGGATGTGGTTTCGGTCCAGGAGTTGTCGGCCAACGGTGTGCCGGTGCGGGTCTATACCGCAGGCGACCCGACCCGCACGGTGCTGTTCTGCCACGGCGGCGGCTTTGTCGTCGGCGGCCTGGACAGCCATGACGATGTCTGCGCCGAGATCTGCGCCCAGACCGGCTATCGTGTGGTGTCGGTGGATTACCGGCTGGCGCCAGAGCACAAGCACCCCGCCGCCTTCGAGGATGTCTGGGTGGTGCTGGGCTGGGTGGAGGCTGGTTACGGCAAGGGCATTGTCCTGATGGGCGACAGCGCCGGTGCCAATCTGTGCGCTGCTGTGGCGCATCATGCGCGCGGCCGCAGCGAGTCCATTTTGGGGCAGGTTCTGATCTACGGGGCCTTTGGCGGCGACATGACCCAGGGGTCTTATATCGAGCACGCGCAGGCGCCGATGCTGACCAGCGCTGACGTGCGCTATTATATGGACATCCGCACCGACGGGCCGCCGCCAATGGGAGATCCGCTGTTTGCGCCGCTGTCGGACAGTGATTTCACCAATCTTCCGCCGACTGTGCTGGTAACGGCGGATTGCGATCCGGTCCGCGATGACTCGCGCGAATACCGCGACCGCATCCTGGCGGACGGCGGCAAGGCCTGCTGGATTAACGAGCCCGGCCTGATCCACGGCTATCTGCGCGCGCGCCACACCGTTGGCCGGGCGCGGGACAGTTTCGAGCGGATCTCGGTTGCCATCGAGGCGCTGGGGCAGGGGATTTGGTCCTACGACGACTAGCCGTCCGGCCTAGCCGGCATAATCCTGGCACTGCTCCTGAAACAGCGACGTGTCCAGCCAACCGCCGCTGGTGACCTGCCAGTCCGGGCCGGACGTGGTGACATAGGTCCAGCTGCCCACCGGAATGTGGGAGTAATTCACATAGTCCCCGGGGCTGATCTGCCCGACCAGGGGCGCATCCGGCCTGTGCCCCGCCCGCAGCCCCATCACCGGGCCAAGCCAGCCCAGGCAGGCGCTTTCGAACTCATCCCGGACCGGCAGGTCCCAAAGCTGGTAGCGCAGGAACAGATCATCGAGATCCAGAAAAGTCTGCTTGTTGTTGACCCGGCAGCCAAAGCGGCCTTCCATCTGCTTGACCTCTGCGACCAGGCGCTCTGCCTGCGGCGGCAGGGAAACCGATTTGCCGATGCAGTCCCCGTTGTTGAACACCGCCTGCCCCAGAGGCGAGCCGAAACAGTATCCGGCGCGGTCAATCACCGCGTTCCGGGTGAACCACAGGTCGTGGCAGGCGTCGCTGGCCAGCGCCGGGGCGGCGAGCAGCGAAAGCAGGGCAGCAAGGGATTTCATGGCAAATTTCCTGACATCTGAAAACGGCGGCTGAGGGCCATCCTAGCACACAGCCGCCGTTTCCGGTCACTTCAGGAACGGCTCTGCCTTCATGGTCCCGGCAACCGGCGCGCCCAGCCGGTTGAGGATGGTGGGCGCCAGCTGGCGCTGGTCGATCACCGTGTCATGGTCGGGGCCGTCGGCCTCGCCGAAATAGTAGAGCGCGGTTTCCTGCTGCAGCGGGCTGCGGCCGCCGTGGTGGCCGCGCTCGTCCTGGCCGTGGTCGGCGGTGACGATCACCTCATAGCCCAGATCGCGCCAGCGGGTGATGAAGGGGGCCAGCATCTCATCCATCACGAAACAGGCGTGGTCCATCTCCTGGCAGTCGTGGAAATAGCGGTGGCCCATGCTGTCCAGCGTGCAGGTGTGCAGCATGCCGTAGTCGAGGCCGAAGCGCAGGCAGAGGTTGGTCAGGGTGCCGAACAGGTCGACATCCGACGGGGTCATCTGGTTGTCCTTGCCGTAGCCGGTCATGGTGTGAAAGCGGCCGTGGTTGATGGTCTTGCTTTCCGGCTCGTCATATTCGATGTCGCGCACGTAGTCGAAGGGGTGGCGGTTGAAGAAGGACGACCAGTAGCTGTGCGCCACGGCACCGGTCACGCCGCCTGCTTCGCGCACCTGGCTGAACACGTCCTTTTCCTTCAGCCGGAACACATTGGCATTGCCGGTGCAGCCGTGGATGGCGGGGGCCACGCCGGTGTGGATCGAGGCATAGCAGCTGGCCGAAGTCGACGGCAGCACCGCCCGCAGCTTCCAGACACGGGCATCGCCGCTGTCCACCCAGCCTTCGAGGTTGCCGAACAGGCGGCGGAAATTGCGCCAGGGCACGCCGTCCAGAATGATGAGCAGGAGTTTGTTGTCCATGTGCCGAATCCTTTTGCCTTGCGGGGGCTTCGGGAGGGTATCTTTGCGGCTGAATCTTGAATTGCCATTCAAAAAACGGCGGATCGGCAGGAAACCGGCATTTTCGGGGCGGCGTTGCAGTTTTGCCGGTGAACGGCCGCGGCATCAGAACGCGGTGATGAGCACATAGCTGCCAGCCGCAAGGAGCAGAGCACCGGCGGCAGAGGCAAACAGCCTTGGATGGGGAAAGGTCTTCTCGGCCAGCACAAACAGCGCCAGCCCGGCAATCCAGTAGAGGTTCATGATCCCGCCGGCAAACAGCAGGAGCATCAAGGCCCAGCAGCAGCCAAGGCAGTAGGTTCCATGGTGGGCGCCTATCAGTATAGCACCGTCCAGGCCTGTGCGTTTATGCGCGGTCAGAAATTGTACCGGCATACGGCAGTGAGTCAGGCAGGCGTGCTTGTAGGGGGTAAACTGATAGGCGCCCGCCGCCAGCAGGACCGCACCACCGAGGGCGCGGCTGCTAAGCGACATCATTGGGCCGTTTGACAGGCCCGTGGTTTCCAGCCACCACTGAAGGGCGGTGGCAATTGCAGAAAAGAAGGCCCAGGCGAACAGGTAGCCGCTGAGGAACAGCATGCTGAGGAGCGGCGCCTTGCCGGGTGCGGAACCGGCCTTCTTGATGGCGGTGAACAGCAGCAGCACCGGGGCCGCGCTGGGGGTCATCATGGCGATCATCATCACCCACCACATCAGGAAGATCAGAACCGCGTAGCCCAGGGTCCAGGGCGCTCCAGCGCCCATCGCCATCGGCTCCCCGATCGGGCGGGCCATGCGGGTCATCTCAACCGCGGTCATGTCCATGCCGACGCCCAGAACGGTGTACAGCCCGCTGAGCAGCACGACAAAGGCCACGGCCCCCAGCACCACCTTCTGATCGTTGCGGGCCAGGCGCTCGGCTGTACCGGTTATGTGCTGCGCCCGGGCCATGGCGGATCAGGCTGCGCGCTCGACGCCTTTGCCGGTCAGATGCAACTCGGCGACATGGGCGTGGGTTCCGCTGTTCTTGTTCAGACTGATGGCAGAGCCGGGGGTCTGGGTCGTGCCCCGGCACACGGAGGCCTCGGAGTATTCAAAGCCGTTCGGCAGCTTGATCTGAACCGAATGCGGCGCTCCGGACACGATGTGCGCAATCGGTTCGACCTTGGTTTCCCCAATGCTGCCTGCCTTGCCATGGCCAATTCCGGTTTCTGCGTCAAAACTCAGCGATACCGGTGCGCTGAGTGTTTCGTGCTTGGTGGTGCACATGGCGTTGAAGACGAAGAACATGGTTGCAAATTCTTCGGTATCCTGGCCGGTCATGATCGCCTCAAGCGCGGACTTTTGCTCCGCTGTGGCGCGCTCGTCGATGATGATCTGCATCTCGCCGTTGCCCTCGTGGATCGGGCCCGGCCATTTGTAAATTGCTGCTGCCAGCAGACCGTCCAGCACCGTCTCCCCGTAGTGACCTTTGTCGATGCGGAAGGTCAGCATCGCTTCGCAGGTGCCGTCATTGGGCAGCTGAGAGAATTGGCAGGGGCAGCCTGGAACGCAGTTGCAATTGGCGATTTCAAAGCCGTGAATGGCCCAGTCTTTCATGACGATCCCTCCTGTTTTGCCAGTGCAAGCAACACTGCCCGGCAAACTCCGGTTGGGCCCGTACGAAAAACAGCTACGCTCAGTGATTTTCTATTGTTTGCAGCAGGTCCCGCTGCATTCTCCCCGGTTCGGTTAAATTATCACAAAATCGTGTATATTTAAAAAGAAAAAGCCCCCGCTGCCGGACAGCGGGGGCTTTGCATCCAACGGTGGAATCAGTTGCCGGCGCTTTCCATCTTGCGATGGGCGATCACTTCTTCCAGCCAGCCGAGCTTCATCTCCGGCACGGAGCTGAGCAGCAGGTCGGTGTAATCGTCAAACGGCGGGCTCAGCACCTTGGACTTGCCGCCGTAGCGCTGCACCTTGCCCTGATACATCACCGCGATGTTGTCGGAGATGGCGCGCACGGTTGCCAGATCGTGGGTGATGAACAGATAGGCCACATCCTCGATCTTCTGCAGATCCAAGAGCAGCTTCAGGATGCCGTCTGCCACCAGCGGGTCGAGCGCCGAGGTGACCTCGTCGCAGATGATCATCTTGGGCTTGGCCGCCAGCGAGCGGGCGATGCAGACGCGCTGCTTCTGGCCGCCCGACAGCTCCGCCGGGTATCGGTCGATGAACTTCTCGCCCAGCTCGATCTCGTCCAAGAGTTCGATGATCCGCTTTTTCTTCTCCGCACCGCGCATGCCGAAGTAGAACTCCAGCGGGCGGCCGATGATGGTGCCGACGGTCTGGCGCGGGTTCATCGCCACGTCTGCCATCTGGTAGATCATCTGCAGTTCGCGCAGGTCCTCGCGGGTGCGCCCCTTGAGGTCGGGCGAGAGCTTGCGGCCGGCAAACTCGATCTCGCCCTCGCGCGGCGGCAACAGGCCGGTGATCACGCGGGCGAGGGTGGACTTGCCGGAACCGGATTCGCCCACCACCGCCAGCGTCTGGCCGGGGTACAGGTCGACGTTCACATTGTGCAGCACGTCGAACTGGGTGCCCTTGTAGCGCGCGGTGATGTTGCGCACGCTCAGCACCGGCTCCTCGGTCGGCGGTTTCTCCTCATGCTCGATGGAGCGGACCGAGACCAGCGCCTTGGTGTACTCCTCCTGCGGGTTGTTGATGATCTGGTCGACATGGCCGTATTCGACCGTGTTGCCCATCCGCAGAACCATGATGTCGTCGCTCACCTGCGCCACAACCGCCAGGTCGTGGGTGATGTAGAGCGCGGCAACGCCGGTGTCGCGGATCGCCTCCTTGATCGCCATCAGCACGTCGATCTGGGTGGTTACGTCGAGCGCGGTTGTCGGCTCGTCGAACACCACCAGATCCGGCTCCGGGCACAGCGCTAGCGCGGTCATGCAGCGCTGCAACTGGCCGCCCGACACCTGGTGCGGGTAGCGTTCGCCGATGTTGTCCGGATCCGGCAGGCCCAGCTTGGCAAACAGCACCCGGGCGCGGGCCTCAGCCTCCTTGCGGGAGAACTTCTTCTGTTCCACCGCGGCCTCGACCACCTGGTCCATGATCTTCTTGGCCGGGTTGAAGGAGGCTGCCGCCGATTGCGACACATAGGTTACCTCGGCACCGCGCAGTTTGCGGATGTCCTTGTGGCTGCCCTTGAGGATGTCGCGGCCGTTGACCCAGACCTCGCCGCCGGTGATCTTCACGCCGCCGCGGCCATAGGCCATGGACGCCAGGCCGATGGTGGACTTGCCGGCGCCGGATTCACCGATCAGGCCCAGGACCTTGCCGGGCGCGAGGTCAAAGCTGACCCCGTGCACGATCTCGATGTCGCGGGGGCGTTCGCCCGGCGGGTAGATGGTCGCGCCGATTTTCAGGTCGCGGACTTTCAACAGGGTATCGCTCATCCGCGGCCTCCTTTCAGCGATGTGGTCCGGTTCAGCACCCAGTCAGCCACCAGGTTGACCGAGATCGCCAGGGTGGCGATGGCAAAGGCCGGGATCAGGGCCGCAGGAATGCCGTAGACGATGCCTTCCTTGTTCTCCTTCACGATGCCGCCCCAGTCAGCCTCAGGCGGCTGCACGCCCAGGCCCAGGAAGGACAGGGTGGAGACAAACAGAACCGCAAAGATGAAGCGCAGGCCCATCTCCGCGATCAGCGGCGACAGTGCGTTGGGCAGGATCTCGCGAAAGATGATCCAGGCGGTTTTCTCGCCGCGCAGGCGGGCTGCCTCGACGTAGTCCATGACCTCGATATCGACAGCAACGGCACGGGCCAGGCGGTAGACGCGGGTGGCGTCCAGAAGGCCCATTACCAGGATCAGCATCGGAATGGTGACCGGCGCAACCGACAGCACCACCAGGGCGAAGATCAGCGTCGGGATCGACATCACCAGGTCGACGAAACGCGACAGCGCCTGGTCGATCCAGCCGCCCATCACCGCGGCAAAGAAGCCGAGGACGGAGCCGAGAGTGAAGGACAGCACGGTTGCAGCCGTCGCGATGAAGATGGTGGTGCGGCCGCCATAGATCATCCGGCTGAGAAGGTCGCGGCCGATGTTGTCGGTGCCCAGCAGATAGTCTGCGCTGGAGGGCTCCCACACATCGCCGACCACTTCGCCGACGCCATAGGGGGCCAGCAGCGGCGCAAAGATGGCGCCGAGGAAGTAGAGGGCCGTGAAGAACAGCCCGATGAGTGCGGAAATGGGGATATTCTTCATTTCGGATGCCTCAGGCGCGGGTTGCTCAGGATGGCGACGATATCGGCGATCATGTTGAGGCCGATATAGACGGCGGCAAAGATCAGGCCGCAGGCCTGCACCACAGGCACGTCACGCTTGGACACGTGGTCGACCAGGTACTGGCCCATGCCGGGGTAGACAAAGACCACCTCGATCACCACGACGCCGACCACCAGATAGGCGAGGTTCAGCATCACCACGTTGACGATCGGCGCGATCGCGTTCGGGAACGCATGGCGGTAGATTACCTGAAAGGCGTTGAGGCCCTTCAGCTCGGCGGTTTCGATATAGGCCGACTGCATTACGTTGAGGATCGCGGCGCGGGTCATCCGCATCATATGGGCCAGAACAACCAGTGTCAGCACGGCAATCGGCAGCGCGATGGCGTTCAGCTTCTCAAACAGGCTCATGTTGTCGTTGACCATGGCCACCGAGGGGAACCAGCGCAGCTTCACTGCGATGAAGTACATCAGCACATAGCCGATGAGGAACTCGGGGATCGAGATCGAGGCCAGGGTGACGGCCGAAATCATCTTGTCGGGCCAGCGGTCCTTGAAGCGGACGGCCAGCAGGCCCAGGAAGATTGCCAGCGGGACCGCAACCACGGCAGCCCAGAAGGCGAGAAACAGGGTGTTCCAGAAACGGCTGCTGAGAGCCTGGGCGATGTCCTGGCCGCTGGTCAGCGCGGTGCCAAGGTCGCCCTGCATGGCGCCGAAGAGCCAGGCAAAATAGCGTTGTACGGGAGGATCGTTCACGCCCAGCTCAGCCCGCAGGTTGGCCAGTGCCTCCGGCGTTGCCGACTGCCCCAGGATCGATTGGGCAACATCGCCCGGCAGAACGATGGTGCCGGCGAAGATCACGATTGAGATGAGCAACAAAAGAAGGAGGCTCAGCGCAATGCGCTGAGCCAGGAGTTTTACGATCGGAGACATATTAGGCTTTGACCCACAGCTTGCTGGCCGCATAGCCGTTCATCAGAACCTGGCCCGGGATGCCTTCGACAAAGCCGTCGACCTTGTCGGTGGTCGCTTCGACGAAGTCGTTGAACATCGGGCAGATCAGGCCGCCCTCGTCCCGCAGGATGGTCGACATGTCGGCGTACATCTGGGTCCGCTTGGCAACGTCCAGCTCGCCGCGGGCGGCAACCAGAATCTGGTCGAACTGCTCGTTGTTGAAGCGGGTGTCGTTCCAGTCCGCGGTCGACAGGTAGGCGGTGGTGAACATCTGGTCCTGGGTCGGACGGCCGCCCCAGTAGCTGGTGCAGAACGGTTTGGCGTTCCAGACTTCCGACCAGTAGCCGTCGTTCGGCTCGCGCTTGACGTCCAGTTTGATGCCGGCGCTGTTCAGCGACTGCTGGAACAGGGCGGAGGCATCGGGCGCGCCGGGGAAGGAGTTGTCCGAGGTGCGCAGCAGGATGGCGCCGTCGTGGCCCGATTTCTTCAGGTGGTGCATCGCCTTGTCCGGATCGAACTGGCGCTGCTCCAGCTCGGTGTACATCGGGTAGGAGGCGTTGATCGGAGTGTCGTTGCCGACGGTGCCGTAGCCGTTCAGGATCTTGTCGACCATTTCCTGGCGGTTGATGCCGTACTTCAGCGCCATCCGCACGTCGTTGTTGTCGAACGGAGCGGTGTTGCAGTGCATGATGAACACATAGTGGCCGGCCGCGGAGGTCGAGTGCACGGTGATGTTCGGCGCGCGGTCCACCAGTTTCGCGGTGCGGGGCGGCACCCGGTCGATCACGTCCACCTGGCCGGACTGCAGTGCTGCGACGCGGGCGGTGTCGTCGTTGATGACGATGATTTCCACGGTGTCCGCGTTGCCCAGATCACCCCAGTAGTTCGGGTTCTTCTCGGCCACGAAGCGCACGCCCATGTCGGCGGATTTGATGATGTAGGGGCCGGTGCCGATGGGCGCCGCCGGATCGTCATTGCCGCCGTTCGGCTGGATGATCAGGTGATAGTCGGCCAGCAGGTAGGGCAGGTCGGCGTTCGGGCTGTCCAGCTCGAAGACAACGCTGTCGCCGTCCGCGCGCACGTCCTTGATGCCGCGCATGATGCCCAGGGCGCCGGACTTGGTGTCCTCGCCGCTGTGGCGCTCCATGGTCTTGACCACGTCGTCAGCGGTCACGTTCTGGCCGTTCGAATAGGTCACGCCAGAGCGCAGCTTGAAGGTCCAGGTCTTGGCGTCGGCCGAGGCTTCATAGCTTTCCGCCAGCTTGCCCTCGATGCCGCCGTCGTCGGCCAGCTCGACCAGGGTTTCACCCCACAGGCGGGTGACCATCAGGCCAACGGTGTTGGTGACCAGCGCCGGGTCCAGGCTGTCGGTGGTGGAGCCGCCCTGCAGGCCGAGGCGGATGGTGCCGCCCTTCTGCGGGCCGGCCGCCTTGGCGGCGGTGGACAGCAGCAGGTTGGCGGACACTGCGGTAAAGCCCAGTGCGGCGGCCTTGCCCAGGAAGTCCCGGCGCGAAAGTTTTCCTGCCGCGGCCTGGGCGGCCAGATACTGCATATGTCGGTTCATTGAGTTCTCCCGATTGGTTGCGGTGCTGAGGCACCTGTTTTTTTGATTGGCGATTTAAGATTTGCGTATTTACCGCTAACTCGCAAGCGTTATTAGCGCAACGCCGGGGAAGCTCCCTGCACGGGCGCGCGCGGCTCAAACTGCGGATGTCGTCTTTTTCAGGCCAGGTGCCGCTTTTGCGGTTTTCGACTTGCGGAAAACAAAAAAACTTCCGGAAAGCGACAGGAAATAATGATGCGGTGGATTGGCGGATTTTTTATGAATCTGCCTGGCAGGTCAGGCAGGCCGGCCCGCCACGGAACAGAATCGATGCTTTTCTGTCAAAAAACGCCCTTCGTGCCGCAGGCAGGCCCGCCGGGCGCCGCGAGTGGGCGCTTCATCCGCGGCGTGTTTGATTGCCGCTGAATACGCGGCTGTCAGGCTTGTTCGGTGTCCATCCAGATGGTCACCGGGCCGTCGTTCAGCAGCCGGACTTTCATGTCGGCACCAAACCGCCCCTTTGCAGTTTTCAAACCCAGCGCTGCCAGCTGGGCGGCAAAATACTCGTACAGCCGCTCGCCCTCGGCCGGGGCGGCAGCGGTGGAAAAGCCGGGCCGGTTGCCGCGGCGGGTGTCGGCCGCCAGGGTGAACTGGCTGACCACCAGCACGCTGCCGCCGGTATCCAGTACAGAGCGGTTCATCTTGCCGCCCTCGTCCTTGAAGATCCGCATCTTGGAAATCTTGGCGGCCAGCTGGTCTGCCTGCGCTTCGCTGTCGCCCGCCATGGCGCAGACCAGCACCAACAGCCCTGGGCCGATGCCGCCGATGACCTCGCCGTCAACCGTGACCGAGGCCTCGCTGACCCGTTGAATGAGTGCCCGCATGTCTGCTTCCTTCTGAGAACTGTCCTGGCTGCCTGCCCTTTCGCGGGGCAGGTCCTGGACAGCTCTAGCCCCTTTGCCGCGCGCGGGCGAGTGCATCGGACGAAATCTTCCTGCGCACGCGCTGCGATTGCGCGGGATCAAGGCAGGGCTGCCGTGCCGGCGGTACAATCGGGCGCAACAAGAAAGGAGGCTGAACAATGGTGGAAAAAACCGAACATGGCGGCTTCTGGCCGTCGATTTATGATCCTTTCCGCAGCTTTGGCGCCCGGCTGGCCGACTGGCTCACCCCGGCAACCGAGGCGTCGTCGGGCAAGGAGGCTTATGACATTGCCATGGAGCTTCCGGGTGTTCCGCTGGAGGACGTGGAGCTGACCGTGGATAACGGCGTGCTGACGATCCGCGGCGAGAAGAAGACCCAGTCAGAGAAGAAGGGCGACACCTGGTATTTCAGCGAGCGCCAGTATGGCGCGTTCCGCCGGTCCTTCCGGTTGCCGGAGGACGCGGACGGGCAGGCGGCTTCGGCCCGGATGGAGGACGGCGTGCTGCACATTGCGGTGCCGAAAAAGGCGCAGGAGCAGCCGGAGACCGCCCGCAGGATTGAAATCAGCAAAGGCTGACAGGGAGGCCGGCCAAGGGTTCCGGCTCAGAATCCGGGGAAAGGAACCGGCCGGTTCAGGAGGGGGGCGGCTGCGCCCCCTTCCGCATTTCACGGGCGCTACCGCTGGCTCGCGACCAGGGCGATGCCGGCACCGATCACCAGGGCAAGCAGCACGGCAAAGGCTATTTTCCAAACTGAGTATGGCCGCTCGCCCTGTACCCGGCCGGACTGGCCGTTGACTACAAAGCGGTAGGTCTTGCCGCGGTATTTGTAGGCGGCGAGCCAGACCGGCAGCAGAATGTGCTTGAACGTCACCTCAGACACCTTGGTGTCGATATGGGCAATGCGCTGACGGTCGCCGCCGATGTCAAAGCGCACGTCGCGCTCGATCACCCGGTCCATCTTCTGCCCGGCCTCGGCAAAGCCTGCCTCCAGATCCACCGTGTAGGCCTCGGCCCGGAACCCTGCCAGATACTGCGGCTGATAGGGTTCCAGCTGCGCCAGGTCCCAGGGCTCCAGCGCCTCGGTGTATGTCTTGGGCAGGCTTTTGGAGGCCAGCACCAGCACATCGTCAAAGAACCGCTGCACCCGGCCCGAAACCGGCGTCCAGCGCACCTTGGCGACCTGCCGGGTCCTGGTCTTGCCGTCCTGCTGGAAGGTTTCGGTGACATAATAGACGGTGCCGCGCTGGCCGCTGTAGCTGCTGCGGGTCTGGGCGTCATAGGTCCAGTAGGGCACATAGATGCCCTGCATCCGCCGCCCCTTGCGGGCATATTCCCTGAGGCCGTTCGGCGCGAACCACAACTGACCCAGCCAGTCTGTCATCGCCTTGTGCGCCGCGCGTTCCTCCACCGCAAAGGGCAGCACGCCCTTGGGCTTGATATGCCGGTTTTCGCCGGTGCCGGTCACCACCGGCGTGGCGCAGAACGGGCATTCCCTGGCGTGGGTGTCGGGGTCGAATTCCACCTGCGCGGCGCAGTTGGGGCAGGTGGAGACGCGGGTGACCTCGATTTCCGCTTCGGGCAATTGCTCGGCCGCTGCCGCGCGGAAATCCAGCTCCTGCAGGGCGCTGCCTTTCCAGGGGCCGCTGCGGATGCTTTCGGTATGGCCGCAGTGGCCGCAGGTCAGCGTGCCTGAAGCCGGGTCATAGGTATAATCCGCGCCGCATTGCTCGCAGGGAAAGCGGTGGGTTTCCTCGGCGGCGGCGGGCACAGTTTCAACGGGCGGCGGCGGGGGCATCGTCACGGGGAGGCAACCTGTCGGGCAGAGTCAGTCAGGGAAGGGCGGGGGCAGCTGCCGGCTGCCCTGCGGCGGTGTTACCCGGCGGGCGGCGCCGGCGGCGGAGGCGGCGGCGGCAGGACGGTGAACAGCTGTGCCAGCTCCATCACCTCGCCCGCGCGTTTCCAGCCGTCCTGTCCGGGGGTCCAGACATGGGTTTCGCGCGTCAGCGTGCCGTCCTGCGCCATCCGCCCCATCCGCGCCTTGGAGAACGGACCGGAAGTCTGCCCGTCTACGGCGATATGCCAGACGTGCTCCACCGGCGGCGGGGGCGGTGCCGCGGGTGCTGACCTTTGCGGTGCAGCGGGTTCGGGCCGTGCGCCCCAGGGGCCGGACGGCTGACCCGCTGCCTGAGAGGCCGCGCCTCCCTGCAGCGCCTGGCCCATCTGCTGCGCCATCGCCATTCCCATGCCCATCCCGAGGCCTGCGCCCATGCCGCTGTTCGGGGTTTGCGCGGCTGCGGTCATCGCTTCGGCGGCGGAGAACTGGGTGTACCGCCCCAGGTCGCCCAGAACGCCCATCTGGGTGCGCTTGTCCATGGCCTCCTCCACCGCGGCGGGCAGCGAGATGTTCTCGATGTAAAGCTCCGGCATCATCAGGCCGTAGTCCGCCAGGGTGCCGGAAATCTCTGCCGCCACCAGCTTGCCCAGATCGGCGGTGTTGGCGGCCATGTCCAGAACAGGGATGCCGCAGCCTGCAATGACGCGGCTGAACTCCTGCACGATGATGTTGCGGATCTGGTAGGAGATCTCGTCCATGGTGAACTCGCCGTCGGTGCCGACGATCTCCGACAGGAACCGCGCCGGGTCGGCCACCTTGATTGCATAGGTGCCGTAGGTGCGCAGGCGAACGGGCCCGAACTCCGGGTCGCGGCAGATGATCGGGTTCTTGGTGCCCCACTTCAGGTCGCTGAACCGGGTGGTGTCGACGAAATAGATCTCCGACTTGAACGGCGACTGGAAGCCGTGGTCCCAGTGCTGCAGCGTCGTCATGACCGGCATGTTGTTGGTCTCCAGCATGTAGAGACCGGGGGTGAACACATCGGCCAGCTGGCCCTCGTGCACGAACACCGCCGCCTGGCCCTCGCGCACCGTCAGCTTGGCGCCGTATTTGATCTCATGGCCCTCGCGCTCGAACCGCCAGACCATGGTGTCGCGGGTGTCGTCCACCCAGTGAATGACATCAATGAATTCGCCTTTGAGAAAATCGAAAATACCCATGTTTCAAGTCCTTTTCCTTTGGCGGCCTACAGTTCCTGGCCCATCGCCTCGCGGGCGAGAATGCGGATGATGGGGCGCGCCTCTTCCAGGCTCATCCCCGTTTTCATTCGTGGATCATACAGCATCTGCAGCAGTTTTTCGTCAAAGCTGGTCAGCAGCGCAAATTCGTCGTCGTCATTGAAAATCGAGGGCCGCGCCCGCGGGCTGTCGTTCCTGAGGCCCAGGCCTTGCGCCACTTCCTCATGCACGCAGCTCTTGCGCACCAGGTCGGGGTGCTCGGCCCGGATCAGCGCCACTCCGCGGGTATAGGACAGCGGATCGCTTTGCGGTCCGCCTGCCACCACCAGGCAGTAAAAGCTGCGCGGCGGAGCGGCCAGCAGCGACAAGTCCCGCGCGCTGATCGAAGGCAGCAGCTCGCGCACCCGCTCGGCGACAAAGGCGCTGTCGTCGAGGCTGGCAAAGATCACGTGGAAATTGGCCCTGCCGCTGACGGTGCCGATGGAATGGCCGGTGATCCGCGCCAGACGCGCGGCGTATTCGGTGACCGTGTCGCGGTCGGTCCTGCGCCGGTCGGCAGGCACCGAGGGGCCGAATTCCGCCGCGATCCGGACCGGGCCGGCCCAGCGGCCCAATCCGCCGGAGATTCCCGAGCCGCCGTATTCGTCGTAAAACGCCAGCTGTTCAAAGCTCCTGGCCAGATCCTCGGCATCATAAGGCGTGTCCGGTCCGCCGCCATCGGTGCGCAGCAGGCCGCGGGTCAGCAGGTCGCGCTGCAGGGCGTTGTAGTAATAGGCCAGCTGGGCGCTGTCGGCGGAGGGTTTGTAGACCGCGGGCTGCGGCGCCGCCGGGCGGGCCCTGGGCACCAGCGACTCCGCCTGGTCAAAGGGCAGGCAGGCCGAGAGCGCAGCCAGCCCGGCAAGGGCCGCTGCGCTTTTCCAGATGGTCTGAATTGCCTGCACCCAAGCCGCCTTTCTCAGTTCGGAACCGCGGTGCTGGCAGTGTCGCCAACGCCGTCGCGGCGCGCCTTGGCGGCGGCCAGCGTGTCGCGCAGCTCTGCCTCCATCTTCTGCAGCTCGGCCTCGGCGGCGGCGCGTTTGGCCTTGCCCTCATCCGCGATCCGCAGGCTGTCCTGAATGGTGCCGATCAGGTCCGCGTTGGCCTGTTTCACCGCTTCGATATCAAACACCCCGCGCTCCATCTCCTGGCGGATCATCTCGTTCGACTGGCGCAGGTTGGCGGCGTTGGAGGTCAGCAGCTCATTGGTCAGGTCATTGGCATCGCGCACCGCCGCGGCGGCCTGGGCCGAACGCTGGATGGTCAGGGCCTGCGCCAGCTGGGTTTCCCACAGCGGCACGGTGTTCACCAGGGTGGAGTTGATCTTGGTCACCAGCGACTTGTCGTTTTCTTGCACCAGCCGGATCGAGGGCAGCGACTGCATGGTGACCTGGCGGGTCAGCTTCAGGTCATGCACCCGCCGCTCCAGATCATCGCGGGCGGCGCGCAGGTCGCGCAGTTCCTGCGCCTTCATCACCTGGTCGCCTTCCGGCGCGGCCTGCACTTCGGCCTCCTTGGCCGGGATCGTGGTGCTGTCCAGCTCTGCCAGCTTGGCTTCGCCCGCCGCGATATAGAGCGCCAGCTCATCGTAGAATTGCAGCGTCTTTTCATAGAGAAGGTCGAGCGACTTGATGTCCTTCAGGAGCGTATGCTCATGCCCCAGGAGGTCATCGGTGATCCTGTCGATCTGCCCCTGCACGGTTTCATAGCGCGCGGTGAATTTCACGAAAGGCGTGGCCTTGCCCAGCAGCCGCTCCCAGAAGGTCGCCTTGCGGCGCACGTCCAATTCGGACACCGAAAACCCGCGGATCGTGGCCACGATGTTGCGCAGGCTGTCGCCCGCGGGCCCCACATCCTTGTTGCGCACGTCGGCGAGCATGGCCTGGCTGATCGTCTGCAGCTCTTCCTGCGCGGCAGAGCCGAAATGGATGATCGAATTGGTGTCGCCCATGTCGATCTGTTCCATCCGCTGCCGGATTGCCTCGCTGGTCGGTTCGTCGGCCTGCTCCAGCGGCTGCACGTCTGCCACGGGTTCAGGCAGTTCGATGGCGGTGACTTCAGTGACCAGGGCTTCGGCCTCGGCGGCTTTCTGTTGGATGGATTCGGACATGAACGGCTTCCTCGCTAATCAGTTGCGGTCCAGATGGACTCCTTCACGCTGCAATCGGTCGCGCAGCACTTCAATTTCAATGGTCAGGTCGGCGCGGTCCTCCACCAGCATCTTGCGGGTGCGCGCGGCAAAATTCTGTTCCAGGTCGTCCAGCAGCGCCAGGTAATCGGCGCGGGCCTGAGCGTCCTGGCTGCGGGCGTAGATGTCGGCGAATTTCACCGTCGCATCGCGGGCGCCCTGCAAATAGACGGTCAGGTACTTGCGGGCAGCGGTCAGATCACGCGGGTCTTCCTCCACCGTGCGGAACAGCTCGCGGGCAACGGACTGAAACTGCTCCACCCGCGCCTCGACCTTGCGGTCACGGGCGCGCAGGGCGGCGTCCTTCATCGCGGCAAGGCTTTGTTCTGCCTCATCCACCGCGCGGGCCACCCGGGACTGCTGGAAATCGTCGACCCCTTCCACGCCTTTGTCCCGCAGCGGGTCAATGCCAAAGGCGGTGACGTGCAGGCCCGCTGCAGCGGCGCCGTAAACGGCGGCAATCAGGATGCCCGGTTCGGCCTTCCACGCCGCCAGCGCCGCGCCGCCGCCCGTCAGCAGCGCCGCCAGGATCTTGCGGGGCAGGGCGGGTTTGCGCGCCACCTTGCGGGCGGCATAGGCGGCTTCGGCTTTCAGCCCCTCGCGCAGCAGCAAGGCGCCGCCGGTCCACAGGCCGGCCCCGATTAGCCCCAGCGCCAGCCCCGCGGCGCCGTCGTTCAAGGACAGGAGGGTCAAGATCGCAGGCGGCACGAACAACACGTTGGCGCGCACTCCGACCGGGTCCACCTGGGCGTTGCGGTAAGACTGCTGCGGCGGCGTGTCCTGCGCTGCGGGTTTGCCGTCAGGGCTGTACTTGCCGCCGTATCGCTGCGCCATCAGCTCAGCCCCCCACGATCCAGCCGGTGCTGAGGCCGAACATCAGGATCAACAGGGCAGCATAGGCAAGTTTCTGCACGCGAAGGCCCCCCCAAGACCGCCAGCGAAGATTAACTGATTGGAAATCTAGGGGATAGCTGGCGGTGTTGCTAGGGGGAAGTCTGCGGGAAACGGCTCAGCGCCGGGGATTCTTGCCGATCGGGCGCTTGCCGGCGCCGCGCGGGGCGGGGCGGTCCTGCTGCGGTGCCGCGGTCCGGCCGCCCGGTTTGCCGGGTTTTCCTGGCGCCTTTGCCACCGGTTTGCCGCCCGGCTTGCCCGCCGGCCTGCCAGCGGGTTTGCCGCCGCGGGAGCGGGTAGGGCGGCCTGCCGGCTTTTCCTCTTCCGGCTCCAGCCCGAGCTGGTCGCGCACCACGCGCGGGCGCAGCTCCTCGACTTCGCCCGGTTTCAGATCGCCCAGCTGGAACGGCCCGTAGGACACCCGCAGCAGCCGGTTCACGCTATAGCCGATATCCTCCATCGCGCGGCGGATCTCGCGGTTCTTGCCCTCGCGAAGGCCGACCGTCAGCCAGGCGTTGGCGCCCTGCTGGCGGTCCAGCGTCACGGTCATCGGCTGGAACTTCTCGCCCTCGATCACCAGGCCCTTGCGCAACGGGGCAAAATCCTCGTCCTTGGGGCGGCCGTTGATCCGCACCCGGTAGCGGCGCAGCCAGCCGGTGGCGGGCAGCTCCAGCTTGCGCTTGATGCCGCCGTCATTGGTCAGCAGCAAGAGCCCTTCGGAGTTGAGGTCGAGCCGTCCCACCGTCATTACCCGCGGCATGTCCTCCGGCAGCTCGTCGAAGATGGTCTTGCGGCCCTTTTCGTCGCTGTTCGACGTCACCAGTCCGGTGGGCTTGTAATACAGCCACATCCGCGGCGCCTCGGCCTCCGGCAGCGGCTGGCCGTCAACGCTGATCCGGTCTGCCGCGGTCACGTTCAGCGCCGGGCTGTCGATCTTCTTGCCGTTCACCGACACACGGCCCTCCGCAATCATGCGCTCGGCTTCGCGGCGCGAGGCAACGCCGGCGCGCGACAGGACCTTGGCGATGCGGTCGCCCTCAGGCGCGGCGCCTTCGGGTTTGGAAGGCGCTTTGCGGGGCTGGGATTTCGGGGCCGGTTTGCCCTTGGGGGATGCGGGTGTTTTGCTCATGCCCGTGCCATAGAGCATTCCGCCTCCTTGCGAAAGCGGGCAATCGCGGGCGGGCAAAGTGTGGTGAGGGCAGAGCCCGGCCGCGGGCGGCAAGCGAAGCGCCCGCCCATGGGGGCGGACGGGCGCTGCCCGGCGTTGCCGCCGGGCCGAAACTTTTCTAAGTGTATAGCCTTGCTGCATTCAAGCTGAGCGGAGCGTATGGCATTCAAATCGCACATGGATAAGGCGCTGGCTGAGGCGCGGGCAGCGGCAGAGCGCGGTGAAGTGCCTGTGGGCGCTGCGCTGATCTCGCCGGACGGGCAGGTTGCGGCGCTGGCAGGCAACCGCACCCGCGAACTGAACGATCCCACCGCCCACGCCGAGATTCTGACCATCCGTGCGGCCTGTGCCGCCTTGGGTAGCGAGCGGCTCACGGGCTACGACCTCTATGTGACGCTGGAGCCCTGCGCCATGTGCGCCGCTGCAATCGCTGCCGCCCGCATCCGCCGGGTGTACTACGGCGCCGCTGATCCCAAGTCCGGCGGCGTGGCGCATGGCGCCTGTGTGTTCTCCCATCCGCAAGCGCATCACGCGCCTGAGGTCTATGACGGGATTGCCGAAGGCGAGGCCAGCGCGCTGCTCAAGGAGTTCTTTGCCGGCAAACGCTGATCATGGAGCATGTGACGTGCCGTCGCTTCGCTTGCCGGTTGCGCCTGTAGGTCAAATGTCCTAGATTGCAATTAGGTCAAACGTCCTAGGGGTGTAGATGCCACAGCCAGCAACCAAAGACCGGATCGCTGAGGCCGCGGACCAGCTGTTCTATGAGCGCGGGTTCGAGGCCACGTCGTTTGCGGATATCGCCGCGGCGGTCGGCATCTCGCGCGGCAATTTCTATTATCATTTCAAGACCAAGGACGAGATCCTTGAAGCAGTGATCGCGCGCCGCTTGGCTTCGACCCGCACCATGCTGAACACCTGGCAGGCGGAAGGCGCCGGCCCGGAGCAGCGGATCATCTGCTTCATTCGCATCCTGATCGCCAACCAGGCCAAGATCATTCTGTACGGCTGTCCCGTCGGCACGCTGGTTGCGGAGCTTGGCAAGCTGAACCATGCGGCGCAGGATCAGGCCAATGCGGTTTTCACTCTGTTCCGGACATGGCTTTGCCGCCAGTTCGAAGAGCTGGGCTGCGGCACGGACTCGGATGCCCTGGCCATGCACCTGCTGGCGCGCAGCCAGGGGGCAGCGGCGCTGGCGCAGGCATTTGGCGATGTGGAATTCATCAACCGCGAAGTGGCGCTGATGCAGGACTGGCTCGAGTGTCAGCTGCCACAGGATCACCCCCGTTAATATGCATCACAGGAGACAAGCATGTATTTCATTTTGCTGACATTTGCCGAGCAGAAAGACCGCCTGGCCGAATACCTGGACGGCCACAAGGCCTGGCTCCAAAAGGGGTTTGAGGACGGGGTGTTCCTTGCCGCCGGATCCATGACCGATGGCGAAGGCGGTGCGATCCTCGCCGTGGGCGAAAGTGAGGAGGACCTGTTTGCCCGCGTGGCGCAGGATCCCTTTGTGACCGGCGGCGTGGTGGAGCCGGAAATCATCGGCGTTGCGCCCACCATGATGGATCCCCGGCTTGATTTCCTGCGGGGCGGGGAATGAGCCGCTTGTACACCGCGCCTGACGGCGGCACCCGCTGCGCCTGGAGCGCCTCGGCCCCGGATTTCCTGCGCTACCACGACGAGGAATGGGGCTACCCGGTGGGCGACGATATCCGACTGTTCGAGAAGGTCTGCCTCGAAAGCTTCCAGTCCGGCCTCAGCTGGCGGACTATTCTCGACAAGCGCGAAAACTTCCGCGCCGCCTTTGCCGGGTTCGATTTCAACGAGATGGCGAAGTTCGGCGCGAGGGACGTGGAGCGGCTGCTGCAGGACAAGGGCATCATCCGCCACCGCGGCAAGATCGAGGCGGTGATCAACAACGCCGCCCGCGCACAGGAGCTGGTGGCGGAGGCGGGGTCCCTCGCCGCGTTTTTCTGGAGCTATGAGCCGAACCCGGAAGACCTGCCGGAGCCGCAGACCGCCTCCACCAGCCCCGAATCCGTGGCGCTGTCCAAGGCGCTCAAGAAACGCGGCTGGAAATTCGTTGGGCCGACCACGGTTTTTGCGTTCATGCAGGCGATGGGGCTGATCAATGACCACGCCCGCGGCTGCATCTGCCGGGAGAAGGCGGCTGCAGCGCGTGCGGCGTTCACCGTGCCGCAGACGAAACCGGCAGCCTGAAACCTGTCTGCGCCGGGCCGTCAGGCCCGGCGCCCCGCCCAACGGGAGCGGGTCTGCCCTGCAGATCCGGCGGCGGGCGGGAGGTTTTCCGCACGCCCGGACAGGTCAGATTTCGATCGCCTTCATCACTTCCGGCTTGATGACATCGACGCCGGGCAGCCCTTCAATCAGATCCTTGGCGTCCTGCTCCAGGACCGGGAAGCTCTTGTAGTGGCAGGGAATCACCGTCTTGAAGTTGAAGTACCGCTTGGCCGCGTAGGCCGCCTGTTTCATGTCCATGGTGAAATGGCCGCCCGCCGACAGGATGCCCACGTCCGGTTTGTAGTAATCGCCCATCCACTCCATGTCGGCCATGATCGCGGTGTCGCCGGACAGATAGACCGTCTTGCCCTCCGCCATCAGCATATAACCCACTTCCGAACCGCCGGTGCGCAGGCCGTCCTGGGTGTTGAAGGTGGAGCTGTGCGAGGCCGGCACCATCGCAACCTTGACCCCGCCCAGGTCCACCGTGCCGCCCTTGTTGAAGCCGGTGGTCTGCACGCCTTCGGTCTCGCCCCACAGGCCCATCAGGTCGTATTGCCCCACCACCGGCACCTCCAGCCGTTTCGCCAAGGGCAGCACGTCCACCACATGGTCGAAATGCACATGGGTCAGAAGGATATGGGTGGCGCCTGCAATCGCGGCCTCATGGCTGTCTTCCGGCAGTACCGGGTTGCCGCTCAGCCAGGGGTCCACCAGCAGCACCTGGCCGCTTGTTTCGATGCGGAATGAGCCGTGGCCCAGCCAAATGATCTTCATCGCATTTCTCCTCCCGTTGTCCTTGGCGGAAGCCTAACAGGCCTGATGCGAAATGGAATTGAAGCCTGCGGATAATTTGCCGCGCCTGCCCGGTTAAGCCGGCGCAACGCAGCGAACGCCCCATGCCGGCTTGCAGCGCAGGCGGCACGGCGGTAAATGCCTATCCAACACCAGATGAGGGTTTCCATGTCGATAGACCAAAGCACCGCCGCCAAGGTGGCCAAACTGGCCCGGATCAAGGTCGAGGACGACGCGCTGCCGGCGCTGGCAGACGAGTTCAACAACATCCTGGGCTTCATCGAGCAACTGAACGAGGTGGACGTCGAGGGCGTCGAGCCGATGACCTCCGTCACCCCGCAGCGCCTCAAGCGCCGCGCGGATGAAGTCACCGACGGCAACCAGCAGGACAAGGTTCTGGCCAATGCGCCGGACGCCCGCGAAGGCTTCTTCGCAGTGCCCAAAGTCGTGGAGTAAGAGACATGAGCGATCTGAACAAACTGGGCCTGGCAGAGGCCCGCGACGCGCTGCGCAAGGGCGACACCACTTCCGTTGAGCTGACCGAAGCCTGCCTCAAGGCGATCGACGCGGCTGATGCTCTGAACGCCTTCGTGCACAAGACGCCCGAGATTGCGATGGAACGCGCCAAAGCGGCGGACGACCGCATCAAGGCGGGCGATGCGCCCTCCATGTGCGGCCTGCCGATCGGCATCAAGGACCTGTTCTGCACCAAGGGCGTTCCCTCGCAGGCGGCCTCGAAGATCCTCGAAGGCTTCAAGCCGGAGTATGAATCCACCGTTAGCCAGAAGCTGGCCGATGCCGGCTCCGTCATGCTGGGCAAGCTGAACATGGATGAGTTCGCCATGGGCTCCTCTAATGAGACCTCCGTCTACGGCAATGCCGTCAGCCCCTGGCGCCGCGGCAATGACGACGCCCAGCTGACCCCGGGCGGCTCCTCCGGCGGCTCCGCTTCTGCTGTGGCGGCCGACCTCTGCCTGGCGGCCACCGGCACCGACACCGGCGGCTCGATCCGCCAGCCTGCCGCCTTTACCGGCACCGTCGGCATCAAGCCGACCTACGGCCGCTGCTCGCGCTGGGGCATCGTTGCATTCGCCTCTTCGCTGGACCAGGCCGGCCCGATGACCAAATCGGTGCGCGACGCGGCGATCATGCTGGAAGCCATGTGCGGCCATGACCCCAAGGATTCGACCTCTGCCGAACTGGCGGTGCCGGATTTCGAGGCGATGCTGACCGGCGACATCCGCGGCAAGAAGATCGGTATCCCCAAGGAATACCGCATGGACGGCATGCCCGGCGAGATCGAGACGCTGTGGGCCGACGGCGCCGAGATGCTGAAAGCAGCCGGTGCCGAGATCGTCGATATCTCGCTGCCCCACACCAAATATGCGCTGCCCGCCTATTACGTGATTGCCCCGGCTGAGGCCTCCTCGAACCTGGCGCGCTATGATGGCGTCCGCTACGGCCGCCGCGCCACGCTGGAAGCCGGCGACGGCATCACCGAGATGTACGAGAAGACCCGCGCCGAGGGCTTCGGCCACGAGGTGCAGCGGCGTGTAATGGTCGGCACCTACGTGCTGTCGGCTGGCTTCTACGACGCCTATTACAACCGCGCCCGCCGCGTCCGCACCCTGATCAAGAAGGACTTTGAGGACGCCTTTGCCGCCGGTGTCGATGCGATCCTGACCCCGGCCACCCCGTCCGCGGCCTTTGGCCTGGGCGAGATGACCGAGGCGGATCCGGTGCAGATGTACCTCAATGACGTGTTCACCGTCACCGTGAACCTGGCGGGCCTGCCCGGCGTTGCGGTGCCTGCCGGGCTGGACAGCCAGGGCCTGCCGCTGGGCCTGCAGCTCATTGGCAAGCCCTGGGAAGAGGGCGATCTGCTGAACACTGCCTATGCGCTGGAGAATGCGGCCGGCTTTGTAGCCAAGCCGCAGCAATGGTGGTAAACCTCTGCGCAAGCAATTGAGCAGAGCTGACAGGTACCCCATGCGCGCATTCGCATCTTACGCCGCCGCAGGCAGCCTTCTGGTTATGGCTGCCTGTTCTCCCCAGGTTCCCGACAGCGCCGCAGGCGTTGGCATCGACGGCGACCCGTTTGCGCCGCCGCCCGCCGCTGGCACCACCATCAATGGCGACCCGCTGGTGCCGCCCGCGCGGGTGTCCACGGAAACCTACCAGACCGCGGCCGCGCCGCGCAGCGCCGGCACCTCAACCGCTGCAGGCACGTTCAGCAGCGCCGCGGCGTCCGCCGGCGACGCGGACATCGCCCGCCAGACCGAAGCGGCCCTGGCAGCCTCCCGCGCCAGTTCCGGCTCCGGGACCGGCACGGCGCCGCTGGACGCCAGCCCGTCCAACCCGGCGCCGCAGCTGGCAGGCAACGCGGGTATCTCGGACGAGAACGATTTCCAGGCAGTGTCGGCGCGCCAGTCGATCGAAAGCGATGCGGCGCGGCTGGAGCGGCAGCGGTCGCAGTACCAGCAGGTGCAGCCCACCGCGGTGCCGGAACGCGCTGGCGATAGCGGGCCGAACATCGTCAAATACGCGCTCAGCACCTCCAACCCCAAGGGTGTGCGGCTCTACACCCGCGCGGGCATCAATCTGAAGGCCCGCAGCGCCCGCAACTGCGCGGAGTTCGCCTCGCCTGACCAGGCCCAGGTCGCCTTCCTCGAAAGCGGCGGCCCCGAGCGCGACCGCAAGGTGCTGGACCCGGATGGCGACGGCTTTGCCTGCGGCTGGGATCCGGCGCCTTACCGGCTGGCCGTCCAAAACTGATGACGGCTGATCAGCCAGGCGCCGTTTGGCACCCCAGCCCGAATTTCGGGCCCCGCAGGGATGGCCTGACGCCGTCCCTGATCGTTTTGCACTACACCGCGATGGACAGTGCTGCAGCGGCGCTGGACCGGCTTTGCGATCCGGCGGCCGAGGTTTCCGCCCACTACCTGATCGGTGCGGACGGCGGCCTGTGGCAGATGGTGGCGGAAGACAGCCGCGCCTGGCACGCAGGCGCCGGCGAATGGGCCGGGCAGGCGGACATCAACTCCCGCTCCATCGGCATCGAGCTCGACAATCGCGGCACCCATCCGTTCAGCGAACCGCAGATGGCGGCGCTGGAAGCGCTGATGCGCGGCATCATGCAGCGCCGAGACATCCCGCCTGCGGGGGTGATCGGCCATTCCTGCATGGCGCCGGGACGCAAATGCGACCCCGGCCCGCGTTTCGACTGGGCGCGCCTGGCCCGGCTTGGGCTGGCCGCGGGAGGCTTCGGGGCGCCGCAGCCGCAGAGCATGGAATTTGAGGACTTCCGCCAAGCCGCCGCCGCGGCCGGTTTCACGGCACCTGCTGATGATCAAACGCTTCTGACGGCTGTGCGGCTGCGGTTCCGGCCCTGGGCGCGCGGCCCGCTCTCGGCAGAAGACTTTCTGCCTTTGCATCCGCTGGTCCGCTAAGGGGGGCTTATGCGAGGCTCTGCCTCGCGCTCCGGGATATTGGGGGCCAGATGAAGAGCGGATCCATTATTCATCTGGCTGGAAATATCCTGGGGTGAATTGGCCCTTCGCCAAGAGGGGCAAAGCCCCTGCCGCCGCACTATCCGCTTGACGGCGGGCGCCGTTGTTCCTACGCCTCCCCTCGCGCAGAAGGCTGGATGGCCGCCGGCGCGGGGGGAGCCCCGTGCGGGAGGAAAGTCCGGACTCCATGAAGCAGCGGTGCCGGGTAACGCCCGGGCGGGGAAACCCGACGGAAAGCGCCACAGAAAACAGACCGCCAGCCCCCGGGCTGGTAAGGGTGAAACGGTGGGGTAAGAGCCCACCGCGCCCCTGGCAACAGGGGCGGCACGGCAAGCCCCACCGGGAGCAATGCCAAATAGGGTCCCCGCGCGGGCTGGTTCCGGTCCGCCGGGATACCGCCGCTAGGTTCGCTTCAGCCGAGAGGGACCGGGTTGGCAGCTTGAGCGGCGCAGCAATGCGCCGCCTAGATGAATGGCCATCGATCCCTGCCTTACGGGGCAGGGGGGACAGGATCCGGCTTACAGGCCTTCTGCGCGTTTTTCCGGTTCATAGGCAGCGGCTGCTCCGGGTATGCCCTTCAACTCGAAACTGCCGGCTTTCTGCAGGCCGGCGCCAATGGCCTGGGCGGTGGCCTCGCACAGCAGGATCTGCCCGCTTTGCGCCTGCTCGCAGAGCCGGGCCGCCAGGTTCGGCGCCGCGCCGATTGCCGCATAGTCCAGCCGCCCTTCGAAACCGATCTGCCCCAGCGTCGCCTCGCCGGTGGCAATCCCGATTCCTAGGCCGATCCGGCTGCCGCCGGTTTGAAAAGGTCTCAGGGCGCCGGGAAAGGCCGCCTGCATCTGCTGCGCCAGCGCCAGCGCCTGCCCGGCCGGATCCTCGCAGGGCAGCGGCGCGTTGAACAGAACCAGGAGCCCGTCGCCCAGAAACCGCTCCAGCGTGCCGCCCGCCTGATCAATCAGCGGCCCGGCGGTCTGGTGAAAGGCGTTGAGCGCCGCAATCACCTGTTCCGGGGCAACCGCACTGGCAAAGGCGGTGAAGCCGCGCAGGTCCGCAAACAGAACCGTCACGGTGCGGCGCTGGCTGTTCAGCAGGGCGCTGCCGTCGCCCGCGTTCACGATCATCGCCGCCACCGGCTCCGGCAGGAAACGGCGCAGCCGGTTGGTCCGCTCCAGCTCGGCGACCTGATGCGCCACCTTGCGCTCCAGCTGGCTGTTCCAGGACTTCAGCTCCTCCTTTTGCGCATTGACCTCCTCGTACAGCGCGCCCAGCTCCCGGCTCATGCTGTTTGCGTTCCTGGCCAGCCCGCCGAACTCATCGCGGTTGGGAACAGCGGCCCTGGCAGTGAAATCGCCGGAGGCGACTGCGCTCAGCGTGCGGCCGATCTGCTCCACCGGCCAGAGCACGGAGGAGGAGATCGCATAACCCGCCAGCAGCGACAGCAGGACCGCGGCCACGCTGGCCCCGATGACCAGAGCGCGGGCACGCGCGTAGGCCTGGGCGGTCTGCTGCGCGCGCAGGTTCATCCGCCGTTCGATGTCCTTGGCGATTGTATAGGCATCGCGCTGCAGGCTCAGGGCGATCGGGGTGAACTGCTTTTCCACCAGTTCGGCAACACGCGCCGTGCCGCCGGTCCGCCGGGCCTGGGCAAGGGCCGTTGCGGCAGGCGGCAGACGCTGCGCGGTCCGCTGCAGTGCCGGCAGCCGCTGATCCCTGGGCAGGTTCTGAAGCTCCACTTGCCGCGCATGGCGGGCAACGATGACGGTCAGGTCATTGGCTTCATTCAGCGCCTGGGCCAAAGGCAGCCCCATGCGGCCCGGGGTCTTGGACGTGCTGGCCATGGCAAACACCAAGGCGTCGCCGGCGCTTTGATAAATGCGGTTATAGGCTGCGATCTGCTGCTGATCGCGGATCAGCTGCCGGGTCCGCTCATTGGCTTGCAGCAGCGTCTGCAGCCCCAGCAGCGCAAGTACGATCACCAGGCCGGTTCCGGTCAGAAAGGCGGCCAGCAGCTTGTGCCGCAGCGAAACCGCCAGACCGGCCACTGCGCGCACCAGAAGATTCGGCTGCTGGGCTAAGTGGCTGGAATCCCCGGGTTCGGGCATCGGCAGGGCTTTCGGTCTGTGGCGCGGATCTTCAGCCATTGAAATGGGGCAATCACGGCGGAAAGCGATGTTTCACCGCCCCAATCGGCGGGAAAGCCGCTGAAAGCCCCTGTTGTGCGGGGCGGGCGGGCAGAATTGGCCCTCCGGGGCGGTTTCCGGGCGATTTGGCTGTTGACTTGGGGCGCAGGGCGGGTAAAAGCCGGGCTTCAGATAGGAATTTACCGAGAGGCCCCTGCCTTTTCGGACGCAGGAGAAGCACCATGGCGAAGCCGACCACCATCAAGATCCGCCTGAACTCGAGCGCGGGCACCGGCCACTTCTATGTGACCAAGAAAAACGCACGCACCATGACCGAGAAAATGGTCGTGCGCAAATACGACCCGGTCGTGCGCAAGCACGTCGAGTACAAAGAAGGCAAAATCAAGTAAGCCTTCCTTACGGACCGATTTCCGGAAACGGGTCGCGCGCTGCGCGGCCCGTTTTCTTTTGCGCCTTCATCTGCGCCGTGCATCCGCATCGGCCCGCTGTCTGCAATTGTCGGAAAATGCCGCGCGGATTGCCGGGGGCTCCGGCACCTTGTTGCCCCATTTCCGGCCTAGCCTGTGGCTTGTGGGTGAACAAGCAAGCGGGTGGATGTGTTGTGAGGGTAATCTTGTTAGCGGCGGTGCTGTCAGCGGCCGGGGCGCCGGTGTCCAGTTTCTTTGAAGAGAAGGCCGCGGTGCCGCTGCCCCCGGCCGTCAGTGCCGCGCCTTTACCCGTTGCGGCAGCAGCCCCCCGTCAGCACGGGGCAGCGCAGCAGGCGGTATCGGACAGGTTTGTGCGCCTGAACGGGCGCAGGCTGGCGCTGAGCCTGGTGCGCGCGGGCAGCGCCGGTGTCGCGGTGCTGAGCGTCCCGGAAACCAGCGCGGTGCCCGTCCTGCCGGAGATTGCGGAGGCGGAGCTGCGCAGCCTGCTGCAGAGCGTCTCGGGCTGCCTCGTGGATGGAAGCCTCCGCAAGGTGCCGGGCCGGCAGGGGGCGATTGCCATTTCCGCCGGCCTTGATTGCTCCGGCGTCTGACCTCAGGCGCGCCACTCTGCCACGGTCAGCACCGGTTCCATCCCCATACCCTGCATCAGCGCCGCCGAGGCGCTGTTGAACGGCGCATAGGTGGCCGCAATCACCGTGGCGCCTTCTGCCAGCGCCCGCGTCTTCATCGCCTCCACCAGCGCCTTGCCGACGCCCATCCGGCGCCAGGCTCCGGTGACCGAGATATGGTGCAGCATGGCGCGTTTTTCGGCGGCGCGGACGGGCAGGGCAGGGCGGTCCTGCAGCTCATAGATCAGGTAGCCCAGCAGCGCCCCCTGCGGGCTCTCTGCGGCCAGCGCAAACACGTTCTCCTCCTGCAGCCAGCGTTGCAGCCAGGCAGCCAGATCGCCGCTGCCGGGCGCCGGAATGTGGCGCTCCGGCTGATGCTGGGCGTGCAGCGCGTGCAGGTCCTGCAGCAGCGGCAGCAGGCGGCCTGCCTCTGCCGCCGGGATCTCAATGATTTTCATGGGTGTGTCCCCTGTTATCGTTGTTGAAAATGAAAAGGGGCGGATCGCTGAGATCCGCCCCTCGCTGTGTTGGAATGTGACCTGCGGTTATTCGCGGTTGCCAAGCAGCTGGAGCAGCATCATGAACATGTTGATGAAGTCCAGGTAGAGGCTCAGCGCGCCCATGATCGCGGATTTCGCCAGCCACTCCTGGTCGCCCGCGTGGGCCATCTGCAGGTAGTCGTTCTTGATCCGCTGGGTGTCATAGGCGGTGAGGCCTGCAAAGATCAGCACGCCGATCACCGAGATCGCAAACGCCATGGCGGAGGACGCCAGGAAGATGTTAACGATCGACGCCACGATCAGGCCGATCAGGCCCATGATCAGGAAGGAGCCCATGCCGCTGAGGTCCTTCTTGGTGGTGTAGCCCACCAGCGACAGGCCCGCAAAGGCGATGGAGGTGATCAGGAACACCTGCACGATGCTTTCGCCGGTGAAGACCAGGAAGATCGAGCTGATCGACAGGCCCATCACGGTGGCGAAGACATAGAACAGCAGCTGCACGCCGGCCGCGGACATGCGGTTGGCGGCGGCGCCGATGCCGAAGATGAAGGCCAGCGGCGCGAACATGATCACCCACTTCAGCGGCGAGGCATAAAGCGCATAGCCGATGTTGGTCAGGTATTTGTCAGCGCTCAGCTGGGCCACGGCATTGGCCGGGTCGGAGGTGACCGCCAGCCCGGCAATCGCCCAGGCGGCCAGGAAGGTGATGAACGTGCCTGCCGACATGGTGGCATAGACTTTGTTCATATGGGCGCGGAGGCCCTCATCAATCTGCGCGGCGCGGGCGCCTGCGGCAGAGCGGATGGTATCGAATTGTGCCATATTGAATGGTCTCCGTAATCTACTCCCTCGCTGCCGGCACGCGAACAGGACCGCAGGCGGCAGCTTTCCAGCCAAATATCGGGTGAAGCGGAGTTCGGTTCAAGTATTTCGGACAAAGAAATACATGAAAAACAACCAAACGGGCCGCGCTGCGGCGGCCCGTCCGTAAGGCCGGCGCCTGACTGGCCGGAACCGGCTCAGCCGTGCCAGTGATCCGGCGCTTTCCAGAACCCGCCGCGGGCCTCCGCGTCCGCCTGCGCCCGGGTCACGCCGATATCCTCCAGCGCGCGCGCATCGAGCCGCGCCAGCTGGCGGCGCTGGCGCCAGGCGGCCATGTGAAGGCGCAGGCGAGACGTTATTGAAAGCTGCGGTTTGGCGGCGCGGCAGGGGGCGGTGCAGGATGAGGTTGCGAGGGTCATGGGCTTGGTCCTTCAGTTATGTTTGTGATGCTTCCCTTTTGGGCGATCAATTGTGTTGATGAATATGGGGTGCTGTGGCATATTTTTAAAACGAATGTTTTTGATCCAATGAATCAGGTTCTGTGATGGTAAGAAATCTCGATATCACCACGCTCCGCTCCTTTGTTGCGGTGGCGGAATACGGCGGGGTGACCCGCGCCGCCGGTTTCCTGCATCTGACCCAGTCGGCGGTCTCGATGCAGATGAAACGGCTGGAGGAGCTTTTGGGGCTGGAACTGCTGGACCGGTCGGGCCGCACCATCGCGCTGACCGCCGAGGGCGAACAGATGCTGGGCTATGCCCGCAAGATGGTGGCGCTGAATGACGAGGTGATCAGCCGGCTGACCGACCAGGCCTTTGAGGGCGAGGTGCTCCTTGGGGTGCCGCATGACGTGGTGCATCCGGTGATCCCGCAGGTGCTGAAGCGGTTCAGCCTCAGCTATCCGCGGGTCAATGTGAACCTCTGCACCTCCAACACCCGCGACCTCAAGGCCGAGTTCGCGCGCGGCGCCTTCGACCTTATCCTGACCACCGAAACCGGTGCAGGCGAGGGCGGCGAGACCATTCACAGCATGCCGCTGCGTTGGGTTGGCGCGCCCGACGGCGCGGTCTGGCGGCAGCGCCCGCTGCGGCTCGGCTTCTGCCGCAACTGCAGCTTCCGCCCGGTGGCCACGGCGGCGCTGGATGAGGCCGGCATTGAATGGGAAATGGCGCTGGACAGCGATTCCGACCGCACGGTCGAGGCAACCGTCAGCGCCGACCTGGCTGTTGGCGTGCTGCTGGAGGGCACCCAGCCGTCTTATCAGGAGCTGATCACCCAAAGCAGCGGACTGCCGGAACTGCCGATGCAGCACATCAACCTCTACGGCGCGGAGCGCGTGCACGCGCCCTATGTCGAGGAACTGGCGGAGTTCATCCGGCAGGGGTTCCAGGGGCTGTGGGCCACGCCGCTGCGGGCGGCCAGCTGACAAGCCTGCAGGCCGGAACTCCCGCGCCCGCAGGCTGCCCTGGCGTGGCCAGCGCATCCTTGGCGGCCTTGGGCCAGGCTCAGCGCCGCGGGCGCTGAGCCTGGCCCAACCGCTGCGGTGCATTTCGCAGAAATGCTCTGTCTGCGGGCGGGAGCCCTAACTGCGGCCGTTCGGCCTGTCAGCTGCCGCCCATGGTGATCACCACCTTGCCGGTCGATTTGCGGCTGCGCAGCAGCTCCAGGCCGTCGCCCGCCTGCTCCAGCGGCAGGGTGTGGCTGATGTGGGGCTTGATGCGGCCCGCGCCGTGCCAGGCAAACAGCGTCTCAAAGGAGCGGCGCACCGCCTCGGGGCGGAACTTCATGTAGCCGCCCAGGTAGAAGCCGATCACCATCAAGTTCTTCACAAGCAGATGGTTGGCCGGGATCTGCGGCACTTCGCCGCCGGCAAAACCGACCGGCAGCAGCCGCGCGCCGGGATTGGCAGAGCGGAAGGCCGCCTTCCACACATCGCCGCCGATGGCGTCATAGACCACATCCGCCCCGCCAAGCGCCTTGACCGCGCTGCGCAGGTCCTCGCCGGCGTCGATCAGGTGATCGGCGCCCGCGGCTGCGGCGACATCCAGCTTCTCCTGGCCGCGGGCCTGGGCGATCACCGTCGCGCCCATCAGCTTGCCGATCTCCACCGCGGTCAGCCCGACGCCGCCCGCGGCGCCGGTCACCAGCAGGGTCTCCCCCGGCTGCAGCCGGGCGCAGTGATCCAGCGCCATATGGCTGGTGCCATAGGCGATCTGAATGGCCGCGGCATGTTCGAAACTCATCGCATTCGGGATCCGGATCAGCCGCGCGGCATCAAACACCCCCGCCTCTGCCAGCCCGCCGGAGCCGCCGAACACCGCCACCCGGTCGCCGATGGCAAAACCCTCGGTGCCCGCGCCAAGCGCAGTGACCACCCCGGCCGCTTCCAGCCCCAGGGTAAAGGGCGGCTCCGGCGTGTCCTGGTAGCTGCCCTTCATCATCAGGAGGTCGGCGAAATTCAGTCCGCAGGCCCGCAGGGCGACTGCTGCCTGCCCGGGACCGGGGGGCGGGCACTCCGTTTGCGTCAAAGCGGCCGGCTGGCCGAAAGCTGAAACCTGGAAAGCCTGCATGTCCTCTCCTCACCTGTTACGGGAATCGGCATGATTCGCACGGCCACACTGTCGGCCTGCCGCCGCGCCGCGCATCTCGCTATTTCTGGGGAAGTACGCGATCCCCAGCTGCTTGGCAATAAAACGTTTAGAAAAATGATACATGAAATCATGCGCTTGACTTTCAACCCCTCGTAACGCGCGACGGCAGTCTTGCAATCAACCGCAAGGGTTGTACACTTTTGCTCAGAGGTTGAGGTCAGATCGCTCTGATGGGGAAACGTGTTTCCGGCAAGCATTGGAAATCGCCGCAACATGTTATTGGAACAGCGGTCCGGGTTGCAGCCGGATGTACAGATTTAGGAGAATCGCATGGCTCATCCCGTAGACGTGCACGTGGGAAAGCGGATCCGCCATCGCCGGTGGCTGATTGGCATGACGCAGCAGCAGCTCGCTGAGCAGGTCGGCATCAAATTCCAGCAGATCCAGAAGTATGAAACCGGTGCCAACCGGGTCAGCGCCTCCCGCCTGTGGGATATTTCCGACGCGCTGGAAGTGCCCGTAAGCTTCTTCTTCGAGGGCCTGCAGGAAGAGGGCAAGTCCCCCGCCGAGAAAGCCTCCGTGCCGGAGGATCTGATGGGCGACAAGGAAGCACTGGACCTGGTGCGCTCCTACTATGCAATTCCGGAAAACCAGCGCCGCCGCCTGTTCGAACTGGCCCGGGTGCTGAGCGACGTCGCCTGAAGACAAGGCGGCCGCGGACACGGCTTTGCGGCGCAAAATACCGCGAAGGGCGGGTTTGCGCTTGCAATGAAGGCGGCCTGGTGGCACCCGTTCGGGTATGACACAGGCCGCTCTTTCCGATCTCGACGTAGCACACAGGATGGCAGACGCAGCCCGCGCCGCCATCCTTCCGCATTTCCGCACGTCCTCGCTGAACACCGAAAACAAGCTGGCCGGCGGGTTCGACCCGGTGACCGTGGCCGACCGCGCCGCCGAGCAGGCGATGCGGGCGGTGCTGGCCGAGCTGCGCCCGCAGGACGGTATCCTGGGCGAGGAGTTCGGCGCTGAGGCCGGCAGCTCCGGCCGCACCTGGGTGCTGGACCCGATCGACGGCACCCGCGGCTTCATCAGCGGCACGCCGACCTGGGGGGTGCTGATTGCGCTGGCGGATGAAAACGGCCCTTTCCTTGGCGTGATCGACCAGCCCTATACCGGCGAGCGCTTCTGCGGCGGGCCGGAGACCGCCACGATGACCGGTCCGCTGGGTGAAAGGCCCCTGCAGACGCTTGGCACCGCAGCGCTGGCCGACGCCATCCTGTTCACCACCTTCCCCGAGGTCGGGACCGCCGAAGAACGCGCGGGCTTCGAACGGGTCTCCGCCCGGGCCAAGCTGACCCGCTACGGCATGGACTGCTACGCCTATGCCCTGGTTGCGGCCGGGCAGGCGGATCTGGTGATCGAGGCGGGCCTCAACGCCTATGACATCCAGGCGCCGATTGCGGTGATCCAGGCGGCAGGCGGCATCGTCACCGACTGGCAGGGCAACCCGGCCCACAACGGCGGCCGTGCCCTGGCGGCGGCCAATGCAGAGATCCACGCGGCAGCGCTGGAGCTGCTGCGCCAGCCATAGACGGGTTGAAACCGGCAGCCTTGGCCTATAGCTTTGCCGCAGGCCGGTTCTTCGCCCGTTTTCCATCGGCCGATCACACATTCCCATGAAGCGGGCTGTCTCTAGGAGTGTGTGGATATGACAGAGATCCTGATTCAAAACGCCGATACCGTCCTGACGATGGACGATTCCCGCCGTGTGCTGCACGGCGCAGATGTGCTGATCCGCGGCGGCGTGATTGCCGCAGTGGGGCAGGGGCTGCAGACCAGCGGCGACGTGGTCTCCGGCCGCGGCTGCGTGGTCACCCCCGGGCTGGTCAACACCCATCACCATCTGTACCAGAACCTGACCCGCGCGGTTCCAGGCGCGCAGGATGCGCTGCTGTTCGGCTGGCTGCAGCGGCTTTACCCCATCTGGGCCCGCTTCACCCCGGATGAGATGTTTGTTTCCGCCCAGCTGGGCCTTGCCGAACTGGCGCTGTCAGGCTGCACGCTCAGCTCCGACCACCTGTACCTTTATCCCAACGGCGCCCGGCTGGAGGACACCATCCATGCCGCCCGCGAAGCTGGGCTGCGCTTTCATCCGACCCGCGGCGCCATGAGCATCGGTGAAAGCGACGGCGGCCTGCCGCCGGACAGCCTGGTCGAGGATGAGAGCGCAATCCTCGACGACATGATCCGGGTGGTGGACGCTTTCCACGACCCTGAAGAAGGCTCCATGTGCCGTGTAGGCCTGGCACCGTGCTCGCCGTTCTCCGTCAGCCGCGAGCTGATGCGCGATGCTGCGCTGCTGGCCCGCGACAAGGGGGTGATGCTGCACACTCACCTGGCCGAGAACGACGAGGACATCGCTTATTCTGAGGCAAATTTTGGCTGCCGCCCCGGCCAATACGCCGAGGAACTAGGCTGGACCGGCGATGATGTCTGGCATGCGCACTGCGTTAAACTCGACGGGCAAGAGATTGATCTCTTTGCCAGAACCCGCACCGGGGTTGCCCATTGCCCCTGCTCCAACTGCCGTCTGGGCAGCGGCATTGCACCGGTGCGCGCAATGCGCGACGCAGGTGTGCCAGTGGGGCTGGGCGTCGATGGATCCGCCAGCAACGACATGGCCAGCCTCAGCTCTGAGGCGCGTCAGGCCATGCTGCTGCAGCGGGTGGCAAACGGGGCTGACGCGATGAGCGCCTATGAAGCGCTGGAGATCGCCACCCGCGGCGGCGCCGATGTGCTGGGCCGCCCCGACTGCGGGCGGCTGGAGCCGGGCAAGCGCGCCGACATCGCAGTCTGGGGCACAAGCGGCATCGCCTCCAGCGGCAGCTGGGACGCTGCCGCTCTGCTGCTGGCCGGCCCGACCCAGGTCAAACACCTGTTTGTCGAAGGCAGGCAGATCATCCGCGGCGGCGAGCTGGCAACTTTGGACCTGCCGCGGCTGCTGGAGCGCCACCGCGGCCTGGCGCACAAGCTGATGCAGGGGTGACGCCATGAAGAAACGGCGGCTTGCCGCAGCCTTCCTCCTCCTGTGGGCCGTTGAGGCACTGGCGGAAGATGTGGACCGCTCCGCCGCCGTGGCCGGCATCAACGGCTTGCGTGCAGGCTCCGGCCTGCCGCCGCTGGCTTATTCCGCCGGGCTGGAACAGGCTGCGCAGGCCCATGCCGGGGACATGGCGCGCAAAGGGTTCTTTTCCCACACCGGCAGCGGCGGCAGCACACTTGGCACCCGCCTGAAGCGTGCTGGCTACGGCTGGTGCGCGGCGGCCGAGAACATTGCCAAAGGCCAGCCCGGGCTGGCCGAGGCGATGGCCAGCTGGCAGGCCTCCCGCGGCCACCGCAGAAACATGCTCAGCCGCGAAGTGACCGAATTCGCCGTCGCCCGCGGCGCGGGCAATATCTGGGTGATGGTGCTAGCCCGCCCGGGCTGCTGATCCGGCGCTGCTAGCTGCGCTTGACCGGCTGGCCGCCGATCCAGACCTCGGCAATGGCCCGGTCATCACCCATCATGATGGTCGGGAACACTGCCTCCCACACATCTCCGGCCCGCTCGGACCGCTGGGCGATAGCCGGGGTGGAGGCCAGGTCCAGCACCACCAGATCCGCTTCCATGCCTGCCGCGATGTTGCCGATCTTGCCTTCCATCCGCAGCGCCGTGGCAGAGCCCTGGGTCGCCAGCCACAACAGCTGCGCCGCGTGCAGCGGGGTGCCGCGCAGCTGGCCGATTTCATAGGCCGCCGCCATCGTGCGCAGCATCGAAAAGCTGGAGCCGCCGCCGGTGTCGGTGGCAAGGCCGATCCGCTGGCCTTCGGCCATCAGCCCGGCCATGTCAAAAAGGCCGGAGCCGATGAAGGTGTTCGACGTCGGGCAATGGATCAGCGCCGCGCCGAATTCCCGCAGCCGGTGCCGCTCGCGCTCCTCCAGGTAGATGGCGTGGCCGTAAAGCCCCTTGGCCCCTAAAAGGCCAAACTCTTCATAGGTGTCCAGGTAATCGCGGGCCTGCGGGAACAGCGATTTCACCCACTCGATCTCATCCGTCTGTTCGCTCAGATGCGTTTGCATCAGGCATTCCGGGTGCTTGGCCCAAAGCGCGCCCATTGCCTCCAGCTGTTCCGGGGTTGAGGTGGGGGAGAACCGCGGGGTAATCGCATATTCCAGCCGGTCCACCCCGTGCCAACGCGCAATCAGCGCCTCGCTGTCGTCATAGGCCGACTGCGGGGTGTCGCGCAGCCCGTCTGGTGCGTTGCGGTCCATGCAGGTCTTGCCCGCCGCCACCCGCTGCCCGCGCGCCTGCGCCGCGGCAAAGAACGCATCCGCGCTTTCGGGGTGGATGGTGCAATAGCTGCAGACCGTGGTGGTGCCATGGGCCGCGGTCAGGTCCAAGTAGCGGTTTGCGATTTCATCGGCATACCCGCGGTCGCCGAACCGCATTTCCTCCGGGAAGGTGTAGCTGTTCAGCCAGTCGATCAGCCGTTTGCCCCAGCTGGCAATGATGGCGGTCTGCGGGTAATGCACATGGGCATCGACAAACCCCGCCAGGATCAGCTTGCCGGAGTGATCCACGGTCACCGCATCCGGCAGCATCGCCTGCATTTCCGCCAGCGTGCCGACGCCGGCAATCCGCCCGTCCTGCACCGCCACCGCCTCCTGCAGCCGGGCCGCGTCTTCCGGTCGCTCCGAGGCAAAGGGAGAGGCGGAGAAGGCAAGAACCTGCCCGTTCAGGATGTAACCGGTGCCCATGCGTCCAACCCTTTCCTTGCAAAATTGCTCGGCGCAGGATACCCGCCGAAAGGGCGCGGGTAAATTGCGGCATTGGCATTGTTTTCCGGTGGCGGCGTCATCTATTTTGCACGCAAAGACCAAGAAAATCCGGGGGGCATCAGATGAGCAGCGGCGACAACATCACCGGCGACCAGCCTCAGGAAGACGCCTACGACCTCGACCGCAAGCTGGTCGCGCAGGTTCTGGAGGCGGTGGAGCAGGGCGATCAGCAGACCCTGACGGAGCTGCTGGAAGACCTTCACGCGGCCGACATCGCCGACCTTCTGGAACAGATCGATTCCGATGACCGGACCAGCCTGATCCGGCTTTATGACCGGGAATTCGACGGCGAGATCCTGTCGGAACTGGACGAGAGCATCCGCGAAGAGGTGATCTCGATCCTGAACCCGCTGGTTCTGGCCGACGCGGTGCGTGAACTGGAGAGCGATGACGTTGTCGACCTTCTGGAAGATCTGGAGGTGCCGCAGCAGGAAGCCATCCTGGACGCGCTGGAAGACGCTGACCGGGTCGCGGTCGAACAGTCGCTCAGCTACCCGGAGAACTCCGCCGGCCGCCTGATGCAGCGCGAGGTGGTGATGGCGCCAGAGCACTGGAACGTCGGGCAGGCCATTGATTTCATGCGCAATTCCGACGATCTGCCGGACCAGTTCTACCATGTGGTGCTGGTCGACCCGCGCCTGCATCCGATCGGCAACGTCACCCTGGGCCGGATCATGGGCGCCAAGCGCCATGTGCCGCTGACCAGCCTGGTCGAGGACACGTTCCAGGTCATTCCCGCCGATCAGGACGAGGAAGACGTGGCCTATGCCTTCAACCAGTACCACCTGATTTCGGCCCCGGTTGTCGATGACGAGGGGCGGCTGGTCGGCGTCATCACCATCGACGACGCGATGATCGTGCTGGACGAGGAGCACGAGGAGGACATCCTCCGCCTCGCCGGTGTCGGCGAGGAAAGCTCGCTTGCCGACCGGGTGATCGAGACCACCAAGCGCCGCTTTCCCTGGCTGGCGGTGAACCTGGTGACGGCGGTGCTGGCCTCGCTGGTGATTGCCCAGTTCGAGGACACCATCGCCCGGTTCGTGGCGCTGGCGGTGCTGATGCCGATTGTCGCCTCCATGGGCGGCAACGCGGGCACCCAGTCGCTGACGGTTGCGGTGCGCGCCATTGCCACCCGCGATCTCACCGGCTCCAACGTCTGGCGGGTGATCCGCCGCGAAGTTCTGGTGGGGCTGGTCAACGGGGTGATCTTTGCCATCGTCATGGGGCTGGTGGGCCTGGCCTGGTTCGGCTCGCCGATGCTGGGTGTGGTGATTGCCGTCGCTATGGTGGTCAATCTGGTCGTGGCGGGGCTGGCGGGAACGGTGATCCCGGTTCTATTGGAGAAAACCGGAATTGACCCGGCGCTGGCCTCCGGCGCCTTTGTGACCACGGTGACCGATGTGGTGGGCTTTTTCGCCTTCCTGGGCCTTGCGGCCGTTCTTTTGCTCTAGGAGACCGCCATGACGGATCTGACCGAAATCAAGGCCGCCGCCCGCAAGGCCGCCTTTGCCCGCCGCAAGGAGGCGCATGCCCGCAACATCCCCGGCGCTGCAGGCCACCTGTCGGAGGTGCTGGCCGGCTATCGCGGCGTGCCGCTGTCGGGCTACATGCCGATCCGCACCGAAATCGACCCGCTGCCCGCGATGGCCGAGGCCGCGGCGCACGGCCCCGTCGGCGTGCCGGTGATCATGGGGGCGGGGCAGCCGCTGAAATTCAGCCGCTGGCAGCCCGAAGGCGCGCTGCGCGAAGGCCCTTTCGGCGCCATGGTGCCTGAGGTGGATGAATTCTTTGAGCCGGAAATCCTGGTGGTTCCGCTGGTCGCCTTCGACACCAAGGGCGGGCGGCTGGGCTATGGCGGCGGTTTCTACGACCGCACGCTGGAGCTGTTGCGCGGCAAGCGGGGCACTTTGGCCATCGGCTTTGCCTTCGACGCGCAGGAGGCCGAGGACCTGCCGCTGGAGTCCACCGACCAGCCGCTCGACATGATCGTCACCGAAAGCCGCATTCTGCAGTTCTAATCCGCCAGCCGGGCGCAGACGTCCCGGATCGCAGCCTCGAAGAACGCGAACCGGGCCGGCGGCGCCTCCTGCCGCTGCCGGACCAGCCACAGGTCATCCTCCAGCGGCGCCTTCAGCGCCGCGGTGCGGAAGTTCCCCTGGCCCTGCTGCGCCAGAACAGCGCTTTGCGGCAGGATGGTGTACCCGGCCCCGGCAGACACCGGGCTCAGGATTTGGCCGATCTGGTTGAGGAAGGCGCGCCTGCGCAACCCGGCGGAGCCGCGATAGCCAGGATAGTTTGCCGCCAGCAGCCGGTCTGCCAGGGCGGCGGCGTCAGGATGGTCCACCAGCCCCAGTTTCTGCAGCGTTTCAAACTCCGGCCTGTCTGCCGCACCTGACGGCAGGATCAGTTTCAGCGGGTCGCGCCTCAGCCGCTCCGCCATCAGCCGCGGCGCGTCCAGCTTGCGGTGCAGGATGCCCAGATCCAGCTCCCCGGACAGCAGCTGCGCTTCGATGGAGGCTTGCGGTGCCGCCTGCAGCGACAGCGTCAGTTCCGGCCAGCGCGCCAGATGCGCCTCCACCTCGGCGTAGATCAGAACCGCCAGCCCGCCGGGGCAGGCGATGCGCACATGGCCGCGGCCGGGATCATCCTGTCCCAGGTCCTGGCGCAGCGCTTCTTCTTCAGTCTGACGCCTGCGGCCGAGGGCGGCCAGCGCAATGCCTGCATCCGTCAGGCTGAAGCTTTTGCCGTGGCGGACCAGCAGCGGCCTGCCCACCTGCTGCTCCAGCTTCTTGACGTGCTGGGTGACCCCGGGCTGGGTCATGTTCAGCCGCGCTGCGGTGCGTGTGAAACTGCCCAGCCCGCTCAGCACAGTGAAGGTTTCCAGCCAGGTGGCATTCAGCATCTGTGGCTCATTTCCTTATGGATCGCATAATGAATGATAATTTTTCTTTCTTCTCCTGCAACCTTATCTCCGGGTGGAAACAAGCAAAAAACCATCCAAGGAGACTATGATGCTGACCGCTCCGCGCAGTTTTTCCCACATTGGCCTGTCGGTTCCGGATCTGGATGCCGCGGTGAAATTCTACTCAGAAGTCATGGGTTTCTACGTCATCATGGAGTCAACCGAAGTGGTCGAGGACGACAGTGACATCGGCCGTATGTGCACGGATGTGTTTGGGGCCGGCTGGTCGCGGCTGCGCATCGCCCACCTGTCCACCGCCGACCGGGTCGGCATCGAACTGTTCGAATTCGATGGAAATTACGCCCCGTCCGACAATCTGGACTACCGCCGCCACGGCGTTTTCCATTTCTGTGTGCAGGACCCCGACGTCGAGGGGCTGGCGCAAAAGATCGTCGCGGCCGGGGGCAAGCAGCGGATGCCGGTGCGAGAGTATTTTCCGGGCGAGAAACCCTATCGCATGGTCTATGTCGAAGACCCGTTCGGCAACGTGTTCGAGATCTATTCGCACGGTTACGAGCTGACGTATTCGGCGGGCGCCTACAGCTGAGCCCGGCGCCACACCGCTGCGAAAACGCACCGCGGGGCCTTGCTCTTTGGCGCCGCGTTGCCTACCAGCCGGGCATGCGTATTCTTTTCCTTGGCGATGTGATGGGCCGCGCCGGGCGCCGCGCCATCACCGAAACCCTGCCGCGGCTGCGGCAGGAGTGGCGGCTCGATTTTGTGGTGGTGAACGGCGAAAACGCCTCCAACGGCATGGGGCTGAGCGGCGAGCACGCCAAGCTGCTGCTGGATGCGGGCGTCGACTGCCTGACGCTGGGCGATCATGCCTTCGATCAGAAGGACATGCTGCAGTTCATCGAGAAGGAACAGCGCATCATCCGGCCTCTGAACTTTGCCAAGGGCGCGCCGGGCCGCGGTTTCCGGCTGTTCAATGCGCCGGGCGGGCGCAAGGTGCTCGTGGTGCAGGCGCTCGGGCAGGTGTTCATGAAGCGCGCCTTCGACGACCCCTTTGGCGCGGTGGAGGCGGTGCTGAAGTCGCACCCGCGCGGCGGGCTGGCGCAGGCGGTCATCGTCGATATGCACTGCGAGGCCACCTCCGAGAAGATGGCGATGGGCCACTTCTGCAACGGCCGCGCCTCTTTGGTGGTGGGCACCCATACCCATGTGCCGACAGCGGATGCCCAGATCCTTTCGGAAGGCACTGGCTATCTGACCGACGCCGGCATGTGCGGCGACTACAATTCGGTGATCGGCATGGATAAGGCCGAACCGATGCGCCGGTTCCTGACCGGCATGCCCAAAACCCGCTTCACTCCGGCAAACGGCGAAGCCACCCTGTCGGGCGTCTTCGTCGAAACCGATGACCGCACCGGGGCGGCCAAGCAGATTCGCATGGTGCGCAATGGCGGGCTGTTGCAGGAATCCGGCGTCTGAACCGGGCCTGCCGTCCTTGCGGGCGGCGGCCGGGCAGGAGGATTGTCCGGTGAACCCCCGGTTCTCCGGGCAAAACGCCCTTTCCGCACCTCAGACCGGCTGCGGTTCCGGAAGTCCTTGCTCAACCATGTGGTTTCGGGGAAACTGCGCGATGGCGGAGCGCCTTGCGCGCTGACCCCGCCTTGAACAACATGGGCAAAGTCACGGTTTATGCAGTACTTCCAATTTGGTGACACCGGCAGCGCGTTTCTGGCGCTTGCAATTGTCCTGGCCATGTTCGTGGCGTTCCTGCGGGAAACCTATCCGACCGAAGTGGTGGCGCTGACCGGCGTCGCGGCGATGCTTGCCACCGGCGTGCTGCCCTATGGCGAGGCGCTGCCGGTGCTGGCCAACCCGGCGCCTTGGACCATTGCGGCGATGTTCATCATCATGGGGGCGCTGGTGCGCACCGGTGCGCTGGACGCCTTTACCCAGATCGCCAAGAAACAGGCCGAGGTGAACCCCAAGCTGGCGGTGGCCCTGCTGATGGCTTTTGTCGTCACCGCCTCTGCCGTGGTCTCCAATACGCCGGTGGTGGTGGTGATGATCCCGGTCTTCATCCAGATCGCCCGCACCATGAAAGTCTCCGCTTCCAAGATGCTGATCCCGCTCAGCTATGCGGCGATCCTGGGCGGCACCCTGACGCTGATCGGCACCTCGACCAACCTCTTGGTGGACGGTGTCGCCCGGGCGCAAGGATTGAAACCCTTCACCATCTTCGAGGTCACGCCGCTGGGCCTGATCCTGGTTGCCTACGGCATGGTCTACCTGCGCTTCATCGCACCGCGGCTTCTGCCCGCCCGCGACAGCATGGCCGAAATGCTGAGCGACCGGTCAAAGATGAAATTCTTTACCGAGGCGGTGATCCCGCCGGAAAGCAACCTCATTGGCCGCGAAGTGACCGGGGTGCAGCTGTTCAAGCGTCCCGGCGTGCGGCTCATCGACGTGATCCGCGGCGATGCCTCGCTGCGCCGCAACCTCGAGGGGGTGGAGCTGCAGGTCGGCGACCGCGTGGTGCTGCGGACCCGGATGACAGAGCTGCTGAGCCTGCAAACCAACAAGGAGCTGAAGCGGGTGGACCAGGTGTCGGCGGTGGAAACCCAGACCGTCGAAGTGCTGATCACCCCCGGCTGCCGGATGGTGGGGCGCAGCCTTGGCGCCATGCGCCTGCGCCGCCGCTACGGGGTCTATACCCTGGCGGTGCACCGGCGGAACCAGAACATCGGCGTTCAGCTGGATGATCTGGTGGTGCGCATCGGCGATACCCTGCTGCTGGAGGGCGCGCCCGCCGACATCCAGCGGCTGGCCGCTGACATGGACCTGGCCGACGTCTCGCAGCCGACCCAGCGCGCCTACCGCCGCAGCCACGCGCCGATCGCGGTTGCCGCGCTTCTGGGCATCGTTCTGCTGGCCGCCTTCGGCGTGGCGCCGATCCTGATGCTGTCGGTGCTGATGGTGTCGCTGGTCTTTGTCACCCGCTGCATCGACGCGGATGAGGCGTTCTCCTTTGTCGACGGGCGCCTGCTGGCCCTGATCTTTTCGATGCTGGCCATCGGCGCGGCGCTGGAAAGCTCAGGCGCGGTGGCCCTGATCGTCAACGCCATTGCGCCGGCCCTGTCGATGCTGCCGCCGTTCCTGCTGGTCTGGGCAGTCTATCTGCTGACCTCGGTGCTGACGGAACTGGTGTCCAACAACGCGGTGGCGGTGGTGGTGACTCCGATTGCCATCGGCCTGGCCCAGGCGATGGGCGTCGATCCGCGTCCCCTGGTGGTGGCGGTGATGGTGGCGGCCTCGGCGTCCTTTGCCACCCCGATCGGCTATCAGACCAACACGCTGGTTTACGGCCCCGGCGGCTATAAATTCACCGACTTCCTGCGCGTCGGCATTCCGCTGAACCTGACCGTCGGCATGGTCGCATCGGCGATCATCCCCTTCATCTGGCCGCTCTGAGCCCGCCCGGGCCGGGAAAAGGCGGCGAAAAGCTGCCTTCTGTGATCCCGGTTACATGAAACTGTTAAAGTCTTGCCCATATGTAGAGCAGCAGGTTCTTCATAAGGTCAAAGGCCATGAGTTTCAGGAAAGTGTTTTTGTGTGTTGTCCTTGCCGGCTCGACAGCGATTGCGCTTGTGTCGCAAGTGCAGACCAGCGGCGCCGCGCGCGCGCTCCCGGTTGAGGAACAGCAGGCGCAATAGGCAGGCAGCCTGCCGCTGCCGCCGCGCGGTTTTTGGCGGCGGCAGTTACAAGGGCCAGAATACCAGGATTGCCGGGATCGACACCGCGATGATCAGCGCCTCCAGCGGCAGCCCCATCCGCCAGTAATCCCCGAAATGGTAGCCGCCGGGCCCCAGCACCAGGGTGTTGTTCTTGTGCCCGATCGGGGTCAGGAACGCGGCTGAAGCGGCAACCGCCACCGCCATCAGGAACGGATCGGGCGATACCTCCAGCGTCTCTGCCATCTGAATGCCGACTGGGGCTGCAACAATTGCCGTGGCGGTGTTGTTGAGCACATCCGACAGGGTCATCGTGACCACCATCAGCACCGTCAGCACCGCCCAGGCCGGCAGCCCTGCAGTCAGGCCGGTCAGCGCGTTGGCGATCAAGGCCGTGCCGCCGGAGCTGTCCAGCGCCGCCCCCAGCGGGATCATCGACCCCAGAAGAACCACCACCGGCCATTCCACATGGTCATAGATTTCTGCCACCGGCAGGATCTTCAGCAGGACATAGCCGATGGCCACCAGCCCCAGCGCCACCGGCAGGTAGATCAGCCCCAGCGACGCCGCCAGAACCGCGGCGGCAAACAGGCCGATGGCGGCCCAGGTCTTGTCATTTGCCGTCACAGCCAGCCCGCGCGCGGCCAGCGGCAGGCAGCCCAGCCAGTCCGCCACATCGGCGCTGCGCCCGCGCGGGGACAGCAGCAGCAGGATATCGCCGGCCTGCACCTCGGTCTGCCGGATGTGGCGGGTGATCCGCGTGCCCTGGCGGGAAATGCCCAGCAGCACCGCACTTTGGCGCGAGGACAGGCCGATGGATTGCGCGGTCCGGCCGCGGATGCGGGCGGTCTCCGGCACAACCAGCTCCGTCAGTTCCAGCCCTTCGCCCGCCGCCGTCAGCTTCTCCGCCCGGGCGGCATCGGCGAACTCCAGCTTCAGCGCGCTGCGGAATTCGTCCAGCGCTTCAGGTTCGGCCTCGATCACCAGCGTGTCGCCCTCGCGCAGCAGCGCCGCCGTGGCCCGCCCGTAACGCCGCTTGCCGTCCCGGATCAGGCCCAGGATCGCCACATCGGCCTTCTCGGCCTCTTCATCCAGTTCCCCCAGGCGCCTGCCGGTCAGCTCGGAGCCTTCACCCACTGTCAGCTCGGCAATATAAGGCGCCAGCTGCGCCTCGGACGCGCCGGCCGCATTCTCGCGCGCCGGGATCAGCCGCCAGCCAATGAGCGCCACAAAGGTGAGCCCCGCCAGCGCGGCAACCCCGCCAACCGGCGCAAAATCGAACATCCGGAAGGGTTCACCCAGAGTTTCGCCGCGGATTGCAGCAATGATGATGTTGGGGGGCGTGCCGATCAGCGTCGCCATGCCGCCCAGGATGGTGGCAAAGGACAGGGGCATCAGGCTGAGGCCCGGCGCCCGGCCGGCCTTGCGTGCGGTCTGAATGTCCACCGGCATCAGCAATGCCAGTGCCGCCACATTGTTCATGAAGGCCGACAGCACCGCGCCAACGCCGCCCATCAACGCGATATGGCCACCCAAGCCCCGGGTGCTGTCCACCAGCGTCCGGGTGATCAGGAACACCGCACCGGACCGCACCAGCCCGGCCGAGACAACCAGCACCAGCGCCACCACCAGCGTTGCCGGGTGGCCGAACCCGGCAAAGGCATCGCCTGCAGGCACCACCCCCAGCACCACGCCCGCCATCAGCGCGGCAAAGGCCACCAGGTCATAGCGGAAACGGCCCCACAGCAGCAGGCCAAAGACGGCAGCAAATAACCCAAACAAAACGGCTTGATCATATGTCATGGCGCCAGCTTATCCCCGAAACCCCGCGGAACAAGGGCAAAGCGGGGCAGGGCGCTTGAAAGCCCCCGCCTTGCGGGGCTATATGGGCGCCAATTCAAAGTTACAGCAGCAAGGATGCACCATGGCAGGCCATTCAAAATGGGCTAACATTCAGCACCGCAAGGGCCGTCAGGACGCGGCGCGGTCGAAACTGTTTTCCAAGCTGGCCAAGGAGATCACCGTGGCCGCCAAGATGGGCGACCCCGATCCCGACAAAAACCCGCGCCTGCGCCTGGCCGTCAAGGAGGCCAAGTCGCAGTCCGTCCCCAAGGACGTGATCGAACGCGCGATCAAGAAGGCCATCGGCGGCGACGCCGAAAACTATGACGAAATCCGCTACGAGGGCTATGGCCCCAACGGTGTTGCGGTGATCGTCGAGGCGATGACCGACAACAAGAACCGCACCGCCTCCAACGTGCGCTCCACTTTCTCCAAGAACGGCGGCAACCTGGGCGAGACCGGTTCGGTCGGATTCATGTTCGACCGCAAGGGCGAGGTGACCTATCCGGCCTCCGTGGGCGATGCCGACACCGTGATGATGGCAGCGATCGAAGCCGGCGCCGAGGATGTCGAAAGCTCCGAGGACGGCCACATCATTTATTGCGCCGATACCGACCTAAACGATGTGTCGAATGCGCTGGAGGCCGAACTGGGCGAATCCGAGTCGACCAAACTGGTCTGGAAACCCAGCACCACCACCGAGCTGGACCTAGAAGGCATGCAAAAGCTGATGAAGCTGGTCGATGCGCTGGAAGACGACGACGACGTGCAGCGCGTCACCACCAACTTCGAGGCCAGCGACGAGGTCATGGCGCAGCTCTGATCTGCCGCTTGACGCGATTTTCAAGGCCCGCCAGCCCGGCGGGCCTTTTGCTTTCAAACTCTCGGAAATTACCTGACAAGGGCCGCCGATGCAGATCAGAGAGTTCCGCCCGGAGGATGCCGCAGCGCTGGCGCAGATATTCCATGCCGCGGTTCATGGCATCGGCGCCCGGGACTACAGTCCCGAACAGCTCAAGGCCTGGAGCCCGGAACCCGCCCCGGCAGAGGTCTGGGCCGGCCGCGCCGCCGTCGGCCGCCGTGTCTTTGTTGCCGCGGATGCCGGCAATCAGCCGCAGGCCTTCATTGAGCTGGAAACGGACGGCCATATCGACTGTTTCTACTGCCAGCCGCAGGTTGCGGGCACCGGCACGGGTGCCGCGCTTTATGAACGGCTTGAGGCCGAAGCCCGCAGCCTCGGCCTCAGGTCGCTTTATGTGGAGGCCAGCGAGGCCGCCCGGCGGTTCTTCCTGCGCCAGGGATTCACCGTCGAGGCCCGGCGCGAAATCGAACGCCGCGGGGTCGCGCTGCACAACTACCGGATGACAAAGACTTTGGCCGGCTGACCTGTTTCGTCGCAGCGCCGGCGTTCAGCGCGGCTCCGGCCCGATCAGCCCGGCAGCGTGCAATTCGCGGCTGCCCGGCAGCCACAGCTCCGCGCTTGGCACCGCAAAAATCCTGTCGGTAAATTCGGCACTCACCCCTTGCTGCAGCAGGAAGGCGCGGTCCTTTTCCTGTTCCCGCTGCAGGTCGATCTGCGGCAGGCCGCTCTCGAACTGCAGCGCATAGCTGTGAAAGCCCAGCTGCCCGTCCGGCCCAAGGCTGCGTTCCGCGCCGGCGGCAAACATCAGCGTGCAGGCCGAGGCGCACAAACCGGCGGCGCGGGTGTCCCAGCCGTTCTGCCGGATCAGCCGCGCGGCACCGCGCGCCTCGGCGATCAGCCCGCCGGGTCCGGCCAGCGCAACCTGATCCACGCCGGGGTTCTCCTCTGCCAGCTTCCGCATCCGCTTGGTCAGGCCAAAGGTGATTTCGCCGTCAAAGATCAGCGCCCGGCCGTCGGCGGACACCGACAGGCTGTAAAGTGCCTCGCGCTCCTTCCGCCGCTGTTCGGCATAGGCGGACTCCTCCACCGCCCGGGCAATCAGCAGCGCATCCCACCACTGCGTCAGCGCGGCAAAGCCCGCAAACAGCAGCAGCAGGTAGCCGCCCCAGACCGGCGCCATCGCGCCGGTGCTCTGCACATGGGCGTCCGCGCTGCGCAGAAAGGTCCGCGCCTGCCACAACAGGAACAGCCCGTCCGCAGCCATCAGAACAAAGGCCAGCGGCACCGGCAGCCGGATCCAGTGGTTCAGCGCCAGCCATCCCAGCAGCACAGCCGCCCGCGGCAGCACCACCTGCAGCGCCAGGCTGCGGGGCAGGGGCAGCGGGGCAGGCGGCGGAGTGCAGTCAGACATCGGTGCGGGCCTTTCTGGCGGGGCGGGTCAGGGCTGCGTCAGATACTGTCTTGCCGATTTCTGCACGGCGCGGGTCACCTCGGCAAGGGCCGGGGCCATCACCCGCGCCACCTGCCAGGTGAGCGGCACCGGCAGCGTGGTGTCCGGGATCAGCGGCACCAGGCGGCCCGTGCGGATGTCCGCCTCCACCATCGCCAATGGGTTCATGCCCCAGCCCAGTCCCGCAGCGGCGGCATCTATGAACGCCTGGGTCGAGGGCAGGTAATGCGCCGGCGGCGCCAGCCCGGAGGCCACATTGCGCTCCAGCCACAGCCGCTGCAGGTTGTCCTTGGCGTTGAAGATCAGGCAGGGTGCGCGGGCGGCGGCCTTGGGCGTCACCCCGTCAGGAAACCAGCGCGCCATGAAATCCGGGCTGGCGGTTGCCGCATAATCCAGCGTGCCCAGCGGGTGGGCGTCAAACCCGGTCACCGGCTTGGAGCTGGCGGTGACCGCAGCTGAGACCTCGCCGCGCTTCAGCCACTCGGCGCTGTGGTCCTGGTCATCGACCAGCAGGTCGAACAGCACGCCGTCCACGGCTGCCATCGCATCGATGAACCAGCTCGCCAGGCTGTCGGCATTGACCGCAATCCGCAGCCGCACCGGGCCGTGATCCGCCTCCAGCGCCAGTTCACGCGCCAGCTGTGCCTCCAGCAGGCCAATATCTTCAGCGTGTTTGGCAATCCTTAGGCCAGCCGCAGTGCCTGTGCAGGGCGACCCGCGCAGCACAAGCGCAGTGCCGGTCCGGTCCTCCAGCGCCTTGATCCGCTGGGATATGGCCGAGGGCGTTACACGCAAGGAATGCGCCGCCGCCTCGAACGTGCCGAGGCGCAGCACCGCGCTCAGCGCTGCCAGCTGGCTGGGATCCATCTGCATTAGCAACTCTAATCTGACCTAAAACTCTTTAACTGGATTAATGCGGGGGCGGGCGGTAGTCAAACCTCAGACGCACACGAGGAGACACACATGCCCCCCAGCCTGATTGCCGGATTTGCCCTGGGCCTCAGCCTGATCATGGCCATTGGCGCCCAGAACGCCTTTGTCCTGCGCCAGGGGCTGCGGCGCCAGCATGTGTTCTGGATCTGCCTCACCTGCGCCGGCTCCGATGCGCTGCTGATCACCGCGGGCGTCTTTGGCTTTGGCTCCCTGGCGGTAGCGCTGCCCTGGTTCGAGCAGATGATGCGCTGGGGCGGCGCGGCCTTCCTGGTCTGGTACGGCGCCCGCGCCCTGCGTGCTGCCTGGCAGGGCGGTGAAACGCTGGAAGCCGCGCAGGAGGGAGCAGGCAGGGCGCTGATGCCGGTGCTGGCCACGGTGCTGGCGCTCACCTGGCTGAACCCGCATGTCTATCTGGACACGGTGGTGCTCTTGGGGTCGATCTCCGCCCAGTACCCGCAGCCGCTGGTCTTTGCCGCCGGGGCCGCGATTGCCAGCTTCACCTTCTTCTTCTCGCTGGGCTACGGCGCCAGCCTGCTGGCTCCGGTCTTTGCCCGCCCGCGCGCCTGGCAGGTGCTGGACGCCCTTGTCGGACTCACCATGTGGGCGATTGCCGCCAAGCTCCTCTTGATGTGACGAACAGCGCCTGTGCGGGGGCAGGGCTAACGCCTGCGCAGAAATGCCCTACCTTTCCCCCATGACAGCAGACAGGAGGGAAGGATGAGCTGGAATCCGGCACTGGAACCGCAATGCCCCGATGCGGGCAGCCTCGACGCCATCGAGACGGTGATCATTCCGCGCGCCCGCGACATCGGCGGCTTTGAGGTCCGCCGCGCGCTGCCCGCGCCGCGCCGCCAGATGGTCGGGCCGTTCATCTTCTTCGATCAGGCCGGGCCGGCCGAATTCCTGACCGGCCAGGGCATCGACGTGCGCCCGCATCCCCATATCGGCCTCGGCACAGTCACCTATCTCTATCAGGGCGAGTTCGAGCACCGGGACTCGCTCGGTACCCACCAGATGATCTACCCGGGCGAGGTGAACTGGATGGTGGCAGGCCAGGGCGTCACCCACTCTGAGCGCACCTCTGCCGCCACCCGTCAGGGCACAAGCAGCCTGTTCGGCATCCAGACCTGGATCGCGCTGCCCGACAGCCATGAAGATGTGCCCGCCGCCTTTGAGCACCACGGCAAGGAGGCGCTGCCGGTGCTGGAGGGCGAGGGCAAGACCGTGCGCCTGATCCTTGGCAACGCCTGGGGTGAGAAAGCCCCCGCAACCCTTTATTCCGAAACCTTTTATGCCGATGTGGTGCTGCACCCGGGCGCCAAGCTGCCGCTGCCTTCCGACCACGAGGACCGCGGGCTTTATGTCACGCAAGGCTCGGTGGAGATCGCGGGTGAGACCTTTGAGGCGGGCCGCATGATGGTGTTCCGCCCCGGCGACGAGATCACCGTGACCGCGGGTGCTGAGGGCGCCCGGCTGATGGCGCTGGGCGGCGAAACGCTGAACGGGCCGCGCTACATCTGGTGGAACTTCGTCGCCTCCTCCCGCGACCGGATCGAGGCCGCCAAGGCATCCTGGGCGGCGGGGGACTGGCAGCATGGCCGCTTCCAGCTGCCGCCCGGCGATGACCAGGAATTCATCCCGCTGCCCGAACGGCGGAAATAATTCACATGTGAAGTCTTGCGCCGCCGCCCGAACGGGTGTTCTGTCTGCCCATGAGCCAATCCGCCGCCCCTGTCCAGCATGCGCAGAACCCTTTGAAGGGGGTGTTCTGGATGGTTGTGACCGGTCTCTGCTTCGTTGCGGTGACTGCGCTGGTCAAATCGCTCGGCACCCGCATCCCGCCCGCCGAAAGCGCCTTCTTGCGGTATCTTCTGGGGCTGGTGTTTCTGATCCCGATGGCAGGTGCGCTGCGCAGGGCGCATCTCACCCCGCGGCTCTGGGCGCTGTTTGCAGGCCGCGGCGTTGTGCATACGGCGGGTGTGATCCTCTGGTTTTACGCCATGACCCAGATCCCGCTGGCCGAGGTCACAGCGATGAACTACCTGTCGCCGGTCTATGTCACCCTGGGCGCGGCGCTGTTCCTGGGGGAGAAGCTGGCCTTCCGCCGCATCACCGCCATTGCCGTTGCCCTGATCGGCGCGCTGATCATCCTGCGCCCCGGCTTCCGCGAGGTTTCGCCCGGCCATGTCGCCATGCTGTTCACCGCGGTGTCCTTCGGCGCCTCCTACCTGATTGCCAAATTCACCGTCGGCAGCAACAGCCCGGCGGTTGTTGTGGGGATGCTGTCGATCTTTGTCACCATCGGCCTGGCCCCCTTTGCCCTGGCGGCCTGGGTCACGCCGACGCTGGCAGAAACCGCGATCCTGTTCGGCGTTGCCTGCTTTGCCACCGCGGGCCATTACACCATGACCCTGGCGTTTGCCGCGGCGCCCGTGGCGGTAACCCAGCCGGTCACCTTTCTGCAGCTGGTCTGGGCCACCCTTCTTGGGGCGCTGGCCTTTGGCGAGCCTGCCGATATCTGGGTGATCTCCGGCGGCGGCCTGATTCTGGCGGCGGTCAGCTTCATTTCCTGGCGTGAAGCCAGGATAAAAAGGAGAAGTCTTTCATCTTCCGGTAATGCGACTGGCGTTTGATCGTCTTATGGATGTTACACGCCCGGGTTAAACTCCCGCCTTCATGGAAACTCGCGGGGGCCGTGAATGAAGAAATGCCTTTGGCTGCCTGTCCTGCTTCTGGCAGCGCTCCTTGAAACGACGGCGGCGCAGGCCGGGACCCGTATCTGCAATGATACGGAAGCTCTGCATCAGCTGGCCGTGACGCTGCACACTGGCGGCCGCTGGGTGGCGCAGGGGTGGCAGCCGCTGCGGCCGGGCGACTGCGCGGAACCGGTGCCGGAAGGCTATCACAGCAAGTTTTTCTATTTCCGCGCCGAAGGCGCCGGCTACCGTTTCCGCGACGACAGCGTCCGGTTCTGCACCGCCCCGGGCCGGTTCCGGATCGCGGACGACGGTGCTTGCGAGGTTCCGAACCAATCCCGGCAGGGCTTTGCCAAGGCGCTCACCGGAGCACGGGAGCGGACGGTTCAGCTCAGCAGCCGTTCGCATCCAGCAAGCGGCGGCGCAGCGGCTGCGCCGCTGCAGGAAATCCACTACGCCTCGGCCGGTGGGGCACAGCATGCCGACCGCTCGAACTATGCGGTGGATGTGGTCTTTCAGGGCTGCACGCAGCAGGGGGAAACGGAAACGGTTACCTGCAAGTTTGTCGGCAACGGCATGGAAATCGGCGCCGAGGGCAGGGTGCAGATCTCCGATCCGGTCTTCACCTATCTGCTGGGGCTGCTGCGCGGCGCCCCGCTGGCCATTGACGGGGAGATGATCACCCGCTTCGGCTCCTTCGGGGAGCTGGAGCTGCACAGCGTCACGCCGCGGGTGCCGAACCGGTTCGACAAGATGCTGCAGCAGATGCAGGGGGAATGGCTGTCGGAACGCAATCCGAAGGACAGGTTTTCCATTTCCGGCGCGGTGCGCCGGGTCCGCTACGGCGGCGTCGAGATGACGCCGGAATTTATCACGATCCAGGAAAGCTGCCGCGATCTTCAGGGCGCTGGCGACTACCTGATGGCCTGGGACAGCCAGCGCGGCACCAGCATGTGCTACCTGATCCAGTCCCTCGGCGCTGAGCGGATGACACTGGTCTACCTGCCGCGCGGCACCCGGCTGGATTACCGCAGGGTGCCGTAGCTGGGCAGCTGCGGGCCGGCAAAAGTCAGGGGATCACCAGGTCCACCACCCGGTGCGCTGCGGCGCGGGCGTCCTCCGGGTCCAGCGCTTCTTCCGACTGCGCCGCCTGCAGCCAGACCCCGTCCATATAGCACTGCAGCGCCTGGCGGGCGGTTTCCACCCGCTCGGCAGGCAAAAGCGCCCGCAGCTCGGCCAGGAAATGGCTGCGCACCCGGGCCCGGTTGATTCGGTGCAGGCGGCTGAGACGCGGCGAATAGGGGGCATTGGCCCAGAACTGCATCCAGATGCTGCACTGGGGAACGGTGAACAGATCGTCGGCAAAATTCGCATCCATCACGGCATAAAGCCGCTCGCGCGGGGTGCGCGCGGTGGCGTAGCCGTCGCTCATCGCGGCGCGCAGCTTGCCCAGAAGATGCAGCATGGTGGCTTCCATCAGCCCTTCCTTGGAGCCGAAATAATAGTTGATCGAGGCTGCCGAGGCGCCGGCCTCCCGCGCGATTTCCGCCATGGTTACAACGCCGTAGCCGCGCTTGTGCACGGCAACGATGGTGGCTTCGATCAGCTCTTCGTTGCGGATGTCCCGGATGCGTTTCCTGCTCATGAATAAGTTGTGCGGCAATTGGGCCGGCGTTTCAACTGTTGTTCGCGCGATTCCGAATCTTGAATGACCGTTTAAAAAACTGTTTGGCGCATCAGCCTGCTGTGGTATGTACTCCTCCCATGTCTTAGGGCGGACACCGCCCGGAAATGGGAGGGACATATGACTTCAATCATCTCGTTCGGGATTCTGCTGGCCTTTGCGCTGGTGGCGTTCTGCGTGATCAAGTGGTGGAACGTCCGCAACGTCGGCGTGACCCCCGTTCACCTTTTCACCTTCATCGCAATCCTGTTCACCTCCGGTCTGGACGTGGGCCTGATCATGTTCCCGCTGGCCTGGGACTTCCCGCTTTATGCGGACACCGCGGCGGAACCGGCCTATGCCTTCACCAACCCGCTGGCGCTGGAGTTCGGCTTCTGGGGCTTCCTGATCTGGGGCTTCTACTTCCTGACGACCTTCTATTTCTGCGTGGTTGAGCCGCGGGTGAAGTTCTTCGAAATCCCGCTGGTGAAGTGGATCAACAACATCGTGATCATCGGCACCTGCGCCTTCACCGGCGCGCTGTTCCTGATCTACCTGCCGTATTACGCCACCTTCATGGGCGACGGCGAAACGGTGATCCCGGCCTTCTATGTCATCACCTTCCTGGTGATCCTGTTTGCCGCCTTCTCCTCCACCGACATCAAATACGTGCGTATCCTGTCGGTCGGCTCCACCGTGCTGTTCCTGGCGCTGATCCTGGGCATGTGGGCCTATGCAGGCATGGGCCTGGGCGCCTTTGCCGACACCGCAGGCAACATCGGCGGCTATTTCGCCAACATCCACAAGTTCATCCTGCCGCTGACCGACTATCATGAGTTCTACCTGTTCTGGTGGTTCGCATGGTCGATCATGATCGGCCAGTTCACTTCCCGCTTTGTCGGCGGCCTGCGCACCTGGCAGGTACTGGCAGCGCTGCTGATCTTCCCGTCGATCCCGCTGGGTGTGTGGTTCTCGGTCCTGTACTACTACCACCTGAACAGCATCGAAACGACGCTGCTGATCAACGTCTCCATGGTCGCGGTGGGCATCATCTTCGTGGTCAACTCCTTTGACTCGCTGATCCGCCTCTACACCGACAACCTGAACCTGACGGCCAAGCGTTTCGGCACCATTCCCTACGTGCTCGGCAACGCGGTTGTGCTCTTCGGCCTGACCCTGGCCTTCCAGAGCCAGTGGCTGCAGATCCAGTGGATCGGCACCATCGTGATCGCCATCTACGTGGCCTGCCTGGCCTACATCGTGGCCTTCAAGCGCAGCGAAGTCATGAGCATCGACGCCTCGCCCGAGGAAAACACGCTCGACTTCGAAAAGATCAAGACAGCCCATTAAGGGCGGTCTCCCGGCTGGCCCCCAAGTTTCCCCGAATGAAGGGACCAGCCTTTAACTGCCTGGCAGCGCTTTCGGGCCTGCCAGGCGCCTTTGCAAAGCATCGCCTTATACTGGGAGGTCCGCGATGAGTGCCCCGAATATCCTGATCCTGATGGTTGACCAGTTGAATGGGACGCTTTTCCCGGACGGCCCGGCCGAGTGGCTGCATGCTCCGAACCTGAAAAAGCTGGCGGAACGCTCGACCCGCTTCAAGAACGCCTATACCGCGTCGCCGCTCTGCGCCCCGGGCCGCGCCTCCTTCATGTCCGGCCAGTTGCCCTCGCGCACCGGCGTCTATGACAACGCCGCCGAATTCCGCAGCGACATCCCGACATATGCCCACCACCTGCGCCGCGCGGGCTACTACACCTGCCTCTCGGGCAAGATGCACTTTGTTGGCCCCGACCAGCTGCACGGGTTCGAAGACCGGCTGACCACCGACATTTACCCGGCCGATTTCGGCTGGACCCCGGACTACCGCAAGCCGGGCGAACGCATCGACTGGTGGTACCACAACATGGGGAGCGTTACCGGGGCAGGGGTGGCGGAAACTTCCAACCAGATGGAATACGACGACGAGGTCGCCTACAACGCCACCGCCAAGCTCTATGAGCTGTCGCGCGGGCTGGATGACCGCCCCTGGTGCGTCACCGTCTCCTTCACCCATCCGCACGACCCCTATGTGGCGCGCCGCAAATACTGGGATCTCTATGAGGACTGCGAGCACCTGCTGCCCGAAGTCCCGGCCAAGGCGTATGAGGACCACGACCCGCACGCGCAGCGGATCTTTGACGCCAACGACTGGCGCAGCTTCGACATCACCGAAGAAGACATCAAACGCTCCCGCCGCGCCTATTTCGCCAATATTTCCTATCTGGATGACAAGATCGGCGAGATCCTGAACGTGCTGGAGACCACCCGGCAGGAGGCGATCATCCTGTTTGTCTCCGACCACGGCGACATGCTGGGCGAGCGCGGCCTGTGGTTCAAGATGAACTTCTACGAGGGCTCCGCCCGGGTGCCGCTGATGATCTCCGCCCCGGACCTGCCTGCGGGCCGCATCGACACACCGGTTTCCACCATCGACGTGACCCCGACGCTGGGGGCGCTGGCCGGTGTCGACATGGGTGAGATCGAGCCCTGGACCGACGGCCAGAACCTGGTGCCGCTGGCCACCGGAACAGAACGCAGCGCGCCGGTGCTGATGGAATACGCGGCAGAGGCGTCCTACGCGCCGCTGGTCTCCATGCGCTACGGCAAGTGGAAGTACAACCGTTGCGCCCTGGACCCCGATCAGCTGTTCGACCTGGAGGCCGACCCGCACGAGCTCAACAACCTGGCAGAGGACCCGGCCCATGCAGGCACGCTGGAATCCTTGCGCGCCAAGTCGGAGGCGCGCTGGGATCTGGAGGCCTTCGATGCAGATGTGCGCGCCAGCCAGGCCCGCCGCTGGGTCGTCTATGAGGCGCTGCGCCAGGGCGGCTACTACCCCTGGGATTACCAGCCGCTGCAAAAGGCCTCCGAGCGCTACATGCGCAACCACATGAATCTCGACAACCTCGAGGAAAGCAAACGCTTTCCGCGCGGCGAATAACCATAGCAACCGTTCAGCATCTCCCCCTGCTGAAGACCCCCGCTGGAGACACACAACATGACACATCCCGCACAGCCCAAGGCCAGCCATTTCATCAACGGCGAATACGTCGAAGACACGTCCGGCACGCCGATTCCTGTGATCTATGCCGCCACTGGTGAGCAGATTGCCACCGTCTACGCCGCCACCCCGGCAATCGTCGAGCAGGCGCTGTCCACCGCCAAGGAAGCGCAAAAGGCCTGGGCCAAGATGACCGGCACCGAGCGCGGCCGCATCCTGCGCCGCGCCGCCGACATCATGCGCGAGCGCAACCATGAACTCAGCGTTCTGGAAACCTACGACACCGGCAAGCCGCTGCAGGAAACCCTGGTGGCCGACGCCACCTCCGGCGCCGACGCGCTGGAATATTTCGGCGGCCTGGCAGGCTCCCTGACCGGCGAGCACATCCCGATGGGCGAGGACTGGGTCTACACCGTGCGCGAGGCGCTGGGCCTGTGTGTGGGCATCGGCGCCTGGAACTACCCGACCCAGATCGCCTGCTGGAAAGGCGCGCCCGCGCTGGCCTGCGGCAACTCGATGGTGTTCAAACCGTCTGAGACCACGCCGCTCTGCGCCCTGAAAGTGGCCGAGATCCTGCATGAGGCGGGCGCCCCGGCCGGTATCTACAACGTCATTCAGGGCATGGGCGAGGTCGGCGGCGCGCTGGTCACCGATCCGCGCGTCGACAAGGTCTCGCTCACCGGCTCGGTGCCGACCGGCAAGAAGGTTTATGCCGCCGCCGCCGAAGGCATGAAGCATGTCACCATGGAGCTGGGCGGCAAGTCGCCGCTGATCATCTTTGATGACGCCGATGTGGAAAACGCCGTCGGCGGTGCCATCAACGGCAACTTCTATTCTTCCGGCCAGGTCTGCTCCAACGGCACCCGCGTGTTCGTGCAGAAAGGTATCAAGGAAAAATTCCTGGCCCGTCTGGCAGAACGCACCGGCGCCGCCGTGCTGGGCGACCCGCAGGACGAGGCCACCAGCTTCGGCCCGATGGTCTCCGAGAACCAGATGAACATTGTGCTGGGCTACATCGAAAAGGGCAAAGAGGAAGGCGCCCGCCTGGTCTGCGGCGGCAACCGCGCCGACATGCCGGGCTTCTTCGTTGAGCCGACCGTCTTTGCCGATGTGACCGACGGCATGACCATCGCCCGCGAGGAGATCTTCGGCCCGGTGATGTCTGTTCTGGACTTCGACACCGAGGAAGAGGTGATCGCGCGCGCCAATGACACCGAATTCGGCCTCAGCGCCGGCGTCTTCACCAACGACTTCAGCCGCGCCCATCGGGTGATCGGCCAGCTCGAGGCAGGCAGCTGCTTCATCAACTCCTACAACGACGCGCCGGTCGAGGCGCCGTTCGGCGGCGTGAAGGCGTCTGGTGTCGGCCGCGAGAACTCGAAAGAGGCGATCAAGCACTTCAGCCAGGTGAAGTCGGTCTACGTCCGCATGGGCGACGTCGAAGCGGCGTTCTGATCGGCGCTGCCTGAAAGCAACGGCCGGGCAGGGCGCCCCGCGCGCCCGCCCAATCTGAAGAAAACGGCAGCAGTCCAGATCTTCCGGCTGCCGGATGGAGAATGGAAATGAACGCGGATTATGTGATTGTCGGGGCCGGCTCTGCCGGCTGTGCCATGGCCTACCGGCTCAGCGAGGCCGGCAAGAAGGTCCTGGTGATCGAACACGGCGGCACCGATGCCGGGCCGTTTATCCAGATGCCGGGCGCGCTCAGCTACCCGATGAACATGCCGCTTTACGACTGGGGCTACAAATCCCAGCCCGAGCCGCATCTGGGCGGCCGCGAACTGGTCTGCCCGCGCGGCAAGGTGATCGGCGGCTCTTCCTCGATCAACGGCATGGTCTATGTGCGCGGCCACGCGGGCGACTACAACCACTGGGCCGAGTCGGGCGCCGCCGGCTGGTCCTATGCTGATGTGCTCCCGTACTTCAAACGCATGGAAACCTGGAACGACCGCGGCCACGGCGGCGACCCGGACTGGCGCGGCAAGGACGGCCCGCTGCACGTGACCCGCGGTCCTCGCGACAACCCGCTGCATGACGCCTTCGTAAAGGCGGGCGAGCAGGCGGGCTACCCGGTCACCTCCGACTACAACGGCGAGCAGCAGGAAGGCTTCGGCCCGATGGAGATGACGGTCTACAAGGGCCGCCGCTGGTCCGCCGCCAACGCCTATCTGAAGCCTGCCCTGAAACGTGAAAACTGCGACCTGATCCGCGCCTTCGCCCGCAAGGTGGTGATCGAGGACGGCCGCGCCGTGGGCGTCGAGATCGAACGCGGCGGCAAGGTCGAGGTGATCCGCGCAAATGCCGAGGTGATCCTGGCGGCCTCCTCGCTGAACTCCCCCAAGATGCTGATGCTGTCCGGCATCGGCCCGGCCAAGCACCTGGCCGAGCACGGCATCGACGTGGTCGCCGACCGCCCCGGCGTCGGCCAGAACCTGCAGGACCACCTGGAATTCTACTTCCAGTTCGCCTGTAAACAGCCGATCACCCTGTTCAAATACTGGAACCTGCTGGGCAAAGGCCTGGTCGGGGCCCAGTGGATGTTCACCAAGACCGGCCTGGGCGCCTCGAACCAGTTCGAAAGCGCCGCCTTCATCCGCTCCGACAAGGGCGTGGATTACCCGGACATCCAGTACCACTTCCTGCCGATTGCGGTCCGCTACGACGGCCAGGCGGCGGCAGAGGGGCACGGCTTCCAGGCCCACGTCGGCCCGATGCGCTCCCCCTCGCGCGGCGAGGTCACCCTGGCGTCGAGCGATCCCAAGGACGCGCCGAACATCCTGTTCAACTACATGTCGACCGAGCAGGACTGGATCGACTTCCGCAAATGCGTGCGCCTGACGCGGGAGATCTTTGCCCAGGACGCAATGAAGCCTTTCCTCAAGCACGAGATCCAGCCCGGCGACCACCTGCAGACCGACGACGAAATCGACGGCTTCCTGCGCGAGCACGTGGAAAGCGCCTATCACCCCTGCGGCACCTGCAAGATGGGCGCGGCGGAGGATCCAATGGCCGTTGTCGACCCGGAATGCCGGGTGATCGGCGTTGACGGCCTGCGCGTTGCCGACAGCTCGATCTTCCCGCGGATCACCAACGGCAACCTCAACGGCCCCTCGATCATGACCGGCGAGAAGGCCTCCGACCACATCCTGGGCCGCCGCCTGCCGTCCTCCAACGCAGAGCCGTGGTTCAACCCGAACTGGCGCGAAGCGCAACGCTGATCCTGTTGCGTTGCCAGCAAGCCGCCCGCCACCTCCCCTTTGTGCGGGCGGCTTACTTTTTGCCTGGAAACCAGCGCCTTTCCCGCATCTTTTGATCCGCGTCAAAGTCGCCGGGCAGGGCAGGCAATAACCTGCAACCGACCCTAGGAAGAAGGAGCGAGCAGGTGTCCAACACTCCCCATGAACTGGCCGAGGAATTCCCGGAAAAAGCGGCGCTGATGAGCCAGCTGAAACAGTCCGACGCGCATTTCGCCAAACTGTCGGATGAATACCACGCGGTGAACCGCGCCGTGCACCGGGCGGAAACCAACGTGGAACCCGTCAGCGCCCAGGCCGAAACCGAAATGCGCAAACAGCGCGCCGCGCTGAAAGACGAGATCTGGGGGATCCTGTCGAAGGCGTGAATTTTTCAGGCCGAAGGAAAATGCAGGGGGCACCGATGGTGCCCCTCTTTTCTTAATACCCCCCCACTGGCATTCCAAGCAGCGGGGCGCTCGCGCACGTTAAGCGCGCGTGAAATCCATGGTCCAATTTGTCTCCCAGGTCTTGCCGCCGTCCCGGGACATCGCTTGCTCCCAACGGGGCGTCTCAGTTCCGGTGTTCAGCCAGAGGAACCTGACAGTTACGGGTTCACCGCGCAGCGTGTCCTCCGCAAAGAAAGATCCGGTGCCGTCCTCGAACCGGCCAACCACAGGGACGTCCAATTGGTGCGGGGCGTTTGCCGACAGCCACCATATCGCCCAGGTCCCGCTGACAGGATCAAAAGACCGCAGCGCAATGGCGCGGTACACTCCGTCGGGGAAATTGAGAAAGTTGTCTTCTACGTTTCCATTGCCGCCAAGAACCGCCCGGGTTTCCGAGGTGCCTTCGAACTCTTCCCAATCATCGCAGCCTGCCAGCCGCTCTTTCAGCCTGCGATGACGCACGTTCCAGCGGCCGAACTCAAAATCGAAATCCCGGGATATGCTGTCCTTCTCTTCCATGGAGGTATCCTTTTGCAGCGTGTCAATTAAACATGTTCTTGTTTTGTTCGTGCTTGGCCGTCAAGTCAAGGAGGAAACCCCGCTGCCTGGCGCATGGCACTTCGCGAGGTGCATTTAGCAGTTTTTCCAGTTCGTTACCGCCATGGTGCGTCCCGCCCGCTGTGGCCAACAACAACGTCGTGCCTTCCAGCGGCCAAGCCGTGACCGGTATGGGCAAACAGCGGGCCGCGCTGAAGGACGGGGTGCGGGGGCTGTCGGAGGGGGGAGGCCGACAGGAACCCGTTTAGGAGAGGGGCGCCAAGGTCGCCCCCTATTTGCTTCCGGGCGGATGGTCCTGCCTGTGCCGGGACGTCACTGCGACTCGCGGCTGGATTGATCCCGATGCGGCAACAAAGGCCGCGCGGCCCCTTTAATGTCCAGAAAACCATCCGGGAAATGAGGGGATTTTGGTTAATTTAAGGCAAATTCGTCAAAATTGTGACCAAGGGCGCTATTTGTAGCCTGCAGCCGGAGTCCGGCTTTTACGCCGCCGCAGCGGAGTGTTTTGCGAAGGAGCAACCAAATGGGACAGATCTATCAGCCGGGGCGCTGGCAGGAGATCGAGGGCGTGCCCGACGAAACTTCTGACGCGGAAATGCTTGCGGCGATCCGGAACGTGGTCAGGGCGGATACCGCGGTCCGAACAGAGGCGGAAGTACCCGCGCCTGTCCGGGTGCGGCAGTGGCAGCCTGCCCCGGCAGAGCACCCCAAACAGCCGCCGGAAGCGGCGGTCAAGGCTGAACGCGCCCTGATGGCCCGCCTGCTGGACCGTCTGCGCGGTTGAACTTTCTGCCTGCTTTTCGTCTGGCCTAGCTGCCGCCGGTTTCCGGAATTCTCGCAATGAATTCCGAGAGTTTCTTCCATGCAGCAATGTCTGCTTGCTCGGGATCACCTGCCCGGTGCTCGGGCTTTCCGCCTTCCAGCACGGGGGCAAAGGCTGCTGCGGCTAGTTTCAGATCCGCATCGCTGCCGATCCGCCAAGTGTCGCCTGCGGGCTGCTGTGGCGGAGAATCCAGCTTCTGGCCAATCCGCGCTTCAATCCAGGCGAGATCATCAGCGTTTGCAGAGATGATGCCGGCGGCCAGATCCGGGCATAATTCAAACCGCGGGCCGGGCAGCTCCATCAGCGCATTGACGATCCTGCGGTCTCTTCGGACAAGGGCGGGCGTGCCAAGCCGGATATCGCTGTTCCGGCGGTAGCAGGAAATGAGAGCCAGGGCCGTGGCCGTCATGCTGATGTTTCGGGTTTCATGGGCACCCGTGACCGGCGCTAGGCCGGCCCAGTCCGTGAAATCCTGAACAACGTCTCCCCCGGTGAAACCGCTGGGCGCATAGACGCGCAGCCGGACGTTTTCCGGTCCGAAGACGCGGTCAATTGTCTCAAAGCGGTTCCGGTATTCAGGCCACCGGGGGGCGAATTTCACTGCGCCTGTCTTGATGTCTTGCTGCAGAGAGCTCCGGAGGTAGTCTGCAGGCGGGCGCACATAGGCATAGACAGCGGTCTCCTTGAAATGCGGGCTGAACCGGTCGCGCACCCGTGTCAGTGCCGCTTCGCCTGCTATGGAAAACCACTCCGCAGACAGAATGAAGGTATCCTCCGGCCGGTTGCGCAGCTGGCGCCTGACCCGCATTTCCAGTTTCTTGCGTTTTTCCGCCAGGTCAGCTGCGCTCAGTCCCTGCTGTTTGAAGGCAATGTACTGCTCCGGTTGATCGTCAAACAGCATTCTGCAAGGTGCCGAATGGTTCGGACGGCCAAGCCGCATGGCATGGGCACCTTCAGACTGTCCGGCGGCGAGCGCGGCTTGAATGGAGGTGCTGCCGGTCTTGTGCATCCCGGCGTGGATGATCAAACGTTTCCTGCTGCGCGGCGGCATTGCTCAGACCTCGTTCCTGCAATCAGTCGTGCAGTGCATCAGTTCACCTCATAGGGCAACACGCCGCGCTGGTCGGTGTTGATGGTCAGTCGCCGCTCCAGCGGCGGCACCGAGCGCTGGTGGCAGTCCTTCCTCTCGCAGATCCTGCAGGAGATGCCGATCGGTTCATAGGCGCTGTCCTGGTTCACATCCAGCCCGTCGGCATAGACCAGCGCATCGGCATGGCGCACCTCGCACCCCAGCGCAATGGCATAGCGGCGCACCGGCGCGCCGAAGGAGCCGCCCGGTTTCGACACATCGCGGGCCAGCGAGATATAGCGCACCCCGTCCGGCGTCTCCGCCAGCTGGCGCAGGAACCGGCCCGGGGTCTCGAACGCCCGGTGCACGTTCCACAGGGGGCAGGCGCCGCCGAACCGGGCAAACTGCAGCCGTGTGGCCGAGTGCCGCTTGGTGATGGTGCCCGCCTGATCCACCCGCACGAAAAAGAACGGCACCCCCTTGGCGCCGGGCCGCTGCAGGGTCGAGAGCCGGTGCGCGATCTGCTCGATCGAGGCGCCAAAGCGGATCGCCAGCAGCTCCAGGTCATGGCGGCAGGCCTGCGCCGCCTCCAGGAACCGCCCGTAGGGCATCAGCGCCGCGCCCGCAAAATAGTTGGCGAGGCCGATCTTGGCGATGGCGCGGGCCTCCTCGCTCTGGAACTTTGCAAAGTCCAGCGTCGCCTCCAGCAGGGTGTTCTGCCGCAAAAGCGCCACCTGCAGCAGCATCTGGAACAGCTGCGTCTGCGGCGCGGAGCGGTTCGACAGATGCAGCACCTGCGCCTCGGCGTCGTAATGGCGCAACCCCTCCATCTCGGTCTGGCGCACCTTGATGCCGCCGCGCTCCAGCTCGGCAATCGCGGCGGCGCGGATGTCGCTGGTGGCGGCAAAGCGTTCCGCCGCGTGGTCCACCGCGTCGATGTAGTTGTCGCAGTAATGGAAGAAATCGCGCACTTCCTCCCAAGGCGACGCCTGAATGCGGGCATCCTCCCGCCCCAGCGCCTCATCCAAGGAGGCCAGGCGCTCATGGGTCTGCCTATAGGCCCGGTGCAGCGCCAGAAAGGCCCGCGCCAGCGCCGGGGCGTTTGAGGCGGTCAGCCGCAGATCCGCCAGCGGCGGCGCATCGTCGGCAAATACCGGATCGGCCATAGCCTCGCGCATGTCGCTGACCAGCCGTTCGCTGTCGCCCGCGCTCAGCTCGGTCACATCCATGCCGAATTCCTGCGCCAGCGCCAGCACCACCGTGGTCGACACCGGGCGGTTGTTGTTCTCCATCTGGTTCAGATAGGGCAGGGAGACGCCCAGCTTGGCGGCGAAATCCTTCTGCGTCAGGTCCAGCCGCTGCCGCATCTCGCGCAGCTTGGCGCCGGCGTAAAGTTTCTGGGTGGCCATGGGGGCGCCTTTGCAAATCCATTTTCTGCGAATGGTATAATTGCAAATCCGCGCCCGCAAGCCTGTGGCCGGGGTTATGCGCCGATCTGACGCTCCCGCAGCACCACCAGCAGGATCGCAATCAGCCCGCACAGGGCGGTTCCGAACATGATCGCCAACAGCGGCACCGCGGTTGACCCCGGCACCAGCAGCATCCCCGCAAAGGCGCTGAGCGCGGCACCCGCGCCGATCATGATCGCGCCGCTGAGGCCCGAGGCAGTGCCCGCCAGATGCGGCCGCACCGAAATCGCGCCGGCGGTGGCATTGGGGATCGCCATGCCGTTGCCCAGGCCGACAAAGCACATGAGGCCGAAGAAGGTGAACACGCTGTCTGCGCCTGCCACCGCGATCAGCAGCGACAGCAGCACGCCGCCGCCATTGATCACGCAGCCCCACAGCACCATGCGGTTGACCCCCAGCCGGGTGGAATACCGCCCCGACACGAAATTGCCGGCGAAATACCCCACCGCAGGCGCCGAGAACCAGACGCCCAGCTCCGCGGTGCTGAGGCCGTAGACCTCGGTGCCGACAAAAGGCGCGCCGCCCAGGTAGGCAAAAAACGCCCCTGATGAGAGGCCGGAGGACAGCGAGTAGCCCCAGAACCGCGGAGAGCGCAGCAGCTCCGGGTACTCGCGGAACTGCGCCACCAGCGTCTTGCCGCTCTTGTGCGCGGTCTCGCCGAAATCGGTGAAGGTGATCAGCAGCGTCGCCGCGCCAACCAGGAACAGCAGCCAGAAGTTGGCGGTCCAGCCCATCCACTGGTCCAGGAAGCCGCCGATTGCCGGGCCGATCATCGGCACCACCGCCATGCCCATGGTGACATAGCCGATCATGCTGGCGGCCTCGTTGGTGTCATACATGTCGCGCACCGCGGCGCGGCTCAGCACCATGGTCGCGGCCACCGCTGTCTGCGCCACCCGGAACATCAGGAACAGCTCCGCTGTCGGCGCATAGATGCAGCCCAATGTGGCCAGCAGGAACAGCACGATGCTGCCCAGGATCACCGGCCGCCGCCCCATCTGGTCGGAAATCGGCCCGACAAAAATCTGCACCACCGCATTGCCGGCCAGATACAGCGCCACCGACAGCTGCATCACCCGGTAGTCGACCGCATAGTACTCTGCCATCCCCGCCAGCGACGGCAGGTGCAGGTTCATGCCAAGCGCCGACAGGCCTGCCAGCAGGATCAGGGTGAAAATGCGCGGAGGCGTCCGCTGGCCGGCGGCCCGGGTATCATATGTGGACATACCATCCGGTTAGAGCAGTCGGCCCGCGTTGTCCATCAGTCCTCTGTGCGGCGGCGCACAGGGGGGACGCCGCGTCAAAAGTTCCTTGCGTGAAAAACAAGGCGTCTCCTATGGTTGGTCAGGCAATAGATTATTGTGCGTTTTCAAGGCCGCCCCAAGCCCGGATGAGGTGACAAATGGCCAATACCCCAGACCCGCTTGCCAACAACCCGGCCGTCCGGCAATGGGCCGAACGCTTCTATGCGGTCAAGGCCTGGGCCATGCCGGACTTGCCCGGCGGTGGCGATGAGGCCGCGGAGCAGCGGCGCGCGGCCGCGCTTGCGGCGCTCGGCAAGATCGCCATCCCCGCCGCGCTCAGCTCCGGCGCGCGGCGCAGCCTGGCAGGCGGGCGCAAGGCGCTGAAGAAGGAAATCCTCAGCGCCGGCGCGGCAGAAGCCTTTGACAAGATCGACAATGATATCAAGGAGCTGGAAACCCGGATCGCCGCGCAGCTGGGCGTCGCCGCCGCCCGGGCCAAGGCGCAGGCAGCCCTTGCCGCGGCAGAGGACAGGTTCAAGGCGGTGCGCGACAGCCTCGATCAGGGCGCCTTCACCCATCTGGAGGGGCTGATCAAGGCGGCGCAGAAGGCGATGGCAGCGGCGGTCTCCGCCAGCGACTTCGAGGCGGTGGAAGCTGCGGCCAAGGATGCCGCCGCCAAGGCGGAGGACGCCAATACCTACGGCCGGTTTTTCGACAGCTGGACCCGCGGCACCCTGGCGCTGATTGCAGCGATGAACGGCGGCGCCAAGGACGCCGCCGAGGCCGACCGCAGCGCCCGGATGAAAACCGCCGCAGGCCATTCCAAGGCGGGGGACTTCGGCGCGGCAAAGGCGGCGCTGGAGGGCTGGAAGGCCAACCTCGGCGACGGGGGCGACCTTGACAAGGCGCTCAGCTTCGACGCCAAACTGGCGGAATACATGGCAACCGCCCATGACCGCTGCGAATTCATCCTCGCCAGCGCGGTGCCGGATGCCGGCAGCTACCGCAACCATCTGAAAAACGCCAAGAAGAAGGCCTACAAGGAGCAGAAGTTCACCGAGGCCGAGGCGCTGGTTCAGGAGCTGATGAATTACAGCTCCAAGGACCGCGGCGCGCTGGCCCGCTACATGCGCAGCTTCGACGGCTCGCTGCGGGCCGACAAGGGGTTCCGCGATGCGCTGGCGGCGGCGGATACCAAGCAGGAGTTCAAGGGCGCCAACAACCCCTCAGGCGCGATGGCGGATCTCAAGGCCTGGGAAAAGGCCAACAAGGCGCTGATGCGCAAGAGCCTGTCCAAGCAGATCGTCAAGGCGCTTGCGAAGAAGTACGAAGCGCTGAGCAAGGTGCTGGCAGACCCGGAGCTGAGCGACCTGAAAGACACCTGGGACAGGCACAAGGCGCTGGCGGATGCGGACAACTTCGACAAGGACGCCGGCGCGCCGCAGTACCACGCCAAGCTCGACCAGCTGTTCAAGCTGGAGAAGGTGGTGGACGAGCGCCGCGAGATGGCGCTGATCCTGCAGCGCTATCCGGCCGCCGCGGCCTACGGTTTCCAGAACCCGGTCGCGGATGCCCTGACTGCGCAGAAATACCCGGAGGCGGTGGCCGCGGTGCCGGGCGCTCTGGCGCTGCTGCGCGCGATGCCCGCCTATCTGGACACCCGGCAGGCTGCACAGGACCTGCTGGCGGCGCTGCCCGGCGGTGCGGGCGGGCTGACCGGCCCGCTGGACGCGGCAATCAAGGCGGCGGAGGCTACCGCGCGCGGCGGCGATCCGGCCAAGGCAGCGGCGGATCTGCAGGCGGTGCTGGACGGCACCGATTACCTGGACCTGGTGCTGGCGATGGCCGACTACCGCGCCAAGCTCGCCAGGGTCGAAAAGGAGCACGCCCGCACCAAGGCATACCTCAAGCTGCCGGAAGCCGAGGCCGCGCTGGATGCCTCGCTGAAAACCGCCATGGACCGGGCGGACAACGACAGGGAATACGGCGACGCCTTCCTGATGCTGGACGCGCATCAGAAGCTGCTGGCGGAGGCCAAGCCGATGGCGACGGCCCGCTATCAGGTGCAGGGCATCCTCAAGGCGCTGAAACGGGCCGGCGCGTCCCAGGATGATCTAGACGCCTTTGAAGTCAAGGTTTCAGCGGCAGAGGCCGAGGCAAAGATACCGGATTTTGCCAAGGCCAAAGCCGCCTTTGACCAGGTCCGCAAGGAGCTGGAAAAGCTCAGCGCCGAGGCGGCGGAAGCCTATGAAATGGTGGACGGAGTTGACAGCAACGCAGGCCACTCGCTCGACCGCCACGGCCCCGGTGTCAGCGACGAGGACTTGATCATCCGGCTCAAGACCGGCAAGCCGCCCAATGCCCACTCCGATGATGAGCGCTCCTATACCGGTGCTTCATCCAAGTTCCACAGCCCGCAGGACTGGCTGGCGGGCCGCGAACTGGCGGCGCAGGCGGCGCTGGCCAAGGGCATCGACATCGGCGAAAAGGAGATGGATGTTTCCGGAGATCCGCTGACCTGGCCGGAGGAAAACGCCGATTTCACCGTCGAGCACGGCCGCCCGATCGACAAGGCCTATATCGGCCACAAGAAACACGTCCGCATGGATGAGGAGCCGGTCCCGGACAAGACCTATGAAACCTTCGAAGAGGTCGAGGGCCTGACCCGCGCCTATGTGAACTTCATCTGGGAGCCGGAGAAGCTGCCGGATGAGACGACGGACCATCCCAACCCCGGCACGCACCATGCCGAGGAAAAAGCCCAGGACAACGCCGATTACGTCGAGAAATACAAAACCCGGCACGGCGCCGCCCCGGCCAAGATCCCGGGGCGCTGGGTGATGATGCAGCAATACCCGGTCGCCGACGGCTGGGACAATGAAACCAAGACCTACACCAGTGGCAATCCGGACAATATGATCCCATGAAGATACGCAAGGAACTGATCGAAGGCTACACACGGCTCCTGACCATGGGCCGGGCGGTCAACGCGCCCGACCCGATGGCGGATCTGGCGCAATTCGACGCCGACATCCGCGCCATGCACAGACGCGCCCACAAGGAGGGCAACCTGGACTGGCTGCGCCTGGCGCTGGATTCGCTGATCGCCAGCCCGGGCGGCCGCATCAGCCAGTTTGCAGGCCAGCAGTACCCGTTCGACGACGCGGAACTGGCGGCGCTGTTCCGCCGCGCCTACGGCATGATCTGGCCGGATCAGCCGCTCTCCGAACCGGGGGAGGAGGCCGATCTGGAGTTTGCCGAGATGAGCGCAGAGGAATGGGCCGCCGCCACCGGCGCCAGCTAGGAGGATGCCATGCCTGACCAGGCTTTTGACGCCGACGCCGTCCTGAAACTGCTGAAGAAGTCCAAGGCGTCCGGCAACGAGCTGCCCTTTGCCTTCGGGCTTGCAGGCAAGCCGGAAAACTGCGGCCTGATGATCGACCTGCGCAAGCCCGGCAAGGTACTGCGCGGCGATCTGAAGAAGATGCCGGGCATCAAGAAAACCTGTTTCGGCACCTTGCGGGTGGAGGAGAACGAGGTCTTTCTGCAGACGGAGAAACCGGTGAAGGGTATCGTCAAGCAGCTGAAGAAGCGGTTCAAGGCGGAAGGCATGGTCAAGTTCAAGCCGGTGCTGGTCGGCCCCGACGGCAGCATCATCGACGAGGACAGCCTGCCGGATGACGACGCGGAAGAGCTTGAAACGAGCGCGCCCGCGCAGGCGGAGGATGGCGCCGCCGCCGCTCTGAAGCAGCGCATCGCTGCCGCTGCGGAGGCTGTGAAGGCGCTGGGCAACCCGGAGCTTGCGGGCAAGCTGGCGCCGGAAATCAAGGCTAGCGCCAAGCTGCTGGGGCAGGGCGACCACGACGGCTGCGCCGCGCGCATCGCCCGGCTGGAGGCAGCGCTGGCCAAGCTGCAAAGCCAGCCCAAACCCGCCCCGGCCGATGCGGAGCAGGCCGCCAAGCTCTCCAAGCTGCTGGCGGCGCAGGCGGCAAGGATCAAGGCGCTGCCGCCGGAACAGGCGGCGCCGCTGGCCGAGCAGGCCCGCGCCGTTGCGGCCAGCCTCAAGTCCGGCGCGCTGCCGCAGGCCGCAGAGGGCCTGAAGGCGCTGATCAGGGCGCTCGACGCCCCGGCAGGGACGGAGACGGAGACGCCGCAGGCGGACGTGATGGAAATCTGGCAGGCCGCCAAGGAGCAGGTGGACGGCGGCATCTCTGAATTGCAGGCGGCGCTGCGGTCGCAGAACCACCCGGTGCTGGCGCAGATCGCCGATGCCGGGCTGGCCGGCGCCACTGACGGCAACCAGACCGCGCTGATGAAGGCCCTGTTTGAGATGAAATCCGCCACCGGCGAGGCCCGCAAAGCAGCAGCCCAGGCGCTGCTGGCGCAAATTGCCGCGTATCTCAAGTTCCTCAAGGACGACCCGGTGATCGCCCTGGTGGAGGACAACCCCTTTGGTATCTCCGCCCCGGTGAAGGCGCCGCTGACCAGCGCCCTGCGGCAGATGGCCGAGATCGCCAAGGCTGCCTGACGCGGTCTCTCCGGCCCCGCAAAAAGGGGCCGGACGCCATGCCTGAAATTTGCTGATTTACAACTTTGCCAACCTCATATGCAAACGGTTTGCAAATTTGCGAAAATTACCTTTGGCTCGGCGCCCGCGCAATATATGGTCCCGGTGAAATCTACAGGGGACATGAGCCATGAAAGACATTCTTTCCGAGCTGGAAGACCGCCGCGAGGACGCGCGGCTGGGCGGCGGCCAGCGCCGCATCGACGCACAGCATGGGCGCGGCAAGCTGACAGCCCGCGAACGGATCGAGCTGCTGCTGGACGAGGGCAGCTTCGAAGAGTTTGACATGTTCATCTCCCACCGCTGCACCGATTTCGGCATGGAAAACAACCGCCCGGCCGGTGACGGCGTGGTCACAGGCTGGGGCACCATCAACGGCCGCCAGGTCTATGTGTTCTCCCAGGACTTCACCGTGCTGGGCGGTTCGGTTTCCGCCACCCACGCCCAGAAGATCTGCAAGATCATGGATATGGCGGTGCAGAACGGCGCGCCGGTGATCGGCATCAACGACTCGGGCGGTGCCCGTATCCAGGAAGGCGTCGATGCGCTGGCCGGTTACGCCGAGATTTTCCAGCGCAACATCATGGCCTCCGGCGTGATCCCGCAGATCTCCGTCATCATGGGGCCGTGCGCCGGCGGCGCGGTCTATTCGCCCGCGATGACCGACTTCATCTTCATGGTCAAGGACACGTCCTACATGTTCGTGACCGGCCCCGACGTTGTGAAAACCGTGACCAACGAAGTGGTCACGGCTGAGGAACTGGGCGGCGCCTCCACCCACACCCGCAAATCCTCCGTCGCCGACGGCGCCTTTGAAAATGACGTCGAGGCGCTGGCCGAGGTCCGCCGCCTGGTCGACTTCCTGCCCTTGAACAACCGCGAAAAACCGCCGGTGCGCCCGTTCTTCGACCAGCCGGGCCGGATCGAGGAAAGCCTGGACACCCTGATCCCGGAAAACCCCAACAGCCCCTACGACATGAAGGAGCTGATCACCAAGGTTGCGGACGAGGGCGACTTCTACGAAATCCAGGAAGATTTCGCCAAGAACATCATCACCGGCTTCATCCGGCTTGAGGGCCAGACCGTCGGCGTCGTCGCCAACCAGCCGATGGTGCTGGCTGGCTGCCTCGACATCGACTCCAGCCGCAAGGCCGCCCGTTTCGTGCGTTTCTGCGACTGTTTCGAAATCCCGATCCTGACCTTCGTCGACGTGCCGGGCTTCCTGCCGGGCACCTCCCAGGAATACGGCGGCGTCATCAAGCACGGCGCCAAGCTGCTGTTCGCCTACGGCGAAGCCACCGTGCCGAAGGTCACCGTGATCACCCGCAAGGCCTATGGCGGCGCCTATGACGTGATGGCCTCCAAACACCTGCGCGGCGATTTCAACTATGCCTGGCCGACCGCGGAGATCGCGGTGATGGGCGCCAAGGGCGCCACCGAGATCATCCACCGCGCCGACCTTGGCGATGCGGACAAGATCGCGGCCCACACGGCGGACTACGAGGATCGTTTCGCCAACCCCTTCGTGGCGGCCGAACGCGGCTTCATCGACGAGGTGATCATGCCCCAGTCCACCCGCAAACGGGTCAGCCGCGCCTTTGCCTCTCTGCGGGGCAAGCAGTTGAAAAACCCGTGGAAAAAGCACGACAACATTCCGCTGTGAGTGGGTAAATGAGTGATCAGAGCGAAATTGAGGCTGTGACTTTCGGTGCAGATCGTGCGCCGCTGGAATATCTTGATTTCTTTGAGATTTCCAGCGGGTCCGATGCACGCGAAGTTATGCTTGCCGTGTTCCGCTCTGATCTTGGCAGCATTTTGAATGCTCGTGAGCCATTTCCGCAGGAAGCGGAGTCGATACGTCAAACCGTCTCTCTCATGGCGCAGCTTGCCGTTACGACTGACGCTGGCCTGCCTGACGATTATTTCGTGGAGCTCGCAGATGGGTCTGAGGCAGACTACCGGACCATTCCGCCAACCCGGCGGGTGGTGTTCGGTCTCGAAAACGAAAACTGGCAAATCGGCGATCTGATCCGGATCGAAGTGTCTGAATGACCTGCACCTCCTGGCATATCACCCGCACGGACAGCGCCTTTACGCTGTCGCGCCGCCTGCCTGCGCGTTTCGACGTGGCGGCGGAAACGGTGCTGCCCGCCGCTGATCCCCTGCGGCTGGCGCATCAGATCCGCCAGGACCTCTGGCGGCAGCTGCAGCGCTTGCGCGGCTTCGCCCCGGTGGTGGAAATCACCGCCGAAGCGCAGGGGCTGCGGGTGCGCGCGGGCGGCCAGGTGACGGGCCGGGTGCCTGCCAATGCGGCCGCACAAATTACTGAAGTTCTGGAAAATCCCGCCTGCCGCGCCCGCTGGATCCGCCATGCCGCGCGGGGGCAGGCGCGCGCGCTGCGCGATTCCCGTGCAGATGCGAAGGATTCGCATAGATTCGCGGCAAAAATTGACATGGAGGCCGAATCAGCGTCATGATCCGCGCCAGCCGATATCAGACAGCGCGCGCCACTTGCGCAGCGCCTGCAGCTCCGGCCGGAGGAGCCTGGTTCGCCAGGGGCCGGGGCTGCGGATATCTGGCCGCCATCCCCTGTGCCTTCTGTGCCCTGGCCGCCGCAGCGGCGGATGCGATTGCCGTGCCCTCGGGCCAGACCGTGACGCTGGCAGAGGTGCTCTTGGACGACGCCCCCGGCCAGCTTGGGGAAACCTGGGCGCGGTTCCGCTTCCTGGCGCCGCAGATCGCCCGCGGAACCGGCACTGTCAGCTATGAGGCTGCGGCCCCCGACATGGACCACCTCTGCGGCTCCATCGCGCTGCCTTATCTGGCCGAGCACGGGCTGGCGCCTGCGCGGGTGGTGATCTCGCTCTCCGACCGGATGGTGCCCTTTGGCGCCCAGGACCCCGCTGCGACGCAGTATTTCGAAGCCTACCGCCCCGAGGGCGCGGCCTGCATGTGGGAGGCTTTCTGATGCATCCACAATATCTTGCGGACCATGAGCAGGACCGGCGGATTCTTGCGGCATTGCAGCCACAGCGCCGCCGATTGCAGCGATTTGCATGTGACTTGGCGGCAAACCCGGCTATCCTTGGCGCGGGCAGTCACAAGGCTGCCTTCGCATTGAGGTTGAGGCACGCGGACGGCGCAGCCGCCGCAGGTTTCACACATTTTATCAGGAGACAGAAATGTCCAAGAGCATCAAGCTTCTCGCCCTGGCCGGCCTGCTGGCCGCCGTCACCGCCTGCGCCCAGCAGGAAGAAGAATTCGTCGTTGTCGAGCCGGTCTCCGAAGAGCCGGTATTCACCGGCAAGTACAACTAATCACTTCAGGGGTCCGGCCCTGCGGCCGGCCCCCGCCGCCCCGTGGGGTGCCGGACCGGAGGCACCCAAATGCTGAAACACCGCGGGTTCCCGGGCCGTATGCCCGGCACTGATTTTCAATTCACCATCCGCCGCCCCAACCCTAAAGGGGTGACGCCGCTGATCCGGCGCGAGCGCTTCCGCGACCGCAAGAACGTCGACAAGCGTGTCGACCAGATGTTCATGCAGTCCCTGTGGGAGCATTTCGGCGACCAGCCGTTTGAGCGCGGCAACCTGGATGCAGGCCGCCTTAGCTGGCTGTTCGGCCGCGAGGTGATCCCGGCCGAGGATCCGTTTGATCCCGAAAGCTACGAGGCGCTGCTGGTCATTGACGAGGCGGTTGCCCGCGCCTCTTTCCCGGAAGCGTTTGACTGATGGCGCGGCCCCGGACGCATATCAGGGTCCAGGCGGCGCGGGTCTCCGCGCGCGGCCTTGCCCGGCGTCCGGGGCGCCGCTGTGCGGCCCGGCTGGCGGCCGCCCGCAATTTCGGCGTGAACTTGCACATGGCCTTTCCGGTTCAGCAGGAATCTGCCCAAATCCGCGGCCTTGGATTTCACGGGCTTACAGGGGCATCCGCAGAGTGCATCGTGGGTCAAGCAGCGCAGCCACGCTGCTGTGCCGAGCATCTGTTCCGGCCCCTTCGCCTGAACGGGCAGGTCCGCGACCCCATCCGCGGCCTGCCCGTCTTTTACCCCTTTCAGGCACCGGCGGAAGCTTGCCGTATGCCCCCCCTGATGCGGCAAGCGTCCGCCGAACCGGCAGCCGGTTTCCATGCAGCGTTGCGCGGGGCTTGCAAGCCTGCAATTCCGGCCCGGACAAAAGCGTCCCCGGAAGAAGGATACTGGACATGCGGGCAAAAACTCTCATCGCGGCGCTCTCGCTCTGCGGCTTCGCGGCGGCTTGCGGTGACACCACCGGCGAGCGCGTCGTTTACGGCGCAGGCGCAGGCGCTCTTGGCGCCGCTGTGCTTGATGCCAACCTGGTCACCGGCGCAGCCGTCGGCGTGGCCGCAAACCTGGTCTACTGCCAGCAAAATCCCCGCAAGTGCTGAGGCCCCGGCCGCAGCTCTGACCCTCCGGTCCGCAGGGGCCGCACATCATATCGCGCAAACGCCGTGCCCGGGTTTCCCCCGGGTGCGGCGTTTTGCATTCCGGAATACCAAGGAACAAGGGACTGCCTATGTTTGATAAGATCCTGATCGCCAACCGGGGCGAGATCGCCTGCCGCGTGATCAAAACCGCGCGGAAAATGGGTGTCAAGACCGTTGCCATCTACTCCGACGCCGACAAGCAGGCTCTGCATGTGCAGATGGCTGACGAAGCAGTCCACATCGGGCCGCCGCCCGCCAACCAGTCCTATATCGTCATCGACAAGGTGATGGAGGCAATCCGCCAGACCGGCGCGCAGGCGGTGCACCCGGGTTACGGCTTCCTGTCCGAAAACTCGAAATTCGCCGAGGCGCTGGAGGCCGAAGGCGTTGCCTTCGTCGGCCCCCCGAAAGGCGCGATCGAGGCGATGGGCGACAAGATCACCTCCAAGAAAATCGCCCAGGAGGCAGGCGTCTCCACCGTGCCCGGCTACATGGGCCTGATTGCCGACGCGGACGAGGCGGTGAAGATCTCGAATGAGATCGGCTACCCGGTGATGATCAAGGCCTCCGCCGGCGGCGGCGGCAAGGGCATGCGGATAGCCTGGAACGATGAAGAAGCCCGCGAAGGCTTCCAGTCCTCCAAGAACGAGGCTGCGAATTCCTTCGGCGACGACCGGATCTTCATCGAGAAATTCGTCACCCAGCCGCGCCACATCGAAATCCAGGTGCTCTGCGACAAGCACGGCAACGGCATCTACCTGGGCGAGCGCGAATGCTCGATCCAGCGCCGCAACCAGAAAGTTGTCGAAGAGGCGCCGTCGCCGTTCCTCGACGAGGAGACCCGCAAGGCGATGGGCGAGCAGGCCGTCGCGCTGGCCAAGGCGGTGGGCTATTCCTCTGCCGGCACCGTGGAATTCATCGTCGACGGCGACAAGAACTTCTATTTCCTGGAAATGAACACCCGCCTGCAGGTGGAGCACCCGGTCACCGAGCTGATCACCGGCGTCGACCTGGTGGAGCAGATGATCCGCGTCGCCGACGGGGCAGAGCTGCCGCTGCGCCAGGAGGACGTGAAGCTCACCGGCTGGGCCATCGAGAACCGCCTCTATGCCGAAGATCCCTACCGCGGCTTCCTGCCCTCGATCGGCCGCCTGTCGCGCTACCGCCCGCCGGCGGAAACCGCCGCAGGCCCGATGCTGGTGAACGGCAAATGGCAGGGCGACGCCCCCGCAGGCGAGACCGCGGTGCGCAACGATACCGGCGTCTATGAGGGCGGCGAGATCTCGATGTACTACGACCCGATGATCGCCAAGCTGTGCACCTGGGCGCCGACCCGCGAGGATGCGATCGACGCCATGCGGACCGCCCTCGACAGCTTCGAGGTGGAGGGCATCGGCCACAACCTGCCGTTCCTGTCGGCGGTGATGGACCACCCGAAGTTCATCTCCGGCGACATGACCACTGCCTTCATCGCTGAGGAGTACCCGGACGGCTTCGAAGGCGTCGAGCTGCACAGCGACGACCTGCGCAAGATCGCTGCCGCCTGCGCCGCGATGCACCGGGTTGCCGAAATCCGCCGCACCCGCGTGTCGGGCCGGATGGACAACCACGAGCGCAAGGTCGGCACCGACTGGGTTGTCACCCTGCAGGGCCAGTCCTTCGCCGTGGTGATCGACGCCGACCGCGAAGGCGCAACCGTCAACTTCGAGGGCGGCGGCAGCTACCGCGTCACCTCCGACTGGACCCCGGGCGACCAGCTGGCGACCGTGAACGTGAACGGCGAGACCCTGGTGCTGAAGACCGGCAAGGTGACCCAGGGCTTCCGCATCCGCTCCCGCGGCGCCGACCTGCAGGTCAAGGTGCGCACCCCGCGCCAGGCCGAACTGGCCGCGCTGATGCCGGAAAAGGTTGCGCCCGACACGTCCAAGATGCTGCTCTGCCCGATGCCCGGCCTCATTGTGAAGGTCGATGTCGAAGTGGGGCAGGAGGTCCAGGAGGGCCAGGCGCTCTGCACCGTCGAGGCGATGAAGATGGAAAACATCCTGCGCGCCGAGAAGAAGGGCGTGGTGTCCAAGATCAACGCAAGCGCCGGCGACAGCCTGGCGGTTGATGAAGTGATCATGGAATTCGAATAATGCAGCTTGGGGCAGGCGCATATGCACGCGGGCAGGCGGGTTTTCCCGCCCCCGCAGCCGTGCCTGCCCCGCACCGCATGGTGCCGTGCACCAAATCTTCAGTTTTTTCTGCGACACTGGCGCCGTTTGACGACCCCAAGGTGCCGCATGACCCGTCTTCTCGCCTGTCTCTTGTCCGCTCTGGCACTTTTGTCCGCCTGCGCGCTGGACAAGGAAGAGGCCCTGCGCGCCCAGCTTTCCGCCTGGGTGGAACTGGGGGAGACGTTCTTCTTCCAAAGCTCGATGAGCTGCACCGCAGCGGTGTTCCACACCGCGGAAAACCCGCGCATCACTTCGCTGGTGGACCGCGCCCGCTCGCTCAACACCGGCATGAAGATGCTGGAGGCCGGCCAGCCGGTGATGTTCGCGGTCTCCGGCAAGTCCCCCAATGCGGTGACAGAGGACATCATGTCCCGCGATCTGCCGCAGGGGCTGGGGGTTCTGAATTCGGGGCTGGCGGGCGTCAGCTGCATGACCGATCTGGTCAAATCCGTCTACTACCAGGCGATCCGCAATCCCGCCTCCAGCCTGGTCTTCGTGCCGGAAACCGGCGCGATGGTGGTGTTGGACAAACAGGCGATGGCGCTGATCTACGTCCGCGGCAACGGCTGACCGGAGCTGCCGGGCGGGCTCAGCCGCCGCGCCGCTCTTCCACTTCGCGCAGCCGTTCCGGGAACTTGTCGATGGTGCGGGACAGCTCGCGCACCGTCCAGGGGTGCGGCTTGCGCAGCTTGACGCCGCCGTCCTTGCCGACCAGCACCAGCATGAACCCGCGCGGCCGCAGCTTCTTGCGCAGGGCGGATTTGGCACCCGGATCGGTATCGGTCAGCACCACCACATCGCGCTCCTTCAGCGCCTCGATGCCCTCCATCAGCCGCTCCATCTGCTCATGGAACCGCGGGTCCTCGGGGCTGTCGGCAAACACCACCACCGGGCGGTGGGTCCACTGGAATTCGTCCAGCTCCACATCATACCCGGGCTGTATCAGTTCAGGGGCACTGCCATCCGCCGCAGCAGCCGCCAGCGGCAGGAAACCTGCCAAAACAACGCTTAGGATTGCTCTCATGATCTCTCCTGTTGTGTTGAATATATGTGCGCAGGCGGCAAATGCGACTGTGAAATCCGCAGCTTGGCGAAAAAACATTATCGTTAACGGGATAATGAGGGGTTACCGGCCATGATCGTGCCATTCCCCTTGACCGGGCTGCGGCCTGCGGCCCTCCAGCAGAGGTCCCGAAGCACGATGAAAGTGATCCTTCACACCGGCGCGCACCGCTGCGCCACCACTTCGTTTCAGGAATACATGCGCCAGAACGCGCAGCCGCTGGCCCGCCAGGGCATCGGCTTCTGGGGGCCGCACCGCACCCGCGGCGGGCTGTTCCACGGCATCCAGCCGGGCCCGGCGCCGGCCAACGGCCGCGATCTGGTGCAGCGCGCCCAGGGGCGGCTGCAGATCCAGATGGCATCCTGCCGCGAACGGGGCGTCCAGCAGCTGCTGGTCAGCGAGGAGAACATGCTCGGCTCGGTTCGCGCCAACCTGCGCATCGGCGATCTCTACAGCGGCGCGGGAGAGCGGATGGCGCGGATGTTCCAGGCCTTCGGCGGCGCGGTCACGGATGCGGCGCTCTCGATCCGCAGCCTCGACAGCTACTGGACCTCGGCGCTGGCCTATGCGGTGGCGCGCGGCCACAAGCTGCCGTCCGCGGGTGGCCTCGAACGGCTGGCGCAGGCGCCGCGCAGCTGGCGCGACGTGATCACCGACATCGCCTGCGCGATGCCCGGCGTGCGCTTGCACGTGCTGCCGTTCGAAACCTTCGGCTCCCGGCCCGAGGCGGCGCTGGCCGCCGTGACCGGCATCGAGGCGCCGCGCACCCATGCCCGGGTGCGCCTAAACGCCTCGCTCTGCCTGCAGGACCTGCGCGCCAGCGTGCCGTCCGCTGTGGCGGCAGACCTGCCGCAGGGCAGCGGCCGCTGGCGCCCCTTCGACGACGCGCAAACAGCCTCCCTGCGCGAGGCGTATGCCGACGACATCATGTGGCTGGCGGCCGGGGCGGACGGCCTCGCAACGCTGGTGCATGACCCGGATAAACAGGCGGCGGACACGAACCCGCCCGATATCGGACTGACAAGAGGAAGACCTGATGACAAACAAAGACGAATGGCGGGCTCTGGCTGAGAAAGAGCTGCGCGGACGGGCGGTCGACGACCTCAACTGGCAGACGCTGGAAGGCATCGAGGTCAAGCCGCTCTATACCGAAGACGACACCCGGGATCTGCCCCACATGGGCACGCTGCCCGGTTTCGGCCCCTTCACCCGCGGGGTGAAGGCCACCATGTACGCAGGCCGCCCCTGGACCATCCGCCAGTATGCGGGCTTCTCCACGGCGGAGGAATCCAACGCCTTCTACCGCCGCAACCTGGCCGCGGGCCAGCAGGGCGTCTCGGTCGCCTTCGACCTCGCCACCCACCGCGGCTATGACAGCGACCACCCGCGCGTGGTCGGCGATGTCGGCAAGGCCGGCGTTGCCATCGACAGCGTCGAGGACATGAAGATCCTGTTCGACGGCATCCCGCTCGACAAGGTCTCGGTCTCGATGACCATGAACGGCGCGGTGATCCCGGTGCTGGCCTCCTTCATCGTCGCGGGCGAGGAGCAGGGCCACGACCGGTCGGTCCTTGCGGGCACCATCCAGAACGACATCCTCAAGGAGTTCATGGTCCGCAACACCTACATCTATCCGCCGAAACCCTCGATGCGGATCATCTCGGACATTATTGAGTACACCTCGAACGAGATGCCCAAGTTCAACTCCATCTCGATCTCCGGCTATCACATGCAGGAGGCCGGCGCGAACCTGGTGCAGGAGCTGGCCTATACCATCGCGGACGGGCGCGAATACGTGCGTGCCGCTTTGGACGCCGGCATGGACGTGGACAAATTCGCAGGGCGTCTGAGCTTCTTCTTTGCGATCGGCATGAACTTCTTCATGGAAATCGCCAAGCTGCGCGCCGCCCGCACCCTGTGGCACCGGGTGATGACCGAATTCGGCGCCAAGTCCGAACGCTCCAAGATGCTGCGCACCCACTGCCAGACCTCTGGCGTTTCGCTGCAGGAGCAGGATCCCTACAACAACGTGATCCGCACCGCCTATGAGGCGATGTCGGCGGTGCTTGGCGGCACCCAGTCGTTGCACACCAACGCGCTGGACGAGGCCATCGCGCTGCCCACCGACTTCTCCGCCCGCATTGCCCGCAACACCCAGCTGGTGCTGCAGGAGGAAACCGGCGTCACCAATGTGGTCGACCCGCTGGCCGGCTCCTACTACATCGAAAGCCTGACGGCTGAGCTGGTGGAGAAGGCCTGGGCGCTGATGGAAGAGGTCGAGGAAATGGGCGGCATGACCAAAGCCGTCGAGAGCGGCATGCCCAAGCTGCGCATCGAGGAATCGGCTGCCCGCCGCCAGGCGATGATCGACCGCGGCGAAGAGGTGGTCGTCGGCGTCAACAAGTACCGCAAGGACAAGGAAGACCCGATCGACATCCTCGACGTCGACAACCACGCGGTGCGCGACGCCCAGATCGCCCGCCTGCAGAAGATGCGCGAGACCCGCGACGAGGCCGCCTGCCAGGCGGCGCTCGATGAACTGACCCGCCGCGCCAAGGACGGCAGCGGCAACCTGCTGGAAGCAGCTGTCGAAGCCGCCCGCGCGCGGGCCTCAGTCGGAGAGATCTCCATGGCGATGGAAAAGGAATTCGGCCGCCACCGCGCCGAGGTGAAAACCCTGGCCGGCGTTTACGGCGCCGCCTATGAGGGCGACGAGGGCTTTGCCGCGATCCAGAAATCGATCGAGGAATTCGCCGAGGAAGAAGGCCGCCGCCCGCGTTTGCTGGTGGTCAAGATGGGCCAGGACGGCCACGACCGCGGCGCCAAGGTGATCGCAACCGCCTTTGCCGACATCGGTTTCGACGTTGACGTCGGCCCCTTGTTCCAGACCCCGGAGGAGGCCGCCCAGGACGCCATCGACAACGACGTCCACGTGATCGGCATCTCCAGCCAGGCCGCGGGCCACAAGACGCTGGCGCCGCAGCTGGTCGAGGCGCTGAAAGCGGAAGGCGCAGGCGACATCATCGTGATCTGCGGCGGGGTGATCCCGCAGCAGGACTACGAGTTCCTGTACTCCAAGGGCGTCAAGGCGATCTTCGGCCCCGGCACCAACATCCCGGAAGCGGCCCAGGACATCCTGCGCCTGATCCGCGAAGCCCGCACCTAAGCAAGCACAGCATCTGCGGGGCAGGGGAGGCTCTCCCGCACCCGCAGGTGCCCGCCCTCCGGGCCGCCCCCTTGGCGGCTTTGGGTCCGGCAGCCCGCCCCGATGGGGCGGGCTGCCTGCATCGCGCGGAGGCGCGATGCCGCGCCCAACCGGCAAGGATGTGCTGCAGGCACAGGCAGCGCCGGGCGGGAGCGCCTGTTTTTCAAAAATGTGATGCCGCCAGCCGCAGCTTTCCGCCGGGGCCGCCGCGGCTCGGCTTGGCAAACCGGTGGCGCGGTGGTTGAGTGGCGCCATGCTGCGATCCAAACGCCCCCAGATATTGACCGGCATGGCCCTCGGCGCCCTTTGGGGCGTGCTGATCATCGGCCTGCCGCAATGGCTGGGCCTGCCCTATATCCCGGCGCCCATTGCCTTGCCCGGCGCCTTCCTCACGCCGGGGCTGGTGCTGGCGCTGATGATCGGCCGTCTGGCCCAGCGGCGGTTCTTCGATGATGCCATCATCGACGGAGAGCCTTTTGCGCCCGGCTCCGCGGCAGAAACCGATCAGCGGGTGCTTACCAACACGGTGGAGCAGCTGGTGCTGGCGCTGGCCATCTGGCCGTTTGCCGCCGTCACCCTGGGCGGCGCCGTGGCCATCGCCCTCGGCCTTTCCTTCGCGCTGATGCGGCTGGTGTTCTGGGGCGGCTACCACCTGTCGCCGCCCTTGCGGGGGCTGGGTTTTGCCGGGACGTTTTACCCGACGGTGATTTCCGGGATCTGGGCGCTGGCGGCCTGGGCCTAGGTGAACAACTGCACGCGCCTGAAATCCCGTCTTGCGCCCCGCCGCTGTCCGGCTAGTCTCTGCGCCAAAAGGGGAGGGCGGAAATGATACTTGATCACCTCGCGGTGGCTGGCGCAACGCTGGAAGAGGCCATTGCCCACACCGAAGACGCTCTTGGCATCACCCTCGGCCCCGGTGGTTCCCATGCCCGCTATGGCACCCATAACCGGCTGATCGGGCTGGAGGACGGGCTCTATCTGGAAGCCATTGCCGTCGACCCGGACGCCCAGCCGGAAGAGCAGCCGCGCTGGTTCAACCTCGACTGCTTCACCGGCCCGGCGCGGCTCAGCAACTGGATCCTTCGCAGCCAGGATCTCGCGGCGGAGAAACCCCTGCTTCCACCCCACGCGCAGAGCCACGTGCAGATGCAGCGCGGGGATCTCCGCTGGCTGATGACGGTGCCTGCGGACGGGCTCTTGCCCTATGACAACCTGTTTCCCTCGGTCCTGCAGTGGCAGGCGGAGCCGCCTGCCGCCAGGCTGCCGCAATCACACTGCCGCCTGACCCGCCTGATCCTTAGCCACCCGGAGGCGGCGGAACTGCAAGCCGCGCTGGACCGGATCATCAGCGACCCGCGCATCCAGGTGGAGCAGGGCGCGCCCGCGATGATGGCGGAATTCGGCACGCCGCACGGGGTGAGGGTGCTCAGATGATCATCCGCCCGGCAACCGAAGCCGACTCTGAGGCCGTCTGCGCCATCGCCAACTGGGTGATCCGCGACACGCTGGCCACCTTCAACACCATTGAAAAAACGCCGGATGAGGTGCGCCGGCAGATCGCCGCCAGCAAGGGCCGGTACCTGGTGGCAGATCAGGACGGGGAGATTCTCGGCCATGCGCATTTCTTCCCGTTCCGCTCCGGCCCCGGCTACCGCTTTACGGCAGAACACACCATCCACCTGCTGCCCGCGGCGCAAGGGCAGGGCGCAGGCCGCCGGCTGATGCAGGCATTGGAGGATAAGGCCAAGGAAGCGCAGATCCACGTCCTGATCGCCAGCGTCAGCAGCGCCAATCCCGCGGCCATCGCCTTTCACGCCGCCTTGGGCTACGTGGAAACCGCCCGGATGCCGGAGCTTGGCTGCAAGAACGGCCTCTGGCTCGACACTGTTTTCATGCAGAAAATTCTGACGCCCGGTATTCCCGCCCCTGACAGTGCCGGCAATCCCGGATAGGCTGATCCCATGTCTCTCTGGACCCGCATATCCGACGCGCTGGCCGCGCTTGCCGCAGGCGAAAGCCTGACGGAGGTTTTCGACCGCCTGCGCGCGCCGCCCGAACGCACCGTGGCCTTTGCCATCGCGGTGATTGCCCTTGGCGCCAAGATGGCCAAGGCAGACGGCCAGGTCACCCGCGATGAGGTCACCGCCTTCCGCGAGGTGTTCCAGATCGCCCAGGATGACGAGGCCGGCGCCGCCCGCGTCTTCAACATGGCGCGCACCGATGTCGCGGGCTACCAGGAATACGCCCGCCGCATCCAGCGGATGTTTGCCAACGACCCCACCACGCTGTGCGACCTGATGGAGGGGCTGTTTCATATCGCCATGGCGGACGGTTTCTACCACCCCGGCGAAAACGAGTTCCTGGAGGAGGTGAGCCGCATCTTCGGCCAGACCCCGCAGCAGTTCCAGGCCCTGCGCGCCCGCTTCGTGCCGGATGCGCCCAAGGATCCCTATACGGTGCTCGGGGTCTCCCCGGACATGCCGCGGGAGGAGATCCGCAAGCACTGGCGCAAGCTGGTGCGCGACACCCACCCGGATGCGATGATCGCCCGCGGGGTGCCGGAAGAGGCGGTGCGGCTGGCGGAGAAGCGGATGATCGACATCAACCGCGCCTGGGACGAGATCAGCGGATGCGGCGGAAATGCGGTTCGCAACCTATAATATCGAATGGTTCGCCTATCTGTTCGACAAGAACGACAGGCTGATGCTGGACGGCAAGCCGTCCGGGGTGCACGGTGTTGACCGCTATACCCAGGGGCGCGCTATCGCCCATGTGCTGCGCCGCATCGATGCCGATGCGGTGATGGTGATCGAGGCGCCCAACACCGGCCGCACCCAGCGCACCACCCGCGCGCTGGAGGCCTTTGCGGCAGAGGCAGGCCTGCGCGCCCGCGAGGCGGTCAGCGGCTATCCCAACGACACCCATCAGGAAATCGCGCTGCTTTACGACCCGGATGTGCTGAACGCCCGCCACGATGCCCGTTCCAGCGGCGCCGCGCCGCGGTTCGACGGGGTGTTCGAGATCGACCTCGACGTGGATGAGCAGCTGGACCAGGTGGAATTCTCCAAGCCGCCGCTGGAGCTGGCGGTGACCACCAGGGGCGGCACCGCGCTGCGGATGATCGGCGCGCATCTGAAATCCAAGGCACCGCACGGGGCCAGAACCGCCGCAGAGATAACCGCCATGGCCATCGCCAACCGCCGCAAGCAGATGGCGCAGGCGATCTGGCTGCACCGCCGGGTGGCGGAGCATGCGGCCGCAGGCGAGCACGTGATGGTTCTGGGCGACCTCAACGACGGCCCCGGCCTTGACCAGTATGAGCGTTTGTTCGGCCAGTCCTCGGTCGAGATCGTGATGGGGGATCTGCTGAACGACCCTCACGCGCAAGGCCTGCAGCAGCCGCGCCCGGACATTCCGCCCAGCACCTCGCGGTTCTACAACGCCGAGGACAAACGGTTTATCCGGGCGCTGTTGGACTATGTGATGATCTCGCAAAGCCTGATGGCGATGCGCCCCGCATGGCGCATCTGGCATCCGTTCGAGGACGGCGAATGCTTCGCGGACGAGGACATGCGGCAGGCGCTGCTGGATGCCTCGGACCATTTTCCGGTGACGGTGGATATCGAGGTGGAGTGAGCGGGAGGGCAGTGCACCGCGCTTGCCCCTGAACACCGCGCCTTTGCTTGCTGCTCAGACGGCCCAAGCCGGTGTCAAAGGGCCAGGGTTTCCACGGACAGGATTGTTGGCAGGTGGCGGGCGATTTCGGTCCAGCTTTCGCCTTCGTCGGCACTGGCAAAGACCGAACCCGAATTGGTTCCGAAATAGACGCCCGCCGCTGCGTCCGTGGCCATGGACTGGCGCAGCACGGTGAAGAAACAGGCGCCCTGCGGCAGCCCATCGCGTCTGGCCGCCCAGGTTTCCCCGCCATCGGTGGACTTCCAGACGGCGGCCGAGGCGTCGGGCGGAAACCGGCCGGCCGCGTCGCCGTTCAGCGGCAGCACCCAGATCACATCCGGGTTGCGGGGGTGTATTGCAACCGGGAAGCCAAAGGTCGACGGCAGCCCGGCCGTGATATCGCTCCAGGTGCGCCCGCCATCGGTGCTGCGGTAGGTGCCATGGTGATTTTGCTGATACAGCAGATCGCCGGGGCCGCGCTGCATATTGTGGACGCAGTGGCCGGTTTCACCGTCCCGCGGGGCCGCAGGGTGGCGGTGTTCCGTGCAGACCGTGTCATTGGACAGGCGGTTGCGGCGCTCCCAGCTGTTGCCGCCGTCCTCCGTTGCAAAAACCCCCGCCGCGGAGATGCCGAGCCAGAACTTGCCGGCGTCTGTCGGATCGCTCAGCATGGTGTGAAGAACCAGCCCGGCGGCGCCGGGGTTCCAGCTTTCGCGGGACGGATGGTTGTCGAGCGCGCTATTCCTCTCCCAGGTCCTGCCGCCGTCTTTGCTGGACAGCAATGCGGCCGGATTGGTGCCCGCATACAAAACCCCATGCGCGCGGTGCAGCGACCACACCGCCTTGAGATCGTCGAAGGGAACCTCGGCCGGCTCCCATTTGAAAAATGCTGCCGTTTCCGGGTCGGCGGCGGCCCAATCGTCGATCTGGCCGTTTGACAGCTTCGACAGCTCCCAGGTCTTTCCATCCTCGCAGCGCCAGACCCCTGCACCGGGCCAATCGCCGCCGCCGCCGGCCCAAAGCGTGCCGCTGTCCGGGTCGCCTATCACATGATTGATGCACCAGCCGTCGCAGTGGGGGCCGGATACGGACCAGCCCTTGCCGTCCGGGGTCAGGACAAAGGCGCCTTTTGTCGTGCCGAGAAGAATGCGTGCAGATGCGGTCATGCCTGCCCTCCAGGGGCAAGGATACCACAACCCTGCAGCGATGTCGCATCTGCGGGGGCAGCCCTGCTTGCCGCAGTGCCGCCGGCTGGGCAAGGTTTCGCAGCCCCCCTGTTACCCCAATCAAACCGCCCCTATATTATCCCTCATGAAACAGATCCTTCTGCCCGCCGCCCTCATTGCCCTGATTTCCGCGCCGCTTTCTGCCCAGGAAGCGGGGGAGGAGGACAGCGGCCCCTCGCTGATGGAGCGCGGGGCGGAGCTGTTCTGGGAGGGCCTGCGCCAGGAAATGGCGCCGGCGCTCGAAGACCTGCAGGGCATGATGGAGGAAATCGGCCCTTCGATGGCCGCCTTCTTGGCTGAGATGGGCCCGGCGCTGGCCGAAATCGCCCGCGAGGTGAAGGACTGGAGCGCCTATGAGCTGCCCGAGGTGCTGCCCAACGGCGACATCATCATCCGCAAGAAGCCCAAGGACAACGCGCCGGAAGAGAAAGACAAGGGTGAGGAGGAAGGCGTCACCGAAATCTGACGCCGCCCGGCGGTGTCCGCCGGCCCGGGCCGGCCGGTCTGGCTCAGCCTGCCTCGGCTTCTGCCTCCGGCGCGGGTTTGACGAAGCGCAGGTCAATCTCCGCATCCAGCGCCTTGGCCAGAGAATTCAGCCGGGATTCCGCGACCTCGCCATAAAGCGGCCGGGCCGCGTCGGGCAGGTCCACATGCAGCACCCGCTTGCGCGGCTGCCAGCGCAAGGAGCCGATCTCGCCGTTGCTGGTGACCATCAGCATCGCGCCGAAGCGCATCGCCTTGCCCAGCACCTCGGCCTCGTGCTGGCCCTTTTCGTCCAAGAGGTCATAGAGGTATTCGAAGGAGCTGCCGCGCCGCTTGTTGCTGTAGCGGTGCAGGAGCGCGAGGCCCAGGAACACCCGTTCAGAATGCTTGAGCCCGCCCAGATTGGCGCGGGTTGCGTTGTCGAAACAGACCTCGGCACGGTAGTCCGGATGCGCCCGCCAGCTGACGTCATGCAGCAGGCAGGCCGCCTTCACCAGCCGCCGCTTGCTGTGCCGGGCATTGGCGAACAGCGGATGCACGAAGTCATAAAGCGTCTTGCCGAAGCCGGGCACGCGGGCGTCCTTCATCTCGGCAAAGCGGGAGGCCTCGACCAGCGGATCGCGGGCGCGCAGCCGCTGCGGCATCTGCTCATACAGGAGGCCCTCGCGGATGCCGTAGCTGGAAACCGCGATGTCCTTGGGCTTGAAGGTGTGAATAAGCCGCGTCAGCACATCGATGGCATAGGGCACCAGCGCCATCCGGGTGGAGGAGATGCCGCAGGCGTCGCGCAGCTTGTTCAGGTCGCGCTTCTCGATGTAGCGGGCGGTTTCGCGCACGTCGCTTGCGCTCATCCGGTATTCATGCAGCACTTTCAGCGGATAGCCGCGCCGGTGCATGTCGATGCGGGCAATCGCGCGCCAGCTGCCGCCGACCAGGAACAGCCGGTCGCGCTGGGTGCCCATCTCGGATTTCAGCTGCTCCATCACCGTGCGGATGTAATCCTTGCGGCCCTTGCGCCCGCCCTTGATGTCGCGCAGCTTCAGCGGCCCCAGCGGCGAGGTCACCCGGCGGCCGACGGAATTTTCCTGGATCTCTGCCAGCTCCATCGAAGAGCCGCCGATGTCGCAGACCAGCCCGTAGGCGCCGGGCCAGCCCAAAAGCACCCCCTGCGCCGAAAGCCGCGCCTCCTCGCGGCCGTCGATGACGTGGATCCTGAGGCCGGTTTCGCGCAGAACTTCCTCGCAGAACTCCGGCCCGTCCTCGGCATCGCGCACCGCCGCGGTGGCCACCGCGGACAGGGGCGGCAGCCCCATGCCCTTGGCCAGATGCTGGAACCGGCGCAGCGCCGACAGCGCGCGGGCGCGGCCCTCGGGGTTCAGCCGTCCCGATTCCGACAGGCCCGCGCCAAGCGCGCACATGATCTTTTCGTTGTAGAAATAGGCCGGGCTGCGGGCGGCGCCGTCGAACACCACCAGCCGGACCGAGTTGGAGCCGACATCGACCACCCCCACCCGCGACAGCGCCCGGGCCTTGGGGTCATCAAAGATCGGACGCCCGAAGGGGCCCCAATCAGTTGCGGCGGCGGTGGCAGCGGCGGCGGGGTCCTGGGACAGGTTCATGAGGGCTCCGTCTTGCGATCCGCGGTCAGGATGGGGCATGGGCGGGCATGGGTCAACCGCTTGCGGATGCGTCATTTTCCGCAGCCTCTTCGCGCACTTCCGACAGTGCCCGCACCGCCAGAGGCCGGGTCAGGCTGCGTTTTTCCGCCAGTGACAGGCGGTCCAGCCGCCGCACCATCTGCGCCGCGGCGGCAAAGGAGCGGTCCATATGCGCCACCAGATAGGGAATCACATCCGGCTTGGGGGTGATCTGGCGGTCGTTGAACAGCTTGGCCAGCACCACCGCCAAGAGCTGGTCGTCGGGCGGCTGCAGCTCCGCATGGGTCGCGGCCTGCACCCGGCTTTGCAGGTCGGGCAGCGACAGCGCCCAGAGGTTCGGCGCGCCCTGGCCGGTCATCACCAGCGGATGGCCGTTTGCCAGCACCAGGTTGTGCAGGTGAAAGAGAGCGTTCTGCCGCGCGCTGTCGCCGGCGATCTGCGGCACGTCCTCAACCGCTACCGGGCCCTGCGCCAGCTCCGGCACGGCCTGTTCCGTCAGTTTGGCCGCGGCGATGATCCGGGCGCCGGTCTGGCTGGCCCAGACATGCGCCAGATGGGTCTTGCCCGCGCCCTTGGGGCCGGTCAGCACCAGCTTGCCGCTGGGCCAGGCGAACTGCGGGTCCAAGAGCGCCACCGCCATCGCGTTGGAGGGCGCGACAAAGAAATCCTCCCGCCCCAGCGCCGGTTTCGCCGGGAGATCAAAGCTCAGCTGCTGTGCCATGGGATTACTCCGCCCCCGCGTCCCGCTTTTCAGCACTGGGATGGCTTTGGCCCTGATACAGGCGGCTGTCCAGGTACTGCTCGGTGACGAAGCGCGCGATCACCCCGAGCGCCGCGGCAACGGGCACCGCGACCAGCATGCCGACAAAGCCGAACAGCGCGCCGAACACCGACAGCGCCAGCAGCAGCCAGACCGGGTGCAAGCCAACCGAGTCGCCAACCAGCTTGGGCGTCAGGAGGTTGCCTTCGACCATCTGGCCAATGGCAAAAATTACCGCCACCAGCCCGATCGACACCCAGTCGCCCCAGAACTGGAACAGCGCCAGGCCGATGGCCAGCGCGCCGCCGATCAGGGCGCCGAGGTAGGGAATGAAGGTGACGAGGCCTGCGATGAAGCCGACCGCCAGGCCGAAGTTGAGCCCCACCAGCATCAGCGCCACCGCGTAATAGGTGCCGAGGATCAGGCAGACGGTGCCCATGCCGCGGATGAAGGAAGCAAGCACAGCGTCGATTTCACCGGCCAGGCGGCGGATCACCGGCTGGTGATCACGCGGCAGCAGCTCATCAATGCGGGCGACCATGCGGTCCCAGTCGAGCAGCAGGTAGACTGCCACCACCGGCACGATGACCAGCAGGATGACGATGTTCAGGAAAGACGCCGCGCCGCCCAGCACCGATTGCAGCACCTCCATCGCACGCGACTGCAGCGTCTGCATAAAGGAGGTGACCGCCTGGTGAATGCGGCTGTTTTCCTCGAAGACAGAGGGGAAATGCTCGGTCGCAAAGGTGCGGGCATCGCGCACCAGCTGCGGCAGCACCTGGGCCAGGTCGATCATCTGCGAAATCAGCGTCGGCACCACCACAACAAGCAGCAGCAGGAAGATCAAGAGCGCCCCCACGGTGATGGTGGCGGTGGCGCCGGTGCGGCTCATGCCCCAGGCTTCCAGCCGGTCGGCCACCGGGTCGATCAGATAGGCGATGGCGGCGCCCAGCACGAAGGGCGTCAGCACATTGCCAAGCGCCCACATCACCACCGCAAAGACAATGGCTGCGAGGCCCCAGTATTTCAGCTGCTGTTTTGCTGGTAGCGCCATGGTCCGCGTGCCGCCCTTGGTCCGTTTGCATCAGGATCTTGGCGCCAGTCTTCCCTGATGGGGCAGTGGCTTGCAAGGGGCGCGCGCGATTCCCCTGTGGGCAAGGCGGGGATAAGGCGGAAAAGGCCGGGGGCAAGTGGGGGATAGGAACTGCACCAACCCGTAAGCGCGCGCTTTGGTTTTTTGGTTCAGATCAGGAACCGAAGGGAAAGCGAAGTACCGAGGGCAGCGCCTGATCCTCGGGGCGGGTGCTGAAAGCGCCCTCCCCGTGGGGGAGGGTCGGGCGCTGCCCGGCCTTTCGGCCGTGCGGAACCTAGTTATGAAGGGTCCCCAGCTCCGGCGTGTCCGCGCCGGCGTCTTCATCCGGCCAGTTGGTGCGCCAGATCTCCGCGGACCAGTGGCCGCAATGCACCGAAGGCCGGTCAAAGCCTTCGACCGGCGGCAGCAGCGGCGCCACCACCACGTCATGGCGCGGCACGGCGAAATAGGGGAAGGAATAGCGCTCCTGCCCGGTCTTGTTCACCACCCGGTGCGGGGTGGAGACCAGCCGCCCGCCCGACCACAGCTCCAGCATGTCGCCGATGTTGACCACAAAGCCGCCGGGCGGGCAGTCCGGGGTGATCCAGCCGCTGTCCCGCGTCTGCACCTCCAGGCCCCCGACCGGGTCCGGCGCGATGATGGTCAGCGCGTCGGTGTCCTTGTGCGGGTGGATGCCAAAGCCGTCCTCCTCCGGCGCCTGCGGCGGGTAGTGCAGCAGGCTCATGTTGGTGAGCGGTTTCTCGAACGGCGCCTGAAACGCGGCCGGGTCCAGCCCCAGCCCCTCTGCCAGCGCATCCAAGAGCAGGTGAAACACGCCGTCCAGTTCTGCCCAGTAGCCCAGGATCACCTCGCGCGCCTCAGGCACCTCAACAGGCCAGCGGTTGGGGCCGTAAAGCGGGCAGGCGGCGCGGATGGGGTCATCCGCCGCTACCTCATGGTGCAGCTTGTAGCCCTCGTATTTGTCCGCCGTCCCCGAGCCGTCGTTCGGCGTGAAGAAACCCATCGGGATATAGCCGCGGTAATTCTCCCGCGTAATCGCCTGATCCCACTTGGATTTCTCGGGCACGGCAAAGATCGCCCGCACCACGCTGCGCACCCTCTCCACTGTTTCCGGCTGAACGCCGGTGCCGGTGATGGACAGAAAGCCGATGTCCTCAGCCGCCGCCAGGATGGCGGCGACGGTTTCCTGTCGCCTGGGATGGCCGGCCTCCCGCAGCGGCGTGATGTCGATGGTCGGGATGGCTTGCGTCAATGGATCCGCACCCCCTGGCGCTTCAGCTCAGCCTGCACGGCGGAGATATCCACCGCGTCGAACTCGCAACCCGATTTGACCGACAGCGCCGCGGCGATACCCGCGCCCTGTCCCGCAACGGCACAGCAGGCCATGTTGCGGGTGGCGGCATGGGCAATCTTGTCGCCGCCGATGGCGCGCCCGGTGACCAAGAGGCCCTGAACCCCCTTGGGCAGCATTGACCGGTAGGGGATCTGCATGTAGCGCCCGGTGGTGGGCAGGATCAGCACCCCGTAGCCGTCGATGAACTCGGGGTAAATCCCGATGGTGTCCTCGAACCGGCCCTGATTGCGGGTTTCCTCCTCGGTGATGTTGTGAAAAGCGTCGATCTTGCGGGTGTCGCGGATGCCGATGGTCATGCCGAAGTTCCGCAGGCGCGCGCCTTCGCAGCCCGGCGTATAGGCGCGCAGGGCCTCAATCGCGTGCATCGCCTGTTTGCGCCCCTCGATCTCGCCCCTGGTCATGCTGTCGGGGTCGGTGCCGTCGATGCCTGCCAGATGCACCAGGTTCATATAGGTCATCTCGCCCGAGTCATGTACAGCGCCCCAGGTGCCGCCGATGGTGTTCAGATGCGCCGGGATCACCCCGTCGCGAATGGCCTGGCGGAACGGCTTGGCCAGGAAGGGGGAGAACATGTCGTCCTCTTTCCCTGAGGTCTCCACCTGCCATTCGCCGGTCGACCAGTTGGCATAGGTCTGCGGATCGGCCTTGACGCCCTCCATGAACTTCTGCTTGTCGACGCCCGCGATGTGGAACATCACGCTGGCCGCCTGCATCTGCTCCACCGGGGTCTTGAGGGTGGGCGCGCCCATCATATGCGCGATGTCGGCGTCGCCGGTGGCGTCGATCACCCGTTTTGCCAGGATGGCCTCGCGGCCCGCCTTGCTCTCTACTATCACGCCGGTGATCCGGCTGCCCTCGCGGATTGGCGCAACGAACACCCGGTGCAGCATCGGGTGGATGCCGGCTTCCTCGACCAGCTTGTCGGCCACCAGCTTGAAGCCCTCGCTGTCCAGCTCATAGCTGAGCGACTGGCTTTCGGGCACCGCCGCGCCCATCGCCTTGGCGCGTTCCTCGAATTCCCAGCCGATGCCGCCGGCCTCCACCGTTTCTTCGTGCCGGTACCAGGCAAAGCCCTCGACCCCCACGGTGGTGATATTGCCGCCAAAGCAGCCGAAGCGGTCCATGAGCGTGACCTCCACGCCCGCCCGCGCTGCTGCCAGCGCCGCCGCCAGCCCGCCGGGGCCGGAACCCACGACCAGCACCTCGGTTTCATGAATGACCGGGATTTCCCGTGCCGGCTCAGTAATGGTCTTGGCCACGTCTCTCGTCTCCCTTGTCCCTGTGTGAGAGCGGTGTTTCCGGTAACAGTTTCGAATCTTGAACGGCGGTTCAAGTTCTTTTGCGCCACGATGGCTGGAAAGCGGCATGAGAAGGGGAAGAGGGAGGAAACCGGAGGCCATGCCGCAAACAGGTGCGGCGGGCCGGGGGCGCGGCGTACTCTGGCCCGGCAGGACAAGCCAGAGAGGATGATTCGGCATGGCACGCAGCAAGTACAGCAAGGACACGCCGCGGGCGGCGGTGCCGCAGCTTGAGGCCTTCCGCATTGCCGAGGCCATCCTGATTGCCAAGGGCTGCCCCGTGGATATCGCGTCAGAGGTGGCGGCGCATCTGGTCGATTCGGATCTGTCGGGGGTGGAATCCCACGGCGTGTGGCGGATTCTGCCTTATGCCGGGTATTACGACAGCGGCTACCTGGCCGCCGGGGTGCGCCCGGAGCTGCAGCAGAACGCCCGCGGCGCCTGGAGCGTCACCGGCAACGGCGGCATCGGCATTCCGGCGATGTCGATTGCAATCCGCGATGTGGTCGCGCGGGCGCAGGAGACCGGCATCGCGGCGATTGCAGTGACTGAGGCCGGCCATACCGGGCGGCTGGGGGCCTTTGCCGAATATGCCGCCGAACAGGGCTGCCTGGCGATCATCATCGGCGGCGGCGGGCGCGAGGCCTGGCGGCTGGTGGCGCCTTACGGCGGACGCAAGGCACTGATGTCCACCAACCCCTATGCCATCGGCATTCCCGGCGGCAAACGCGGGCCGGTGATCGTTGATTTCGCCACCTCGGCGGCGGCTGCGGGCTGGGTTTACGGCGCGCGGATCGCTGGCGCCAAGCTGCCTGAGGGCGTGCTGATCGACCGCGACGGCAACCCCAGCACCGACCCGGAGGCCTATTTCGAGGGCGGCGCCATCCTGACCGCGGGCGGCGCCAAGGGCTATGCGCTGTCGGTTGCCGCCGAGATGATCGCCGAGGCGATGCTGGGCCCGGTCACCACCGAATGCAACTGGCTGATGCTGGCGCTGGACTGCAGCTTGTACCAGGAGCCCAGCCGCCTGCAGGAGATCGCCGAGGGCATTCTGGATGAATTCCGCAACTGCCCGCCGGCGCCCGGGTTCGACCGGGTCGAGATCCCCGGCGAGCGCGAGGCGGATGCGCGGGCGGAGAATGCGGAGAAGCCGATCCTGCTGCCGGAAGCGACCTGGGCGGAGATCCGGATGCTGGCAGAGGAGCTGGGGGTGGAGGTCTAGGGGCGCACCTTCTGCACCACGAGGCCCGGGACTGACCTTGGGAAGGTGCGAATGCGCCTTCCCGGGGGAAGGTCAGGCGCGGGCCGTGCCGCTGCGCGCCACATCCCAAGGGGCACAGTCTGGCACCGTTGCCATCCAGGACACTGCAATTGGATCATCCCCTTGCCCGCACCCCCATCAGCCACTAAACCGGGCGGGAACTCGAACCCACACCACCGATGGAGCCAAGATGCGCCTGTCCCGCTATTTTCTGCCGGTTCTGAAAGAGAACCCCTCGGAAGCCCAGATCGTCAGCCACCGGCTGATGCTGCGCGCCGGGATGATCAAGCAATCCGCCGCCGGGATCTATTCCTGGCTGCCGCTTGGCTTCAAGGTTCTGAAGAAGATCGAAAGCATCGTGCATGACGAGCAGATCCGCGCGGGCCACATCCCGATGCAGATGCCGACCATGCAGTCCGCCGACCTGTGGCGCGAGTCGGGCCGCTATGAGGCCTATGGCCAGGAGATGCTGCGGGTGCAGGACCGGCACGGCCGCGACATGCTGTTCACCCCCACCGCCGAAGAGCTGATCACCGACATCTTCCGCGCCCATGTCAGCAGCTACAAGGACCTGCCGCTGACCATGTACCAGATCCAGTGGAAGTTCCGCGACGAGATCCGCCCGCGTTTCGGCGTGATGCGGGGCCGCGAATTCTACATGAAGGACGGCTACAACTTCGACCTGACCAAGGAAGACGCGCTGCACGCCTACAACCGCCACCTGGTCAGCTACCTGCGCACCTATGAGCGCATGGGGCTTCAGGCGATCCCGATGCGCGCCGACTCTGGCCCGATCGGCGGCGACGACACCCATGAATTCCTGGTACTGGCGGAGACCGGCGAGTCCGAGGTGTTCTATGACAGCGCCGTCACCGATCTGACCTTCGGCGACCGCGAGATCGACTATGACAGCGTCGAGCAGTGCCAAGCGGTGCTGGAGGAGTTCACCTCCAAATACGCCCGCACCGACGAGACCCACGACGAAGCCCTGTTCAACCAGATCCCCGAGGAGCGCCGCCGGGTGGCGCGCGGCATCGAGGTTGGCCAGATCTTCTATTTCGGCACCAAGTATTCGGACGCCATGGGCGCCACCGTGCAAGGCCCCGACGGCAAGAACGTGCCGGTCCACATGGGTTCCCACGGCATCGGCGTCAGCCGCCTGCTGGGTGCGATCATTGAGGCCAGCCACGACGACAAGGGCATCATCTGGCCCGAGGGCGTGACCCCGTTCCACTGCGGCATCGTCAACCTCAAGCAGGGCGACGATGAGGCCGATGCGGCCTGCAACCAGCTCTACGCAGCGCTGACCGCCGCCGGTCTGGACCCGCTTTATGATGACCGCAATGAGCGCGCGGGCGGCAAGTTTGCCACCATGGACCTGATCGGTCTGCCCTGGCGCATCACCGTCGGCCCGCGCGGCCTGAAGAACGGTGTGGTGGAACTGACCTCCCGCCGCACCGGCGAAAGCGAGGAGCTGTCCCCGGAAGAGGCGGTGAAGAAGGTGGTCGAGGTCTACAAGGCGCATCCCACAGGGCGCGGCTTCTGAGCTTCGCCGCGCAACAGTTTGAAGAACATGGAAAGGGGGCCGGGCGGCTCCCTTTTTTCTTGCCCGCACAACCCGTCCGCCGCAGGGTGCCGGAAACGGGAGGATACGGCATGAAACAGATTCTGGCTTTTGGCGACAGCCTGACCTGGGGCAGCGACCCGCACACCAGCGGGCGGCACCCCTATGGCGACCGCTGGCCGGTGGCGCTGGGCGAGGGCCTGGCGCAGGCCGTTGTTTTTGCCGAAGGCCTGCGCGGCCGCACCACGGTGCACGCGCGCCGCTCTGCCTGTGTCGAGATGCGCGGCGATGCGGTGCTGCCGATGCTGCTGCACAGCCACGCGCCGCTGGACCTGGCCGTGATCATGCTGGGCACCAATGACATCTACGAGGGCCACCCCAGCTATCTGATCCGCGACGGGCTGGAACGGCTGGTGGAGATCGTCCGCCATCACCCCTGGCGGCTGCCGGAGGCGGCGGAGCCGCAGGTGCTGCTGGTCTCGCCGCCGCCGATGAGCCTGTGCGAGGATCCCGATATCACGCCCCAGGTGGTGGCGCAGTCCGAGGCGCTGGCTCAGGTGATCGAGCCGCTGGCGGACCGGCTGGGCTGCGGCTTCTTTGACGCAGCACAGGTGGCGCGGGCTTCCGACGCCGACGGCTACCACCTGGAGGGTGCGGATTCGCGGGCCCTGGGCGCGGCGCTGCGGGCACCGGTGGCGGCGATGCTGGCGCTCTGAGGCCAGCCCCCGCTCAGCCGTGTTTCAGCGGGTATTCATGGCCGGAGACACGGTGGAACAGCGCGGCAATCGCCACCAGCGCGACGGCGCCGGTCAGTACCGGGAACAGCAGGAAGGACAGCCCTGGATCGGTGGCAAAGACCACCAGCGGATCGGCGCCTGCGGGCGGGTGGGTCAGCCGCAGCGCCGCCATCAGGGCAATCGACAGGCCCACCGCCAGCGCCAGCGCCCACCAGGTGTCCGGCAGCAGCGCGTTCAGGACCAATGCCACGGCGGTGGCCAGAACATGGCCGCCGACCACATTTGCGGGCTGCGACAGCGGGCTGGCGGGCACCGAGAACAACAGCACGCAGCTGGCGCCGAAGGGGGCGATCAGCAGCAGGAGATTGGCGTGGGTTGTGAGCAGCGACAGCGCCGCAATTGCCAGAAAAGCGCCGAGGCCCGCGGTGATCACCGTGCGCAAAGACGGATGCGGCAGCGCGCGTTTGAAATACCTGTCCATGTCGTCCTTACCCGAGTTTGAAGCCGGAACCGGCCTGATAAAGCCTTGCCGGCGGGCAGATGCAAGGCAACGGGCATATGCGGCAGATCACATTGCGGTGACGCCGGGCGGGGCCTCGTCCAAGAGTTTTCAGAAAACTCCTGGCAAATCTTTTGACGAAAAGATTTGAGTTCGGTGCGGCAGCCGGTTCCGGCCCCGGCAGGCGGATTATCGGGCAGATATGCAACCGCACCTTGACCCCGGGCGCCCGGCAGCACAGTTTGCAGGCAAAATTTCCGGGCAGGACCCCATATGGCCACGACACCACCGCCGTTTTCCCGTTTCGAATGGATCATCGCCTGGCGCTACTTACGCGCCCGCAAGGCCGAGGGCGGGGTCAGCGTGATGACCTGGATCAGCCTCATCGGTATCACTCTGGCGGTGTTTGCGCTGATTGCCACGCTGGCAGTGCGCTCCGGATTCCGCTCCGAATTTGTCGGCACCATTCTGGGCGCCAATGCCCATGTCACCGTCTATTCCTATGGCGAGGTGAATGAGGCCGGGGTGCTGGACCGCAGCCTCAAGGACTACGAGGCGCTGGCAGAGACCGTTGCCGCGGTGCCGGGCGTCACCCGCGCCGCGCCGCTGGTCAAGGGGCAGGTGATGGCAAACCTGCGCCAGCGCAATGCAGGCGTCGAGGTGTTCGGGATCTCTGCCAAGGATATCCGGGGCATCCCCGGCGTGGCGCAGAGCGAGGACGCCGTGGGCGACCTGGCGCGGTTCGGGGAGGGGATCGCCATCGGCTCCGGCGTGGCGCGGGAGCTGGGGGTGAGCGTCGGCGACAAGATCAAGCTGATCTCTCCCAACGGCGTGAAAACCGCCTTTGGCACCAGCCCGCGGGTGAATGCCTATGAGGTGGTCTATGTCTTCACTGCGGGCCGCTATGACATCGACCGCACCCGTGTCTATCTGCCCTTTGCCGAGGCGCAGAGCTTCTTCAACCGCGAGGGTGTCGCGGATGAGATTGAGGTGATGGTGGAAGACCCGGAAAACGTGGAGGAAATTGCGCTGCCGATCCTTACCGCGGCGGGTGGCGTTGCGGGCGTCTGGACCTGGCGCGATGCCTCTGGCGGGTTCCTGCGCGCTTTGGAGGTCGAGGACAACGTGATGTTCATCATCCTGTCGATCCTGGTGCTGATCGCGGCGATGAACATCGTCTCGGGCCTGATCATGCTGGTCAAGAACAAGGGCCGCGACATCGGCATCCTGCGCACCATCGGCCTCAGCGAAGGATCCGTCATGCGGGTGTTCTTCATCTGCGGCGCCTTCACCGGCGTGATCGGCACAATCTGCGGCGTGGTGCTGGGCTGCCTGTTTGCGCTTTATATCGATCCGATCTTCTCCTTCGTGAACTACGTCATGGGCGGCGGCGTCTGGGACCCGTCGATCCGCGGCATCTATGCGCTGCCCGCTGAGCTGCGGCTGGCGGATGTGGTCTCGGCCACGGCGCTGTCGCTGGGGCTGTCGTTCTTCGTGACCATTTTCCCGGCCCGCCGCGCGGCGCGCCTCAACCCGGTGGAGGCGCTGCGCTATGAGTGAGATTACGCTGGAGCTGAAGGGGATCACCAAATCCTACCTCACCGGCACGCCGGGGCAGGTGGATGTGCTGCGTGGCGCCGACCTGACTCTGCAGGCGGGCGAAGTGGTGGCGTTGGTGGCACCCTCGGGCGCGGGAAAGTCGACGCTGCTGCACATTGCGGGGCTCTTGGACACGCCGGACGCGGGTGAGGTACGGGTGGCCGGTGAGGATGTGACCCGCAAGGGCGACCGCCGCCGCACCCGGGTGCGCCGTCAGGAGGTTGGGTTTGTCTACCAGTTCCACCACCTGCTGCCGGAATTCACCGCGCTGGAGAACATCGTGCTGCCGCAACTGGCCAATGGTGCGGGGCAAAAGGCGGCGGTGGCGCGGGCGGCGCAACTCTTGGGCACCGTGGGACTGGCCGGCCGCGCCGATCACCGCCCGGCGGCGCTGTCGGGCGGCGAGCAGCAGCGGGTCGCCTTCTGCCGGGCGCTGGCCAACAGCCCGCGGGTGCTGCTGGCGGATGAGCCGACCGGGAACCTCGACCCCGCAACCTCCGACCAGGTGTTTGCAGCGCTGATGGAGCTGGTGCGCGGCACCGGCCTGTCGGCGCTGATTGCCACCCACAACCTGGATCTGGCGGCGCGGATGGACCGGCAGGTGAAGCTGGAGAACGGGCTGCTGGTGCCGGTTTAGGCGGCTTTTGAAAGGGCCGGGCAGGGCCCGTCCGCGGGTGGGCGGCGCTGACTGGGTTGTATGGCAGTTTATCCCGCCTGTTCCGTAGAAGTTCTGATAGATCCGCACCGTGGCCAAAGAGCCCGCCCGAGGGGGCGGACGGGCTCTGCCCGGCGGCGCTGCGCGCCTTGTTCCGGGCATGCGGAAACCCGGCCATTTGACCTGTGCGAACCTCCCGGTCCACTCTAACCCCTGTGTGGTTCCAGTGACGGCGGGTTCAGATGCAGAAGACGGTTTCGGTCCTGAAGGATCTGGTGGTCCTGTTGCGCGACATGTCGGTGATTGCGCTGTTTGCGGTGTTCCTGCTGTTTCCGCAGAAACTGAACGCCATTCTGGTCAGCGCCGGGTTCGAGGAGGGCAGCTTTGCCGGCTTCAAGTGGAAGTCCAAGCTGGTGGAATACGATGCCACCGTGGCAGAGCTGCAGACCGCGCTGGCGGAAGCGCAGAAGGTGAACGCCCGGCTGACCCAGGCGCTGCAGGCGGCGGAGGGCGGGACCGGGGAGTTGCAGCGCGATGCGGAACTGGTGCAGCAGGACGCAGCGGCAGCGCTGGAGGCAGCGAGCAAAACGGTGGCCGGAAACCAGCAGCTGGTGGAACAGGCCCGCGCCCAGCTGCAGGAGGAGGCGGTCCGCTACTGCTACCAGGAGGACAGCGGCCAGAAGGGGCCGCAGCAATACCTGACGGCCTGCCACACCACGCCGGAGCGCTGCGAGCGCGCCAAGGTGAACCCGGCCACGCGGTCCTCTGCCTGCGCGCCGCTGGACATGAACACGGCCCCCTGGCAGCCAAGCCCCGGCGGTTTCTGGGGCTCGCTGTTCCAATACAGCGCCGCCCCGCTGCCGGCACCTTTTCCGCAGGTGGAGTAGGCGGCAAGCGCAGCCGGGCGGCGGAACCTTGCCGGCGGATCAGGCGCGGCTTTGGCCCTTGGGCGGCTGTTTGCTATCAGCTATTCAAATTGGCCTGGGCGGGTTAGGCTGTCCGGGGATGCGCAGAAAGGGCTGAGACGTGGTGAATTCGGTAATCGAGAAAGATGTGACGGTTGAAGGCAATATCACCTCCAGCAAGGGCAGCGTCGAGGTCCGCGGCCGGGTCATTGGCGACGTGTCGGCGCAGGCGGTGACAGTGCTGGAAGGCGGCACCGTGGACGGCGCGCTGAGCGCGAAATCGGTCACGGTGGAAGGCGCCTACAGCGGCAAGATCCAGTGCGAGGACCTGCGGCTGGCGGCCAGCTCGCAGGTGCAGGCGGATGTGTCGGCGCAGACCATGTCGACGGAGAACGGCGCCCAGCTGCAGGGCAATATCAAGGTCAGCGGCAAGCCGAACGGGGCGTAGGCGCGGGCCTCAGGCCTCGCAGAGGAAGCTCCAGGTCAGCATCCGGCGCTCGCGCAGGGCGCGCAGCTGGTTTTGCACCATCTGCTTGTAGCCCTCTCCGAACAGCAGGCGGGTGGTGATGGGCACCGGTGGCGGCGGGCCTGTGCCGGCGGTGCGCTCCTCCAGCCAGCGCAGGCTTTCGGCGGTGGAGTCGATGCTGTCCAGCAGTTTGAAACCAGCCTCGCGCAGCAGGGTTTCCATCTCTTGCGGCGTGGCGAGATGGCTGATCGATGGCTCCGCCGCCCAGGGCGCCGGAAAGATCATTTCGCCGCCTTCACCCTGCAGGATGTCATAGACCGCAAACAGCGCGCCGGGCCGCAGCACCCGGCGCGCTTCAGAATACATCCGGTGTTTGGCGGGGATATTCATGGCCACATGCACGGTGATGGCGGCATCAAAGGCATCGTCGGAAAAGGGCAAACTGGTGGCGTCTCCCTGCTGGAATTCGGTTTTGTCCGCGAGGCCCAGCCAGCGCGAGATTTCCGCTGCAGCCGCGCACAATTCCGCCGTCAGGTCGATGCCGGTGACATGGCAGCCCGCAGTGTCCGCAATGGTCCGCGCCACGCCGCCGAGGCCGGAGCCGATGTCGAGCACATTGGACTGCGGGGTCAGCCGCATTTGCGCGGCCAGCTCCAGCGTTGCGGCGCGGCCGCGGAAGTGGAATTCATCCAGGGGTTCGAACTCGGCGGGCGTGAGGTCCGAGGGCTCCAGTCCCCTGGCGCGCAGGTCCCGCGCAATCCGGTCCGCCAGATTGCCGCCGCCGCTGTAGTGCTCGGGGATATCGCCCGTCATGATGCTGGCCTTTCGCTGACCCCGCCCGGGAGTATAGCACAGGCTGGGCGCAGCGGGAGCATCCGGCGCTGGCCTTGGTGCGGTATGCCGGCTATTGGCGGGGCATGACTGACACATTGCCGCCGTGCCCCGAATGTTCCTCTGCCTTTACCTATCAGGTGGATGCCCTGCTGATCTGCCCCGAATGCGCCCATGAATGGGCGGCGGGAGATGCCGGGGGCGAGGCCAAGGAAGTGCGCGACAGCGTCGGCAACGTCCTGCAGGACGGCGATACGGTGACGGTGATCAAGGACCTGAAGCTGAAGGGCACGTCCTCGGTCATCAAGGTCGGCACCAAGGTCCGCGGCATCCGGCTGGTGGAGGGCGATCACGACATCGACTGCAAGGTGCCGGGGGTTGGTCCGATTGGCCTCAAGTCGCAGTTCGTGAAGAAGGTCTCCGGGTAAGGCGCAGCCTGCTCCTCAGGCCATCTGGGTGATCCAGACCCCCAGCGCCATCACCGAAATGCCGGCCGCGCGGGTCAGGGTCAGCGGGCTGACCTGGGCGCCGAACAACCCGAAATGGTCGATGGCGGCGGCGGAGATCAGCTGGCCGATCAGCACGAAGAACACCGCGTTGCCGACGCCGAAATGCGGCGCCACATAGGTGATCGACAAGACGTAGAAGGCCACCAGGACGCCCGCCAGGAACAGGTGCTTGGGCGCGGAGGGGATCTTGGCCAGGGCCTGGGGACCGGCGATCAGCGCATAGAGGATGGTGGCCACCAGCGCGATCAGGAACAGCACCACGGCGGCAGAGGCGGGGGAGCCGATCAGCTTGCCGAGCGCAGCGTTCAGCGCGGCCAGCACCGGAATGCCAAGGCCCGCGGCCAGCATGATGAGGGCGTATTGGGTCATGGTGCGGCTCCTGAAAATTGCTTGGGAGAGTTGTGGCCGGAAAATCTGCGGCAAGACAAGGGGTACGTTGCGGCGCAGGACCGGAATCCGGCGCGGATACCGGCCATGAAAAACCGGTTTTCCATTGCCGGTTCCCGGGCCGGGATCGGCGGCAGGTCAGTCGCAGATGCCGTTCAGTTCCGCGTCCTTCCAGGGCAGGTAGACGGCCCTTTCCCTCGATTGCGGCAGCGGGCGGACCGGCATGGCGGCTGCCAGCATGCGGTGCAGGCGCTTGGTGCGCGCGGCCTGCGGGGCGAGCGCGCGGCAGCAGACGTATTCCTCGATGATGGCGCCCTGCTGTTCAAAGCCGTAGGTGCCGAAGTCCGGCTCGCCCTCCAGGTCGAACAGGTAGGGGTCGCGGTCCGGGCCGTGCTCCGCCGCCGCCCGCAGCGGCGAATAGCCGGTGCGCTTGCGGTTCTGCCATTGCCAGACGTGGGTGGCCTCATGCGCCAGCAGCATCGCCTCCACCAGGTGCAGCCGGTCCGGGTATTCCGGCAGGTAATTGTCCAGATACCAGTCGCGGGTAAAGAGGATCCGGTTGAACAGCGCCACCGCGGCGGGTTTGGAGGTGACGATCTCATCCGTGACCGGCGGCAGGATGCGCTCGCGGCAGGTGACGCGCGGGCGCGGGCTGCGGCGGAAGGTGACGGGCCCCAGGGGGGCGCCGTTCACGATGCGCACCTTGTCCGCATTGAGGCTGGTTCCGTGCAGGGTGGAGAGATAGGCGCGCTCCGTTTCCGTCAGCGGGCGGCCGCAGGCGGCGAGAAACAGCAGGGCGAGGAGCAGGCAGCGGATCATGCGCGGCCCCGCCTCAGCAGCTCATCGCCAGCACGCGGCTGATTTCGGTGAGCGAGCGGCCTGATTGCTCCATCCAGGTGTTGAAGGCGCCTTGCACCGCTTTCAGCGCGGATTTTGAAGTGGCGGGTTTGTCGATCACCCCTTCGGCGATCAGGCGCGCGGTGACGTCTTGTGACAGGATGAAACTGTCGCGGCCGGCAAAGCGCATGGCGTATTGGCCGGTCATGCCGCCGAGGCGGCTGCCGCGTTTCTTGAGCATCTCCAAGAGCCCGATGTAATCGGTGGAGGGCCAGCCGCCCAGCACCTTGCCCGCACCGCCCTGGTCGCGCAGCTCCATCAGGAAGGCGGCGTTGGCGCGCACGGTGGCGAGCTTGGCCCCGTTCCGGACCACGCGGGTGTCGCTGAGGATGCGGTCGAATTCGTCCTCCGGCATGAAGGCGCATGGGCCGGGGGCGAAGCCGTGAAAGACTTCCTCGAAACCCTGCCATTTCGCCTCGATCACTTTCCAGTTGAAGCCCGCCTGGAAGATGCATTTGGTCATGGTGGCGAGCCAGCGGTCCTCGGGCAGCTCGGTCACCTTCGGGTCGGGTCTGGTGAGGTTTTCCTCCAGCGCCTCCGGCCCGCCGTGGCGGTCTGCGGAAATGGCATAGATCTCGTCGAAGCTGCGCATGGCGGGTCCTGTTGGCGTCTCCTCAGGTTAGCGGCGCGCGCGCAGCTCGACAATGGATTTGCCGAGGCGGAAGGGGGCGGCGAAGCTGACGAGGCAGAGGGCGATGATTTGCAAGACCAGGATATGGGCGTTGTCCTGCAGGTACTCCCATTCCTCCTTGAGCTTGGACACATGGGCGATGAGGTCGTCATAGGCGCGGGCGATGATCAGGAAATCGCCGGCGATGGCGGGCACCTTGCGGCGCATGGTGTCCACGGCGGCCTGCGTCGGGGCGTCGAGCGCGGTGAACACAAGAAACGCCTCCGGGTCGAAGGCGCTGGCCTGGGCTTCCATGTCCTTCATGTCGTCCGTTTTTGCGCGGGTGCCGCCGAACAGGAAGCTGAGGCCTTGCAGCGGCGCGACCTCATCCGTCACCGCGATGAACAGCGGAAGTTCGGCGTTGCCGGCGGTGGAGGCGGAGAGGAATTCGACCTTTTCGCACAGGACCGCGATGTCGGCGTCATAGGCGGGATCGCAGAAACGCAGGCGGAAGCGGGCGGCGTCGCGGTCAAAGGCGGCGGTGGCGGCATAGGCGATGTCGATCTGGCGTTCGAGCTTGGAGGAGTCGGCGGCGTAGATGCCGGAAATGACCGCGACCAGCGCGCCGAAGCCGCCGAGGACCACCCAGACGAGGTCCGCCAGTTTCCAGGCGCGGTGGCCCGCCGGTTTGCGGAACAGGAAGGCGGTGCCGATCAGTCCTGCAAAGAAGAACATCAGGAGCAGGGGCAGCTGGTTGTCCGCGATGAAGGCCATGCCCGGTCTCCTGGCTGGGGGTGATGGCCTAACCATAGGAAGGGACAGGGGTTTCAGGCAACAGCCCTCACGAAGCTGTCACCGGCGCGCGGGAACGGCCGGGCGGGAGGGGGGCTCCGTCCGGTGGCTGTGATGGGCCGGGTGGGCCGTTATGTATTGTGGCCGTGTCGTGCTGGCCGGGGTAGAGGTGGCGGCGCCGCCAAGGGCCCGAAGGGGCCGGAGGCGGAGGGCCGGGCAGGGGATCGCAAGCCCCCATGTCCGCTCGAAAGCTTCCGTTGTGCGGAGAACCCCTGCACCCGATGAAGAGGTGGTCTTGGGGGCTCCCGTATCTCCTGGTCGGTAGCGGGGTATCAGTCCGCACCGGTGTCGCGACGGATTGGAGTATGGCAGGGCGGGGTTAAAGGCGGGCAAGCGGGGCGTGCGGTGGATTGGGGTTCGGTGCAACGGTGCTAGGGAGGGCGATTCGGCCCGCCGCGCCGGGGGTCAGGTTTGCAGATGCCGGGGAACGGCGGGCAGATTGCCCACCCTACGGCCCGGTTTGTGCCTCACCCTTCCGGCGGAGTGCCCATTTGGGGCCGCAGAAATGCTCAGAACAGGAAGTTGTTGGCGTCAGCCAGCTCCGCGGCAGAAATGTCCTGAACCGTGATCGTCGAATTGCCGTAGGTGATGATTGTGTCGGCGCCGGCTGAGCTGAAATTCAGGTCCTGCAGGCTGGCGGCACCGCTTTCGAACACGATCAGGTCAAAGGCACTGTTGAAATCGGTGATCGTGTCGTGGCCGTCGCCGGAGTTGAACACAAAGGCATCATAGCCTTTGCCGCCGGTCAGGCGGTCGTTCCCCTTTCCGCCAATGAGCGCATCGGTGCCGCCGCCGCCGTTCAGCCGGTCCTTGCCGGCACCGCCCCACAGGAAGTCGGAGCCGCCGCCTCCCTTGAGCAAGTCGCGGCCGCTCATGCCCGCCAGTTCATCCGCGCCGGCGTTGCCGAACAGTTTGTCATTGCCTGCGCCGCCATAGATGCTGTCAGAACCGCCCTGGCCGTAAATCCGGTCGGCGCCGCCCTCGGACCAGACGATGTCGTCGCCCTGGCCGGCCTGCACGTAGTCCTGATAGTCGTTCAGCCAGAAGGTATCATCGGTATTCCACATGTTGCTGAACTGCACGCCATCCGAGAAGTCATCCATGATGTCGAAGGTCAGATCCATGCCGGTCACGGAGACCAGCGCATTCTCCCAGTAGTCCATGAAGATCGCATCCGTGAGCGTGTAGATGGTGCCGTACTGGTGGTCCGCAAAGGCGCCGAAATACAGGTAGCCGTAGTCGTACTCTTCGAAGACAAACAGCGTGTCGTAGTCGTACCATTCGCTGTAGGAGTAGGTCAGGGTCAGGCCGCTGCTGGGCAGGGAGGTGAAGTCGCCGGACCGGATGGTCACACCTGTTCCAAGCGCATTATACGTTGTGAAATCTGCCATCGGAAATACTCCTGAGGGAATCCTTATCGTTAACGGTTAACGTCTGTTAATGGTTGCATGCAATGGTTGAGGATCCGGTCCTGCCGCAAATCTGCCGGTCTGCGGCAATCTGCGCGGGCTCCGGTAAGGAAAATCTCCGGGGGAGCGAGCGAGGTTCGGACGGGCGGATCCCTTCGCAGCCAAAGGTGCAAATCAAGGAGCGGCGCTGGCAGGGTGTCCTTTGGGACGTGGCGCGCAGCGGCACGGCCCGCGCCTGACCTTCCCCCCGGGAAGGCGCTTCACGCCTCCCCAAGGTCAGGCACGGGCCTTGTGTTGCAGGAGGGAAGCAGGAAAGCGCGCCTTGGGCTCCGCCCGTTCAGGCCTGAAACGCTCCCCCGGAGCGTTTCCGAGACGGCCTGACCTTCCCCCCGGGAAGGCGCTTCACGCCTCCCCAAGGTCAGGCGCGGGCCTTGTGTTATGGAAGGGCGGCTGGAAAGTGAGGTTATTTTTGGAGCCTTTTGGCGTGTTGTCGAACAACTCGAAAATCCTGAAAAGCAAGGCGAGCAGTCGTTGTCTCCAATGGGGTGTTTGCGCCAAATGCGTTTCTTATATCGAGAGATGATACTTCTGATTTTGCTCCGATGATCACTTCTCGCAAGATCAATTCGTCATCGAACTTTTTGAAGAATAGGCCATTCTCCTGATCCGGCTTGCCCAAGTCCACAACCAGCCTCACTTCATTCTCATATTCCCAGTGGATGAATTTTGTAGCGATGCTCTTTTTGATAAAGCCAAAAGTATCACCGTTGAAGCTGCGCTCAGATTCTTGAGCAAAGTCAATTCGGCTCTTTGTGTATTCGACCGGCAAAAGCTCGCCTTCTGAAAGCACGTCGAATCCTAAAGCCAATCCCCTGTGACTATCTGCGTAGTGGCTCCAAATGACTGGATTGTCCCAACTCCGGCAGAAGCAAACAATCCCAATTTCGCGGAAAATTCGGTTTACTTGAGTTGACCAGAGCGTTCTGCTTGCCTTGTTGGGAAGCTTGATAGCGTTGAATTCAAATGGGTCATTGAGGTCGTGGATTGTGGAAATCTTTAACCTTCTATCCCGAATATTTCGTAGTGCGCTTTCTGCACCATAAAATTTGTAAAGCCTCAAACATCCAGCTCCTCCACGAACTTCGCGTTTTCCTGGATATACTGGAAGCGAAGCTCGGGTTTCTTGCCCATCAGGCGCTCGACCAGGTCGCCGGTCTCGCCGGGCTCGTCCTCGTCGATGGTGACGCGGATCAGCTTGCGGGTGGCCGGGTCCATCGTGGTCTCCTTCAGGTCCTTGGCGTCCATTTCGCCAAGACCCTTGAAGCGGCTCACATCAATCTTGCCCTTGCCGCCCAGGCCCTTCTCCAGCCATTTGTCGCGCTCGGCCTCGTCTAGGCAGTAGACGCGTTTGGCGCCCTGGGTCAGGCGGAACAGCGGCGGGCAGGCGAGGTAGAGGTGGCCGCCGTCGATCAGCGGGCGCATCTGGGTGAAGAAGAAGGTCATCAGCAGCGACGCGATATGGGCGCCGTCGACGTCCGCGTCGGTCATGATGATGATCTTGTCATAGCGCAGGTCGTCAAGGTTGAACTTGGTGCCGAGGCCGACGCCAAGCGCCTCGCAGAGGTCGTTGATCTCGGCGTTGGAGCCGAGCTTGTTGGAAGCGGCGCCCAACACGTTCAGGATCTTGCCCTTCAAGGGCAGCAGCGCCTGGTTCACGCGGTTGCGCGCGCCCTTGCCGGAGCCGCCGGCGGAGTCGCCCTCGACGATGAACAGCTCGGTGCCGGAGCGGTCCTTGGAGGTGCAGTCGGTGAGCTTGCCGGGCAGGCGCAGCTTCTTGGTGGCGGACTTGCGCTGGGTCTCCTTCTCCTGCTTGCGGCGCAGGCGTTCCTCGGCGCGCAGGATCAGGAAGTCGAGGATGGCGCCGGCGGATTTGGTGTCGGCGGCCAGCCAGTTGTCGAAATGGTCGCGGACCGAGTTTTCCACCATCTTGTTGGCGGCCTCGGTCGACAGGCGGTCCTTGGTCTGGCCGACAAAGGCCGGGTCGGCGATGAAGCAGGAGACCAGAGCGCAGCCGCCCGCCATCAGGTCGTCGCGGGTGATCTGGGCGGCTTTCTTGTTGCTGACCAGCTCGCCATAGGCCTTGATGCCCTTGAGGATCGCTGCCCAGAAGCCAGTGACATGGGTGCCGCCCTCCGGTGTCGGGACGGTGTTACAATAGGACTGGGTGAAGCCGTCGCGCGACGGCGTCCAGTTGATCGCCCATTCGACGTAACCCGGCTCGCCGAATTTCTCGCGGAACTCGACCTTGCCCGCGAAGGGCTGGTCTGCATAGACGGAGGATTTGCCAAGCACCTCTGTCAGGTAGTCCTTGAGACCGCCGGGGAAATGGAAGGTGGCTTCGGTCGGGGTTTCGCCATCGTCGATTTCCGATTTCCAGCGGATTTCGACGCCGGAAAACAGGTAGGCCTTGGAGCGCACCAGGGTGAACAGGCGCTTGGGCTTGAAGCGGTGGTGGCCGAAGATCTGCTCATCGGCATGGAAGGTCACGAAGGTGCCGCGCTTGTTGGGGGCGGCGCCGATCTTCTCGACCGGGCCCAGGGGCAGGCCGCGGGAGAAGCGCTGCTCGAACAGTTCCTTGTTCTTGGCCACTTGCACGACCATGGAATCCGACAGCGCGTTCACCACCGAGGAGCCGACGCCGTGCAGGCCGCCGGAGGTCTGGTAGGCCTTGCCGGAGAACTTGCCGCCTGCGTGCAGGGTGCAGAGGATCACCTCCAGCGCGGATTTGTCCGGGAACTTGGGGTGCGGGTCGATGGGGATGCCGCGGCCGTTGTCGGAGATTGTGACGGCGTAATCGGAATGCAGGGTCACCTCGATCCGGTTGGCGTGGCCGGCGACAGCCTCGTCCATCGAGTTGTCGAGGATCTCTGCCACCATGTGGTGCAGCGCGCGCTCATCGGTGCCGCCGATATACATGCCGGGGCGCTGGCGGACCGGTTCGAGGCCTTCCAGAACCTCGATCGAGGAGGCGTCATAGGTATCGGATGCAGGCGTGCTGAGGAGATCGTCGGCCATGTGCGGGAACTGCTCTTCCTTGGTGTTGATTGGCGGCCATTATGGCAGGTGTTGGGGCCGGGTGGAAGAGGCACGCAAGGGGCTGTGGATAAGGCGGACAGGGCTGTCTATCGTCTTGAATCTAATACGGTGAGGGCAGCCCCCGCCAATGGGGGCGTCAGGGGCTTTCCGGCGTGCCGCCGGGCCGAACATGCCGCAACGCGTCTACGTTCGTCTTGGTCGGTTGCCGCCGCGAGCGAGTTATCAAACCATCGAAGCTAAGTTCCAGTAATCCGGGTGCGTCGATATTTTCCGTGCGGCGCAGGGGGCTGCGGGGTAGACCTCAGCCAGCGAACGGCAGGAGGAGGGCGCGCAGGTGGCTGAGAAGGGGATCAAGACGCAGGACTGGGCCGCGTTCCGGGCGGAAGCACAGAGGATGCTGGAGGCGGCGCTGGACCAGATGCAGCAGGCCGCGGAGCGTCCCTGGCAGCCGGTGCCGGAGGACATCGATGCACGCTATGCGGTGACCGCGGAAGCGCGCGGGCCGCAGGAAACCGTGGACCGGATCATCCGCGACGTGCTGCCCTATCACGGCGGCAATACCCACCCGCGGTTCTGGGGCTGGGTGCAGGGGTCGGGGCTGGCCTCGGACCTGATCAGCTCTTTGGCGGCGGCGGCGGTCAATGCCAATATGGGCGGGCGCGACCATGGCGCGAATTACATGGAGCGCGCGGTGGTCGATTGGACCCGCCGCAAGATGGGCATGCCGGAGGGGGCCAGCGGGCTGCTGGTCACCGGCACCTCGCAGGCGACGGTGATCGCCTTTCAGGCGGCGCGGCTGCGGGTGCTGAAGGACCTGCGCAAGACCGGGCAGGGCGCGGTGCGGCTGACCGCCTATGCGGGTGAAGGCGTGCATAACGCGACGCTGAAGGCGGTGGAGCTTTTGGGCATCGGCTCGGACAACCTGCGCAAGGTGCCGCTGGCGGAGGGCAAGCTGGACTGCGCGGCCTTGGCTGAGATGGTTGAAAGCGACAAGGCCGCTGGCGCGGTGCCCTTTCTGGTGGTCGGCAATGCGGGCACCGTGGACCTGGGGCTGTTTGACGATCTGAACGCATTGGCGGATGCGGCGGCGGCGCTGGGGCTGTGGCTGCATGTGGACGGGGCCTTTGGTGCCTGGACGCGGATTGCGGATGAGCCTTACAGGTCGCTCAGCGACGGGATCGGGCGGGCCGACAGCATCGCGCTGGATTTCCACAAGTGGATGTATGTGGGCTACGACTGCGGCATGGCGCTGCTGCGCAATGAGGACGAGCACCGGGCGGCCTTTGCGGCGCGGCCCGCGTATCTGGAGGGCGCCGAGCGCGGGCTGGCGGGCGGCGAGCCGTGGTTCTGCGATTACGGCATTGACCTGAGCCGCGGCAACCGGGCCCTGAAGGTGTGGACGGCGCTGGAAACCTATGGCGAGGCGGCGTTCTCAGGGGCGATCACCGGCAATTGCGATCTGGCGGCCTTCATGGCCGCTGAGGTGCAGGCGCAGCCGCGCATGGCGCTGGGGGCGCCGGTGGTGTCGAACGTCTGCGTGTTCACCGCGCGCAGCGATCTGGCGCCGGAGGCGCAGTCGGCGCTGAACGCGCATATTGCCCAGACCCTGCAGGAAAGCGGCGAGGCGGTGTTCTCGACAACCCGCGCAAGCGGCCGCGTGATGCTGCGCGCCGCCATCACCAACCACCGCAGCCGCGAGGCGGATGTGCAGGCGGCCATTGCCGCGGTGGCGCGGGAGGCGGCGAAGTAAAGCGGGGAGCCCCGCGCCTGCCTGGGCGGGCGCAGGCGTGACGGGGCTGCTTGGCACCCGGCGGGGTAAAGAAACAATCATCGCACCAATCTGAGCTGTTGAACGCGCCTGCCGGGGGAAAGCAGGCGCGGGGCGGCGGTGCCGCCAGGCAGAACATCTGTGACGTTCGGTTCCGTCTTTCCGTATGATCTGAACTCGCTACTCTCCGGACCAGACAGTCAGGGAGAGAGACATGGCCTGGATCAGGACCGTTCCGTTTGAAGAGGCAACCGGCAAGCTGAAGAAGCTCTATGAGCGGGTGACCGGGCCAGGCAACAACGTCGACAATATCATGATGGTGCATTCCCTGCGGCCGCATTCGATGGAAGGCCATATGGCGCTGTACAAGAACGTGCTGCATCACACCGGCAACAAGATCCCGAAATGGTTCCTGGAGGTGCTCGGGGTCTGGGTCTCTTCGCTGAACGATTGCGCCTATTGCGTCGAGCACCACTTTGCGGGCCTGCAGCGGCTGCTGGGGGATGAGGCGCGCGGGCTGGCGATCCGGGCGGCGATCGAGGCGCGCGAACCGGAAGCCGCGCCCCTGGAGCCCGCGCAGGTGCTGGCGATGGGCTATGCGCGGATGCTGACAGAGGAGCCTTCCAGTGTCACCGAGGCGGATATCGCGGCGCTGCGGGAGGCCGGGTTTGACGACGGCGGGATCCTGGAGATCAACCAAGTCACGGCCTATTTTGCCTATGCCAACCGGACGGTGCTGGGGCTGGGGTGCTCCACCAAGGGCGATGTGCTGGGATTGAGTCCGAACAACTCGGATGATCCGGGCGATTGGGGGCATAAGTAGGGGCTTTGCCCCTCGGCCCCGGCGGGCCCTCACCCCAGGATATTTTCAGCCAGATGAAAGGGATCAAGCGGCCTGTCGGGGCCGCTTTTTGTTGTGCAGGGGGCGTATCTTTTGATGCAGGTCAGCGCGGGGCGGCGGCGGGGAATGTAAGGTTGCGGCGCAGATTGAAGGAAGGAGTTTTTGATGGACGCCGCAGCAGAAAAGATTGTGCACAACGCCTCGGGAGACATGCCGGTAAAAGCCGCCGCCGAGGCACGCGCGCCCAGTGCCGAGGATATCCGCCGTGCGTTTGAGAGCGGCAGGTACCCGTACCCGAAGAAGCTGGCGCGCAAGGCGTATGAGGCGGAGAAGGCGCGGCTGCAGGCGGAGCTTCTGAAGGTGCAGCTGTGGGCGCAGGAGACCGGCGAGAAGTTCGTGATGCTGTTCGAGGGCCGCGATGCGGCCGGGAAGGGCGGCACCATCAAGCGGTTCACCGAGCACCTGAACCCGCGCTCTGCCCGGGTGGTGGCGCTGAACAAGCCCTCGGACGAGGAGCGCGGGCAGTGGTATTTCCAGCGCTACGTGCAGCACCTGCCGACCAGCGGCGAGATCGTTTTCTATGACCGGTCCTGGTACAACCGGGCGGGTGTTGAACGGGTGATGAGTTTCTGCGAGCCCAATGAGTACCTGGAGTTCATGCGCCAGGCGCCGGAGTTCGAGCGGATGCTGGTGCGCTCCGGCATCCGGCTTTACAAATACTGGTTCTCGGTCACCCAGGAGGAACAGAAGCGGCGGTTCGTCTCGCGCGAGACCGATCCGCTGAAGCAGTGGAAGCTGTCGCCGATCGACAAGGCGTCCTTGGGCAAATGGGACGATTACACCGAGGCCAAGGAGGCGATGTTCTTTTACACCGACACCGCCGATGCGCCCTGGACGGTGATCAAGTCGAACTGCAAGAAGCGGGCGCGGATCAACTGCATGCGGCATTTCCTGGCGTCGCTGGACTATCCGGGAAAGGATCCGGAGATCGCACAGGAGCCGGATCCGCTGATCGTCGGCCAGGCGCATCATGTGATCCATCAGTCCGATCACATCCTGGGCAAGGCCCTGCATCCTGAGAACAGGGCGCGCTGATCCTTGCCTGCGGTGCGGCCTTGCGCTTGCGGGGCCGTGCGGCAGGGCTTAGATCTTTGGGCATGAAACGTTTTGTTCCCTTGCTCGTGCTTGCGCTGCTGGTGCCGCATGGCGCCGGATCGCATCCGCACATCTTTGTCGATACCGGCATGAAGGTCCTTGTCTCGGAAGACGGGCAGCTGCAGGCGGTGGAGATCACCTGGGCCTATGACGAGTTCTATTCGCTGCTGATCTTCGAGGATAAAGGGCTGGACAGCGATTTCGACGGCACCCTGACGGCAGAGGAGCTGGCGAAACTGCAGGGTTTTGATCTGGCCTGGAGCGAGGGGTTTCACGGCGACACCTATCTGACCCGCGGGGGCGAGGCGCTGGCGCTGGGCGCGCCGGAGCATCTGTCCACCGAGGTGTCGGACGGGCGGATCACCACGCGGCACCGGCGGGTTCTGGCAGAGCCGCAGGCGGCGGACGGGGTGGTGATCAAAGCCTATGATCCGACCTATTACACTGCCTATACGCTGAGCGGCGGGCTGGACGTCACCGGCGGCTGCCAGGGCAGCGTGACACCGCCCAACCTGGATGCGGCCTACACCAAGGTGGAGGAGCTGCTTTATGCGATGCCGGCGGACCAGGCAGAGGAAGCCTACCCGGAAGTGGGGGAGGCCTTTGCCGATACCGTCCGGTTGAACTGCGGCGCGTAAGGTGCGGTTTTTCCTGGCAATAGCAGCGCTGGGCGTGGCGGCTCTGGCACTATGGCTTTGGGGCTTTGGCGGCGCCGGAACGGTGTCTGCCTGGGCGGCGGAAGGCCAGCGCGAGGCGCAGAATGCGATGGCGCGGGGCTTGCGCGCCTTGCGAGCGGGCGAGCCGGGGGCGCTGATGGGGCTTTTGTCCTTGTGCTTTGCCTACGGGTTTTTCCACGCCGCCGGGCCGGGGCATGGCAAGCTGGTCATCGGCGGCTATGGCATGGGCAAACCGGTGCCGCTGGTGCGGCTGGCGGGTCTGGCGCTGGCGTCCTCGATGGCGCAGGCGGCCACCGCGGTCTTGCTGGTGGCGGGCGGGCTGATGCTGCTGGACTGGGGCCGCGAGCAGCTGACCAGCGCGGCGGAGGATGTGCTTGCGCCGCTGTCTTACGGGCTGATTGCGCTGGTAGGAGTATGGCTGCTGGCACGGGGCGTGCGGCGGCTGATGGGCAGCCAGACTGCCGCGCAGGGGTCCCGCGATCACCACGACCATGCACATGGGGAGGTCTGCGCCTCCTGCGGCCACCGGCACGGGCCGACGGCGGAGGAAGCCGCCAATGTCCATTCGCTGCGCGTTGCGCTGGCAATCATCGGCGCGGTGGCGCTGCGTCCCTGCACCGGGGCGGTGTTCCTGCTGCTCTTGACCTGGCGGATGGGGGTGCTGTGGGCCGGGATTGCCGGTGCCTTTGCCATGGGCGCAGGCACCGCCACGGTAACGGTTGCAGTGGCTGTTGCGGCGGTGACGATGCGCAAGGGGGCGCTGGCGCAGATGCAGGGAACTGGTGCGCTGCGGGCGGCTGCGGTGCTGGAGATCCTTGCCGGTGCCGTGGTGGCGGTGCTGGCCAGCCAGATCATGCTGCGGGCGCTGTAGGCCTCATTCTGCCAGGGCGCTGTCCAGAAGGGCAAACATCGGCTCCAGCGTCAGGTAGGCCGACATCAGCGCGCCCATCGGCGCGGCCTGTTCGCGCGCGGTCATCTCGTGCCAGAAGGTCAGCGACTTGCGCTGCAGCAGCGCCCCGTGAGGGTGGGCCTTGCCATAAGGGGCAGGGACGCGTTTCAGCTCTGGGTCTTTGATGGCAAACCCCTTGAGCGCGAGGATGTCGACCAGCGCCGCGGTTTCATCGCCGAAGGCGCCGTCGGCGGCCTGCCGCCAGCGCGGCAGCTGGGCTTTGCTGAAGCCCATGATGCCGCCGCCTGCGGTGCAGTAATCCGGCGCGATGCCGAAGAACAGCGCGCAGCCTGCGCTGTTCAGGGTCCACATCATGTGCAGATGAGTATTGTAGGGCGTCTTGTCCTTGGAAAACCGCACGTCGCGCTGCGGGCGGAATAGCTTAGCTGTGACCTGCGCGCCGCTGCGGCGGGTGATCGCCTGCGCCACCTCGTCCATCAACAGGAGCGCAGGGGATTTCAGCTGTGCCTCATACCGGTCCTTGTGTGCGGTGAACCAGTCCCGGCTGTTGTTCTGCGCAAGCGCCGCAAGAAAGGAGCGGGCGTCGGGGATCAGCTGGGCAAAGGCATCGGTCATTCAATGGGCTCCTGCAAGGGGTTGCCTGTGCAGAATACCACCATGGGCCTGTGCGCAGGCAAGGAAACTCTTCCCTTGCCGGGGCGTGCGCACGTGCCTAAGGCTGGCAGGATGAGCACGTCAGCGAACAGACATTCCGAGATGCCCCTGCGCGGCCACGCCCGGGCGATAGCCGTTCTTGGCCTGCCGCTGATCGGCGGCCATGTGGCGCAGTTTGCCATCGGCCTGACCGATACCGTCATGCTGGGCTGGTACGGTGTGGCGGAGCTGGCGGCGGTGACGCTGGGCTCGTCCTATTTCTTCTCGATCTTCCTGCTGGGCTCCGGCTTTGCCTTTGCGGTGATGCCGATGGTGGCGGCTGCGGCCGGCGCGGGAGAGGAGCGGCAGATCCGCCGCTCCACCCGCATGGGGCTGTGGCTGTCGCTTGGGTATGGTGTGGCGGCGATGCCGCTGCTCTGGTGGTCGGAGCCGATCCTGCTGGCGCTGGGGCAGGAGGCGAAGGTGGCGCATGACGCGGCGGAATATCTGCGCATTGCCGGCTGGTCGCTGTTTCCGGCACTTCTGTACATGGTGGCGAAATCCTATCTGGCGGCGCTGGAGCGCACCCAGATCGTGCTGTGGCTGTCGGTCTTTGCCGCGGTGGTCAATGCGCTGGTGAACTATTCGCTGATCTTCGGCAACTGGGGCGCGCCGGAGCTGGGGATCACCGGGGCGGCGATTGCCTCGCTGGTGACCAATGGCGTGTCCTTTGCGCTGGTGCTGGCCTATGCGCTGAAGGTGCTGCCGGAGCATGAGCTGCTGAAGAACTTCCAGCGGCCGGACTGGGAGATGCTGGGCCGGGTGTTCCGCATGGGCACCCCGATCGGCCTGACGACCCTGGCCGAGAGCAGCCTGTTTGCGGCTTCGGCGATGATGATGGGCTGGCTGGGTACGGTGCCGCTGGCGGCGCATGGCATTGCGATATCGCTGGCGGGGCTCACCTTCATGGTGCACCTGGGGCTGTCCAATGCGGCCACCATCCGGGCGGGCAATGCCTTTGGCCGCGGCGACCGGGACCACATGGCGCGCGGCGGCAAGGTGGTGACCGCGATGTCGCTGGCGGTGTCGGCGGTGGGGATCACCCTGTTCCTGACCATCCCGGATCCGCTGATGTCGCTGTTTCTGGACAGTGCCGATCCGCAGAAGGAGCAGATCCTGCTGATCGGCGGCGTTCTGCTGGCGGCAGCGGCGCTGTTTCAGATGATGGACGGGATGCAGGCGATCGCGCTGGGGCTGTTGCGCGGAGTGCAGGACACCGGCATGCCGATGGTGATTGCCGTCCTCAGCTACTGGGTGGTGGGAATTCCCGCCTCATACCTCTTTGGCTTTGTGCTGGACTGGGGCGGCGTTGGCGTCTGGGCCGGGCTGGTGGCGGGGCTGACCTGTGCCGGGCTGTTCCTGATGCTGCGGTTCTGGCGCCGTTCGATCAAGGCGGTTGGCGCGGCGGCCTGAGACATGCGGGCGGGTGTCAGCCCGTCCCGGTCTGCCGTCCCATCACTTGGATTGGGGTGAAAGCACCGAGGATCAGGCGCCTGTGGTCAAAGGGAAGGTCAGCCGGGATGTCAAAGCGGGGATCCTTGGCGATCTGCGCTTCGGCGGCCTCCATTTCCGCCTTGCCGGGCCAGACCTGCCAGCTGAACACGATCTTCTCGCCGGGTTTGGCGGCAACGGCGCGGCGGAAGTCGGTCTGCTGCCCGCCGGGCACGTTGTCCTCCCAGGCGTCGACGATTTCCAGGCAGCCGTATTCGCGGAACAGCGCGGCACTGGCCTTGGCCCAGGCCTTGTAGGCTTCGAAGTTCTTTTCAGGGACAGGGATCACAAATCCGGCGACATACATGGAGGGCCTCCCAAGGCTTGGGCGCAGGCGGCGCCCGGCCTCAGTGAGTTTGCCACGCGGGAGCGTTCCGCTCCAGCCTCCGGGGGCGGTCGGCGGCGCGGGCTTGACCGCCCTGAACCCTGCGGGCAGGGTTCCTCCAGTGCAATGTATTCATTCACAAAGAGGCAGTTTCAGAATGATGACCGACGACGACAAGCGCCTGCTGCGTATTGCCTATGAGGAAGCCAAGGCGGGATTTGACGAGGGCGGCTGCCCGATCGGCTCAGTGCTGGCGCGCGGCGGCCAGGTGGTGGCGCAGGGGCGCAATCAGCGGGTGCAGAAGGGCGATCCGATTGCCCATGGCGAAATGGATGCGCTGCGCAAGGCCGGGCGGCAGAAGACCTACCGGGACACGGTGCTTTTTACCTCGCTGTCGCCCTGCATGATGTGCAGCGGCACCATCGTGCAGTTCGGGATCCCGCGGGTGGTGATCGGCGACACGCAGAACTTTGGCGGCAACGAGGCATTCCTGCGCTCCAAGGGCGTCGAGGTGGTGATCGCCGAAGACCCGGACTGCATCGCGCTGATGGAGCGGTTCATCCGCGAAAAGCCGGAGCTGTGGTCCGAGGATATCGCCGAGTAACAGCGAACCCGCCTGTCAGCTGGTGAAGAATTCCAGCGTGCCGATGTTCTTGGCGCGAACCGCGAATTTGCTGGCAAAGCGCTTCTGGTCGATCTCTCCAAGCTCATCGCGCAATTCCGGGCTGATGCGGATCGGTCCGATCCTGCCGCTGCCCGCTGTCACATCATCCTGGTGCGCCTGTTCCAGCCGGGCGGCCTTATTCACCTCGGGGCCGATCAGGGTGAACTGATGGCGGGTGGCGGAACCGAAATCGCCGCTGAGGACATAGCCTGCGTGCAGGCCGACGCGCAGGCCAAGCGCCTGATCGCCGATGGTGATGCCAGACACGGCGGCCACGGCTTCTTCGGCGGCGCGCACCGCGGCGGCGCAGGTGCTGCGGGCCGTTTCGGCGGCGGGGCCAAGCACCCAGAAGGCCATCAGCCCGTCGCCGATGAACTTGTCGATATGGCCGCCGTGCTGCTGGATCGGCTGGGTCTGGGCATTGAAGAACCGCTGCACGATGTCGGCGATCCGCTCCGGCGGGGTCCGGGTGGTGTAGCCGCTGAAGTTGACCACATCCGAGAACCAGATCACCGCCCGGTCCACCGCATAGCCGGTCTGATGCCCGGCACCGCCCTGCATCCGGCGGCTGAGCGCGTATTCATTGGTGTAGGCATGCAGGATGCGGGTGTCATCCGCCAGCTGCTGGCTGAGCGAGGAGGTGCGGCGGCTGGCGCCGCGCAGCTTGATCGAGATGATCTTGGCGATGTTGCGCCAGATCTTTCCGGCCTCGGGATGCTGTTCGATCTTCTCCTTGTCGACAACCAGCACCTCGACGCTGGTCTCATTCGCCACCAGGTCATAGATCCGCTGGTAGCCGTTGCCGGCAAGATGCTGTTCCCCGATCACCTCGTTGCGGCGGCGGACAAACAGCGTGTGGCCGTCTTCCTTGATCGCAACGGAGCCCTCCACCACGATCCAGAGGCAGGTGGCCGGGTCGCCGCGGGAGCAGAGATACTCGCCTTCGGCAAAGCGGAAGGGGCGGGCGTCCAGCAGATCCGGGTTCTGCAGGTCATCGGCCAGGCCGCACATCACCATGGCCTCCGCATAGCGGGCCCCCAGTGCGTTCAGTTTCTCGATCTTCGGTTTCATGGCTGTGATGCTCCGGCGGTTGTCGGGCGCAGTGCCGCAGAGGACTAAGTCTAGCACGTCTGCCGGAGCGGGGCCTTAACCGCGGTTGCATAGCGAACATCGCGAACCGCGGCGCGCGGGATGGTTCCCGGTGCGCACGCATCTTCCGGCGGCCGGGCGGAAAACTGCGCGGCAGGGGGGCGGGCTTGCGCGGACAAAGGCCGGTCTGCCAAGCATGGCGGCAACTTGCTTACATAAAAGGGAAAATCCGGCGCCATTGCGCCGGGGCACCGGCGAAGTGCGGGTCCGGTATGGTGCAGGGCCGGGCCACACCCTAGCTGTTTGCCACGGTTCGCGGGACACCCTGCGGGCCGGATAGAAACCAAGAAACTGGAGTGTCTCAAATGAAAAAGTTTGCCATGACCGCGACCGCTGTTGCTGCCCTGATGGCGTCCCCGCTGGCTGCAAAGGACGTCGCGGCAGAGCTGGATGCAGACGGCAACGGGACTTACTCGCTGGAAGAGCTTCAGCTGGCGTTTCCGGATCTGACCGCGGAAACCTTTGCCACCGTGGATGCCAATGCGGACGGCGAGGCCGACGCGGCTGAGGTGAGCGCGGCAATTGAGGCCGGCGTGCTGGCCGAGGCGGGCTGATCCGGCGCCAAGGCGCCGTTCTGCCGTCATGCTAACGCCCCCTGTCCTTCGGGGCGGCACTACTCCCTTCCAACTCCGCGGCGTGACGGCAGCGTGTCCGGGAAGGCCCCGCAGCATTGCGGGGCCTTTTGCGTTCCGCCGCGGCGCGGGGCTGCGGTCAGCCCGCCCGGGCCAGTACACCGGTCTCGTCATTGACCGCGGTACCGGTCACGTCATTGGCGGGGACGAGTTTGCCGCCGGTGCCGGTTTGGTCCTTTTGCATGGCGGTGCTCCTGTTGTTTGCGCGGGCAGAGAAACCGGGCAGAGAAACAACGTGCAGGGCAAAGCGATCGTTCCGGACCCTATTTCGCGGCCAGCGCTGCGGTTGCGGCTGACAGGTCTTCCGCCGACAGTTCGCTGCCTGGGATGGCCGGCAGCGGTTGTGCCAGGCGGGCCATGGCAGCCTGGCGGCGGTTGCAGGTCAGCGTGCTGAAGCCCCCGTTGCTGCCGTAAAGCGAATCCAGACTCGGGGGTGTTTCGAAATCAAACGGGACATCAGACAGCTGCGGCGCAAATCGCTCTATGATGTCGAAGACGGGTTCGGAGGTCACACGGTGCTTTTCCGCAAAGCTCAGAGACAGGGTAATCAATTTGCGGCTGTTGAAAGGGGACACGTAAAAATGCTGCCAGAGAGCGGGGAACACCGCGCCAACGGTGGCGCTGTAGTAGATTTCCATGAACATGAAATCGACCGCCTTGCTGCGGGCGGGCGCGTTCAGTGTCTGCTGCCAGGCAGTGAAGTCATCGTGGAACCGGGCTGCAGTTTGGGGGCCGAACATGCTCTTGGGAACGATGAGCAGCTTCTTGATCTGCCAGTACGCTGTATCCCACGAAGCCTGAGGCCGCGTGACAAACACGGCGCGCAGCAGGTCGGTCAGATGCCCGCGTAAAATGACCGTGCCCTCGGGCAGCGCGTCTGCGGTGCCGTTCAGGTGCTCCTGCGGGGGCTGCGCCGGGGTGCCCGTGGTCAGGTGGTAAATGTTGTGCCGCTTCCGGATTTCGTTTTCGGCCAGCGAATGGTGGCGTTTGTCGAAGGCTTCGTGCTGCAGGCCGAGGCGCTGGCAGAGCAGGCTGCCGATGGCGGCATCGCGGCGGGTGGCATAGTTGTTGATGTGGGAATAATAGTGCCTGATGCGGTCCGTGTAGGGCTTGGCAAAGGTGAGAAGCAGCCTGCTGTCCTGGCCGCCGGTGACCGGCAGGGCCGTCGGATAGGCTGCGGCAATGGCGCCGATGCTGGCGCTGGCCTGGGCATAGATCCGATCATATATTTCAAGCGGATCCTGCGGCGCCGCGAAGCTGTCGCCGCCGCGGGGCCAAAAGCGGTGCTCGCCGAACGTGCGCAGGTCCAGGTAATGGTTCGGGTTGAGGCGGCGCACGTCCTTGTCGGCGGTGTGGAACAGGGAAATCTTGCCGCCGTGGTTCTGAATGACATCCAGGCTGAACTTGGGGTTCGGGACCAGCGGCCGGTCCAGCGCCATGAGGGGTGAGGCCGCAATTCGCCGCGACACGGGGTCATAGACGGCCCCGATCATGCCGACCGGGTCGGTGTAAAGCCGCGTTTGCCCGCCGCTCTCCACAATGAATGCGAAGCGGCCGGCGGTTTCAACGATGAAGGCTTCCAGGCGGTCCCAGAAATCCGCGGCAGAGCTGTCCAGCGGCAAGTGCTGCTGCGGCCCGGTCAACAGGCCCGCAGGCCCGACCGCGATGCCGAGCAGCACGCCAACCGGCCGGCCCTGTGCATCCTGCAGCGAACTGGCAGGGAGGCCCCTGCCGGCATAAATGTTCCATTGGCCGCAGGTGTGATGGGAGAAGGAGTGGATCTCCTCATGGGTGGGGGATATCACGTACTGATATCTGAACGCCGTGGCGAACAGCCGCGGCCGGTAGGGCCAAAGTCTTTGTGCTTCAAGCATTTTCTGCGCCGGTTGAAATGTGCCCGGCCCTTCTTAATCTTCTTTAAATTGTATTTTTTACGATTGTTCTCGCTGGGCGCCAGCGGTTTCCAAGGCCGGCCGCACTGTCTGGTTCAGGTCCGTAGCATTCGTGCCACGCCTGCCTGGCGTGCCGCCGTTTCCGGGGCAGGCCGCCAACATCGTGTCTGGGAAACGCAGGCCGCTGCCCTGCGTGCGCAATGCCGGTGTTCGGGCGGGCGCAGGGTTGTGATAAGGTTTGCGGGTTCCGGACTGCCATCAGCAAATGGAGGACACTGAATTGGGTCAATGGGTCGCCAGGTCAGTGAGCCGCGGGTTGGCGATGCTGCTGTTTCTGTGCCTGGCTTCTGTCCGGCTGGCGGCTGAGCCTGCGGGCGGCACGGAAGCGCCGCGCCCGGGGCTTATGTGGAACCGCACCGGCCTGCCTGCGGTCTTTCCGCTGCAGGTGAAAACGCCGGAAGGCGCGGATCATTATCTGGTGCTGACCGGTGAGGACAGCGCGGAGGAGGCGCTGGCGGCCTATATCCGGGGCGGCGCGTTCTTCCGGGTGCTGGTGCCGCCGGGCCGCTACCGCCTGCATTTTGCCAGCGGCCGGGGCTGGCAGGGAGAAACCCGGCTGTTCGGGGCGGCGACGCGCCATTTCGAGCTGCCGCAGCTGCTGGAGTTCGCGCTGCGCGGGCCGGGGCTCAAGTCCGGACATATCATCACCCTGACGAGGGATCAGCCGGAAGGCGCCTGGGAGGCCGCTGTCAGGGATCAGTTCATTTGCCAGATTGCCGGGCTGGACAGCCCTGAGCCGGCTGTGCCGCCGGGCCGCCGGATGCAGCTGGGCGGCACGGCGGATGCAAGGTGGAGCCTGCATCTGCGGTGGCGGCTGGGGCTGGCCAGGCCCGAGGCGGGGACGCCGGACATGCTGTGGCTGCGCAGCCAGTTCGTGCTCGGCAATCCGAACCTGCGCCGCCGCCCGGCAGTGCAGCACGCCCCGCCCGTGCGGCAGCCGGACAGGCGGTTCCGCGGCTATTCCGTACGGTCGCTTTACTGCGGCTGAAACCGGGGCTGTCGGTTATTCCCCGCTGCGCTCCTTCATCAGCCGGTCGGCCTTTTTGCGCACCAGAACGCTGCGCAGGTCGTGCATCGCCAGCAGCAGCGCGTCGGTCACGTCCTCCAGCTGCGCGTCGGTTGCGCGGCTGTTGACCCAGTGGGCGGTGAGGTTCAGGTGGTCGACGGTGCGGTGGATGTCGTCGATGTCGCGGGCGGCGAGGGTGGCGGCGCGGGCCTCCATCCAGGACTTGATCTCGGCGATGTCCTGACCGGTCAGCTGTCGCTGGCCGTGCGGTTTGATCTCGCCGTTGCGGATGTTCACAACGGCGATCTGGTCCATCTCGATCCGCCGGTTGCGGTTCTCGGTGTCGACGCGGAAGACAAAAGCGCCGTTCTCACGGACGCGGAAGTAGTATTCCGGCAGATCGGCGCTCATACGGGGCTCTCCTGTTAGGTCAGCGATGCGCAGAAGGACTGGATGCGGCGGCAGGCCTCCTCCAGCGCTGCGTCGGAGGTTGCGTAGCTGACGCGGAAGTTGGGCGACAGGCCGAAGGCGGCGCCGAAGACGACGGCAACGTCTGCTTCCTCCAAGAGGGCAGTGGCGAAATCCTCGTCCGTTTCGATCAGCTTGCCGGCGGGCGTGGTCTTGCCGATCAGCCCGGCGATGGACGGGTAGACGTAGAAGGCGCCTTCGGGCACGGGGCAGGAGATGCCCTCGATCTCCGACAGCATGGAGACCACCAGATCGCGGCGGCGCTTGAAGGTCACGTTGTTGGGCGCGAGGAAGGCCTGGGTGCCATTGAGCGCCTCCACCGCGGCCCATTGGCTGACCGAACAGGGGTTGGAGGTGGACTGCGACTGCACCTTGCGCATGGCGGCAATCAGCTTCTCCGGGCCCGCGGCGTAGCCGATGCGCCAGCCGGTCATCGCGTAGGCCTTGGAGACACCGTTGCAGGTCAGGGTGCGCTCATAGAGCGCAGGCTCCACCTGCGCCGGGGTGCAGAATTCAAACCCGTCATAGGCGAGGTGCTCGTACATGTCGTCGGTCATCACCCAGACATGCGGATGGCGCATCAGCACGTCTGTCAGCGCCTTCAGCTCCGCCTTGCTGTAGCCCGCGCCGGTTGGGTTCGACGGCGAGTTGAAGATGAACCATTTGGTCTTGGGGGTGATCGCCGCCTCCAGCTGATCGGCAGTCAGCTTGAAATTGGTCTGCAGCGAGGTCTGTGCAATCACCGGCGTGCCGCCGGCCAGCAGCACCATGTCCGGATAGCTGACCCAGTAAGGGGCGGGAATCACCACCTCGTCGCCCGGATTCAGGGTGGCCATCAGCGCGTTGTAGAGCGTCTGTTTGCCGCCGGTGCCGACAGAAACCTGCGCAGGGGTGTAGTTCAGCCCGTGGTCGCGCTTCATCTTGTCGCAGACTGCCTGTTTCAGCTCCGGGATGCCGTCGGGGGCGGTGTACTTGGTCTTGCCCGCGGCAATGGCTGCGACAGCGGCGTCCTTGATGTTCTGCGGGGTGTCGAAGTCCGGCTCGCCTGCGCTGAGGCCTATGACGTCGCGTCCCGCGGCCTTCAGCTCTGCGGCTTTTGCGGTCATCGCTATGGTCGGTGACGGTTTGACGCGCGATAAGGTCTCGGACAGGAAAGACATTGGCTGTGCCCCGGTTTGTATGTTGTGCGGAACTGTCATAGGGTGCGGCCAAACAGCGATCAAGCTGCATTGGCGTTTTGAGTAGGAGAACCAACGATGACTGAGCAGACCACAGACTGGTACGGCCCCGATGCGGCTACCTTCGGCGACCGCGTTGCGGCCGCGCGCGAAGCCGCCGGGATGACCCAGGGCCAGCTGGCGCGCCGGATCGGCGTCAAGAAATCGACCCTGAGCGCCTGGGAGCGGGACCTTTCGGAGCCGCGCGCCAACAAGCTGACCATGCTGGCAGGCCTTCTGAACGTGTCGATGTCCTGGCTGCTGACCGGCGAGGGCGAAGGCATGTCTGAGCCGGCGCCGCTGGAGCTGGAAGCCGGCGATTTCACCAGCGTGCTGAACGAGCTGCGTTCGCTGCGCAGCGAAATGCGCCAGAACGCCGAGCGCGCTGCGCGGCTGGAGAAGAAACTGCGGGCGCTGCTGCAGGTCAACGAAGCCCCGGCCGCAGAAACCGTCTGAGTCAGACGCATGCAAGAAGACCGTGCCACCCGCCTGAAGCGGCTGCAGATGCGCTCGATGCGCCGGGGTATCAAGGAAATGGATATCCTGCTGTCGGCCTATGCAGCTGCCAGCCTGGAACAGATGAACGATGCGCAGCTGGACCTGTATGACCAGCTGCTGCACGAGAACGACCAGGATCTGTACCAGTGGGTGACCGGCCAGGCGGAACCGCAAGAGCGGTTCCGCGCCCTGGTTGCGGAAATCGCACAAACCCACCAAAAATAATAAAATTCCAGCTTAACCGATTTTTCGGGAATTGTTGGCATCTTGTCTCAGGAGCAAATTCGAGTCGGAGATGCGAATGAGTATGGAAATGCCAATAGGCCAGACGGACCGCAAAGGTTTTATGACTGGCTACCTGGAGGCGCTGGGGCTGCTTGAGCGCCTCCACCGCCTGCTGCTGGACGTCATCAAGGATGAATTTGAACGCGTCGGCGTGCTGGAGATCAATGCGGTCCAGGCGCTCTTGCTGTTCAACATCGGCGACAATGAGGTGACGGCCGGGGAACTGAAGACCCGCGGCTATTACCAGGGCAGCAATGTCAGCTACAATCTGAAGAAGCTGGTTGAGATGGGATATATGCACCATCAGCGGTGCGAGATCGACCGCCGTTCGGTGCGGGTGCGGCTGACCCCGCGCGGCCGGGAAATCCGCGATATCGTGGCTGCGCTGTTCTCCCGCCATGCCGAAGGGCTGGAAGGCAAGAACGTGATCACCTCAGAAGGGATCGAGGACATCACCGCCTCGCTGAAGCGGATGGAACGCTACTGGTCGGACCAGATCCGCTACATTTACTGACGCGCCGGCTGGGGCAAGCCGTTCCAGAAGGCGATGGCCGGACAGGCCGGGGAAACACCGGCCGGCCGCAGACGGGGCATGAGGGGAAACCATGCTCTGACCGTATCAAAGGGTAACGCGCCGGGCTCCGGGCCGGGGTCACGGCAGATGGCTGCAGAAGCGGCCGCCCTTTTACCGGTTTTCCTGATAGCAAAAGATCAGCTTCCGGCACGGACAGCCCCGCACGGGGCTGCGCCGGTTTTCCGCGTGGATGCAGCCTGGCACCGCAAACCGCAGCCGCAGTAAACCGCCGCAGGGCAGGGTGTGCAGGCTGCTGCGTTACCAGTGGCCGGTGTTTCCCATACTGGCCCAGGGTTCCGCCGGCGGCAGGGAGTCGCCGTTCTGCAGCAGTTCGACGGAAATGTTGTCTGGCGAGCGCACAAAGGCCATGTGGCCGTCGCGCGGCGGCCGGTTGATGGTGACGCCGTTGTCCATCAGGTGCTGGCAGACCGCATAGATGTCGTCCACGCCATAGGCGAGATGGCCGAAATGGCGGCTGTCGCTGGGCAGTGCGTCATCGCCGTCCCAGTTGTAGGTAAGCTCGACCGGTGCCTCCTCCTGGCCGGGCGGGGCCATGAACACCAGGGTGAAGCGGCCCTGCTCGTTGTCCCAGCGGCGGGTCTCCTGAAGGCCGAGAAGCTGGTAGAAGGCTATCGATTTCTCGAGGTCCTTCACCCGGACCATGGTGTGCAGGTATTTGAGGGGCATGGCGGTCTCCTGTCTTGTTTGCCGGCCCTGGCGCGGCCGCTGCGCAGGGTCCGTTCTGAACAGATACGGGTTCAGAACTTCGATTCAATGCCCAGAGAAATAGAAAACTCGGAGCCTTCGTACCGGGCGTAATTCGACCTGCGCTTGCCCGCCCGCAGTCGCAGCATCGGGGCAAAGCCCGCGTAGTCGTAGTCTTCGAAGAACATGCCCACATCCGCATAGAGGGAATGATCCTGACGGCCGTCGGACAAGGCAAAGCCGTCCGCCGTGCGGAAGAAATCCTGATAGTCGGAGTAGCCCAGGATCAGGCCGCCGCTCAGCTTGGCCGGGCCGATTTTTTCGCCGAATGTATAGCCGAAACGGACCGTGGCGGTGTTGTAAGTCGTGTTGGGATGGGCGGAATCAGTTCCGCGCAGGCCCAGGGCCACATCGAACCTGCCGCCGTTCTCCAGGGATCTGCTCAGCGAGGCGCCAAGGCCAAGGGTGCTTGCATCGTAGAACAGGCTTCTGGGATTGAACCGCTGTTCAGCCGAGCCGTTCAGCCTGATCGAGGCGGCAGGCGAGACTTTCCAGCTGCGGCCGCCTGACAGTCGCAGCAGATCGTAGTTCTTTTCGCCGCCGTACCAGGAGGTCGCCGCGGAGAGGGCGGCCTGCGCCGAACCCTTTCCGGCTTCCGGTCCCACCGCGAATGCATGGCTGAGTGTGATTTCCCCATAAGATGAGGCAAACTCGGAATTCCGCGGCATTGTGAAGCCGGGGCGCGAGTCAACGATTTCGCGTGCCTTTTTCTTGGCGCTTTCCGACAGGGCCACGCGCTGCAGGTAGAGGCGCCCGGACAGGGCGGTGCGGCTGCGGCTGCTTTGGCGCAGGCGGCGGGAAACGGTGGCATCTGCGATGCCGATCAGCCCCGAAAGCGCAACCGACCGGGGGCCCAGGACACTGCCTGCCGTGGGCACGCCGTCAATGATCTCGATCGCCGAGTCCGATCCGTTGTTCACGTTTGAGCTAGGCTTCACTTCGGTGCGCAGCTTGATCGCCCAGGGATTGATGCGGCGCAGTGTCTTGTAGTCTTCGGCAATCAGCGCCTGCGCCTGGGCGTCCGGTGCGTGAATGGCGGTGCGGCGCAGCCAGAACTGGGACAGACCCGGGCGGCCTTCGGCAAAAGCCAGCCGCGATGCCATTTGCGCCGTCTGGTACTTTTCGCCAGGATCCTTGGCGAACCGGTAAGCGCGGCCGGCCGACTTGCGCGCGGCCTCAGGGTCCCTGAGCCTGGAATAGGCCGCCGCGCGCAGATACCAGGCGACATGATCCTTGCTATTGGCTTTCAGCAGCGCGTCAGAGAGGGCAAGCGCCAGTTGCGGCTTGCCGGTTTGCAGCGAGTGCATGGCCATCGCCCGCCCCTGATGCAGGGACAGGCGCATTCCGGCCTCCTGTGCATGGCACGGGGACAGGGCCAGGCCCGAGGCCAGGAACACTGAAGCCAGAATGCGCCGCATGGGTCTTATTCGTCGGAGGGGCAGTCGGAATGGCTGCTGGTGGTGGCGCACTGGCCGATGACGAACGCGCCGTATTCGATGACATCGCTGCCGTAGTCGCTGATGTGATCGGTGGCGTAGACCGTTCCGGCAACAGCAGTGGCGCCGTCGCCCGTGAAGACGCCTGCGTAGCTGCCCACACTTTCAGTGCCCACTTCGACCGTGCCTTCGAACGTGCCGTCGCTGCCGATGCTGGTCGGAACCAGCTCGAGATCAGCCACCGAGGTTCCCGGGTCGTCGACAACTGTTCTGTTGTAGATCCGGCCGTCGATCGCCCCATCGGTTCCGAAATCGGCGAGGATGAACACGTCGCCGGTCACTTCGGCAACCTGAGAGGGAATCAGGCTGGGGTCGGTTCCTGCATCGGTGGGCAGCAGGTCTTCGCCGCTGCCTGCCACATTCAGCAGGCCGATATAGGTGCCGGCATAGGAGACGGCGCCCAGCGGGTCGCCATCGCCATCGGTCGGGGCGGTGAAACTGCCGTCAGACCCGAAGTGGGTGCCGCTCATGTAATAACCCGAGGGGCCGTTGCCGGTTGCGACGACCATCGCGTAGCCGCCTTCCATCTCGCGGAAATATGCGGTGGAGTGGGGGGCCTGGGAGTGTTCCTGATAGGTATAGGCCTGATAGACGGACCCGTCGCTGCCTGTGCGGTCCAGGGCCGCGTTGCGGGTATAAGGCACGTCGTCGTTGGCAATGCCGGTGATGAAAATCGTGTCGTCGCTGGAGACGTAATTCACGCTGATGACATCACCTGCAACCGAGGCAGGCACAGTGCTGCCGGTGTCGGTATCCGTGCTGGTATCCGAACCGGTGTCCGTGTCGTCATCGTTATCAGTATTGAACGGGTTGCCCCCGCCGCATGCGGACAGCGCGGACGCCACCGCGAGCCCTAGCCAAAAGCGCCTCATCTGCCATTACCTCAATATGTTTTTTCGTTTTGCGCCACCTTCGGCCGCGGCAGCGCAGTTGTCAATTGAACAGTGCGGTTTTCGGCGCAACCGTGGCGGATGCGCTACCAGCATGTAGTTTCCTGTATTCACTGGATGGGCAGATATGGTATGACCGCATGGTGGAAGGCGTGGAATTTTCGCCCTTGGCGCGCGGTGTGCCAGACGGTATTCCGGGCAGGGCAATCAAGTCAGCGGCAGGGGGCGGCGGTGCAGCAGTATCACGATCAGCTACAGTATATTCTGGACCACGGGGAGCAGTCGGGCGACCGGACCGGCACCGGCACGCTGTCGTGTTTCGGCATGCAGGCGCGGTATCCGCTGAAGGACGGCTTTCCGCTGGTGACCACCAAGAAGCTGCATCTGCGTTCAATCATTCATGAGCTTCTGTGGTTCCTGTCCGGCGACACCAACATCCGCTACCTGAAGGAAAACGGCGTTTCGATCTGGGACGAATGGGCCGATGAGAACGGTGACCTGGGTCCCGTCTACGGCCACCAGTGGCGCCGGTTCCCCAAGCTGGAGCTGGCCGAGGGCACTGTGGGGGATGAGCCGCTGTACCGAGCGGGCAGCGTCGATCAGATCGCCGGTCTGGTGGAGATGATCCGCAAGAGCCCCGACAGTCGCCGCTTGATCGTTTCCGCTTGGAACCCGGGCGATGTGCCGGACATGGCACTGCCGCCGTGCCATACCCTGTGGCAGGTGCGGGTGGCAGGCGGCAAGATGCACCTGCAGCTCTACCAGCGCTCGGCCGACATGTTCCTGGGCGTGCCGTTCAATATCGCATCCTACTCGCTGCTCTTGGCGATGCTGGCGCATGTGACCGGCTACGAGGCGGGCGATTTCGTGCACACGATGGGCGACGCGCATATCTATTCGAACCATGTGGAGCAGGTGCAGCTGCAGCTGTCGCGCACCCCCAAGCCGCTGCCGCAGCTGCGGATCAAGCGGCAGGTGAATTCGATATTTGACTTCAAGTTCGAGGATTTCGAGATCCTCAACTATGACCCCGACCCGGTGATCAAGGCGCCGGTTGCGGTTTAAGACACAAGGACAGCAGGCATGATTACCCTGATCGCTGCGCGGGCGCGCAACGGCGCCATTGGCAAGGACAATGAAATCCCCTGGTTTGCGCCGGAAGATCTGAAGGCTTTCCAGCGCGAGACCCTGGGCGGCGCCATCATCATGGGCCGCAAAACCTGGGACAGCCTGCCGGTGAAGCCGTTGAAGAACCGGCTGAACCTGGTGGTATCCTCCAACCCGCAGGCCGCGGAGACCGTGCTGCCGTCAATCGAAGCGGCGGTTGAGGCGGCCTATGCGCAGGGATACCGCCGCGTCTACGGCATCGGCGGCGAGGGGATCTACCGCGGCATGCTGGGCATGGCGGACCGGCTGCTGGTGACAGAGGTGGACCTGACCATCGAGGATGCAGATGCCTATTTCCCTGAATTCCAGGCGGACGAATGGATCAAGGCAGGGGAAACCGAGCTGCGCAGCAGCGAGCCGGCCTGCGTGATGGTGGAGTATCTGCGCCGGGGCTGAAGGCCCTGCGCGTTTGCCTGCGCCCAGCCAAAGCCCGGGCGCAGTGCAGAAGTGTAAAATCAGATCGCCTTGAGATCAGCTGCCATTTTCCGGCCGTCGCGGCCTTCGGTCAGCTCGTAGCCGATTTTCATATTGTCGGCGAGACCGGTCATGCCCGACCGCTCAACCGCTGAAATGTGCACAAACACATCCTTGCCGCCTTCATCGGGTTCAATAAACCCGTACCCTTTGGTGGTGTTGAACCACTTCACGGTGCCGCTTGGCATTTCCCGTGTCTCCTTCTACTTTGCACGTCGCCCCGGGGCGTCCCGGGGCATCCGGCCGTTCCCTGGCGGTTATGCGCAAGGCAGGGCCGGACAACCTTGAGTTTTGCACGGGCTGACTGAAAATCAAGAGAAACCGGGGAATTCCACCATAAATTGTGCGAATTCTTCGCGGGGAGTAAGAAGGCAGATGAAAATCTACGGGCTAAAAAATTGCGACACCTGCCGTAAGGCATTGAAACAGATACAGGATTCCGTTCTGGTCGATATCCGCGCGGATGGCATGCCAGAGGGGCTGCTGGAGGCGGCCCATGCAAAATTCGGCGCCAAGCTGGTCAATACCCGCTCTACCACCTGGCGGGGTCTGAGCGAGGAGGAGCGCGGGGGCGAGCCGCTTGAACTGCTGCGGGCGCATCCGGCGCTGATGAAGCGGCCGCTGATCGAGCGAGACGGGGAATTATTCCTGGGTTGGGATCAGAACACGAAGGAGGCCCTTGGCGGGGCTTAAGCCGCGGCTTATGTCAGTACCCTGGATTTTGGGAGAAAGTTAATGCGCAATGCAGCCCTTGTTCTGGGGATCATCGCCGGCATTTTCGGCATGGTGGTGGGCTTCTTCGGCTATGGCTATACCGCCGCGGTGGAGTATTTCGGCGAAGTCGAGGGGCTGGCCGAACAGGTCGACAATGTCGACCAGCTGCGGCTGCTGGCGGTTCTGTCGCCGCTTCTGGCAATAGCCGGCGGCGCCATGGCGCGGGCCAGGGCCTTGTGGGGCGGCATTCTGCTGCTGGGCTCGGCGGCTGGCATGTACGCGGGCTTTGGCCTCAACGTCTTTACCATTTTCCCCTTGAGCTTTGCCGCGGTGGGCGGACTGATGGCGCTGGCCGCGGGTCAGCCGGATGAGCCGAAGGCGCATTTCTGATCCGAACCGACCCGCATGAAAAAGGCGCCGCTGCCGGGGCAGGGCGCCTTTTCTTTTTGTGGGAGCCGGCAGCGTCAGGCCAGGGCGGGCTCCATCCGGTTGCGCAGCAGAGCGTCCACCGACAGGGCGCCCGCGCCCTTGATCACCAGAACCGCCAGCAGGAAGATCCAGAACAGCCGCTGGTCCAGGATCACGGCGTCGGGGAAGCGGTCGAACAGCGCGCCGAGGGTTTTATCATCGGTGGCGCCGTGGCCGTAGATGTCGGTCAGCGACTGCACGATGACAAAGCCGATCATGCCGAGCGAGGCGAGGCGGGTCAGAAGCCCGACCACGATCATCAGCGGCAGGATGAATTCGGCGTAGGTCCCGGCCAGCACCACCAGTTTCTGGAACAGGCCGAACTGGGACACGTCATAGCCTGCGGCCTCCAGCTGTTTCGGGAAGATCTGGCTGTAGGCGCCGATCGAGGGGCTGAAAAGGCCGAGGATGCCGTCGCCCAGCTTGGTCAGGCCGGAGTTCCAGAAATAGAGCAGCAGCGTCGAGGCGAAGATAAAGCGTGCCGCCAGCGGCAGCAGCCAGTTGCCGGCCCTTTCCACCTGGCGGAAAACGACGTCGTGAATGGAGACAAGTGTGTGCATGGGTTTACCCTTTGCTTTCCAATCCGGTTATTGCGCCGCCCTGCAGGAGCAGGGCCAGCGTGGCACCCAGGTCAAAGGCTGAGTTTTCGGCGGCGGCCTGTTCCAAGGCCTCGCCAATGGAGGCGCCCCCCATCAGAGCGCGGATCCAGATTGCGCCCGCGGGGGGCAGGACCTGGGGAATGGGGTCGAAATCGGGGCGGGTGATCAGCACGTCCTGGGCCTGCGCTTCTGGCTTGGGCGCGCCGTCTTCGGTGTTGTAGCGCCAGATGGCGTGAATGGGCCAGGACGAGCGCAGCACCTGCACCGCGGGCGCCAGCGCCAGGCGGGTGTTCATCAGCTGGCCCGGCGTCAGCGCGGCAAGCGTCTCGGGCGCGATGGCTTCAGCATCCGCAGCGTGGTAGGCGCGGCGCAGCGCCAGCTCCAGCCGGGCGACATCGCCGAGGTAGCCCAGATGCCTGAGCTGCTCCATGCCCTCCAGGAAGGCCGGGAAGTGCGCGCCGTAGAACATCATCAGGGGTGACGACGGCGGGTGCCGGCGCAGGTAAATGCCTGCTAGCCCGTCCATGTTCTGCTTGCCCAAGAGCTTGGCAATCACCGGAAAGGCGCTGTGCATCGCCTCGGTCAGGGACACGGCGACATTGTTGCGGTAGACGCTGAAACGGCGCCCGGCAGGCTGGGCCTGGTGATCCACCAGGCCCTCCGGCACCTGCTGGCCCGCATCCAACATGGCGCGGGTGAATTCTGCCTGGGTCACGCTCATGCCGGGACGCGCTCCAGCGCGGTTGCGGCGCGGGCGGCCTCGGCTTCCAGCACAGGCCAGTCCGGCACGTCGTTGTCCCATTCTATCAGCACCGGCTTGGGGCCGGATTTGGCAAGCGTATAATCCAGCAGCGCCCAGACCGGGTCCACCACCTCGCGCCCGTGGCTGTCGATCAGCAGCGGGCGGCCGTGGTCGTCCTCATCCTCGTCATGGCCGCCGAGGTGGATTTCACCGACCTTGTCCAGCGGGAAGGCGTCGATATAGCCCTGCGGCGAGAAGTCGAGGTTGGTGGCGGAGACAAAGACGTTGTTCACGTCCAGAAGCAGCCCGCAGCCGGTGCGGCGGGAGATTTCGGAAAGGAACTCGGGCTCGGACCAGGTGCTCTCGGCAAAGGCGAGGTAGCTGGAGGGGTTTTCCAGCAGCATCCGGCGCCCGATGGTGTCCTGCAATTGGTTGATGTGGCTGCAGATCCGCTGCAGGCTGGCGTCCGTGTAGGGCAGCGGCAGCAGGTCGTTGTAGAAGTGGCTGTCGTGGGTGGACCAGGCCAGATGTTCGGAGAAACTTGCCGGGTTCAGCCAGCCCACCAGATGCTTGAGCCGGGCCAGGTGGTCTGCGTCCAGCGGCCCTTCGCCCCCGATCGAGAGGCCGACGCCATGCACTGACATGGCAAAGCGTTCGGACAGGTGGCGCAGTTGCGCGATCGGTCGGCCGCCGTCGCCCATGTAGTTCTCGGCGTGGATTTCCAGCCATTTGACAGAACCCGGGTCCGCAGTGATCTGGGCGAAATGCTGCGGCTTGTAACCGACGCCGGGGGCGGCGGGCAGTCTGTCATGTGCAGCAGTGTCAAGCATGGCGGGTCCTGAAGTCCGGGTGCAAAAAGGGCGGGAATTGACGCTCCCGCCCCGGAATTTAGCCGTGCTTATGCCGGCAGGTCGCGTTCCAGCGGCTCCAGCGAGCCCTTGCGCTCAGTGCCGTCGGCCATTGCGGGCAGGTCCATGCCTTCGCAGGTGCCTGCATCCACCAGGGTCCAGGCATTGCCCTGATAATCGACGGTCGAGGTGCCTGCGCAGGTGGTGCCGGGGCCGGCGGCGCAATCGTTCTGGCCGGCCAGCGACACGCCGTAGCATTTTTCCTTGGTGGCGGCAGCGGCGGGGATGGTCGATGCTGCGGTCAGAGCGGCGGCAACAGCGCTGGCAACGGCCAGGGATTTTGCGGTGGTCGACATCTCGTGAATTCCTTTCGGGTTAACATGCGGTGTCGTGTTGACAGGAAAACACTAACCTGAGGTTTTCCGGAAATTAAGTCACGAGGCCGTGTCTCACGTCTGCGTCAGGCTGTGTGAGAGCGGAACACCGCGCAAATGGCTGAAATGCAGCCGTTTTACCAACTATTGAAACAAAACGGCCCCCGTTTGGGGGCCGCTGATGCTGTATTGCAGGGGAAATGTTACAGAAGGTCCGGCGGGGTGGCTTCCGCCGCCAGCGCCTTTGTAACATTTTCGAGGCTTTCCACCTTGGTCTGCTTCTCGCCTAGGCGGCGGACGGAAACGGTGCGCTCCTCCACCTCGCGGTGGCCGACAGCAAGAATGACCGGCACCTTGCCCACCGAATGCTCGCGGACCTTGTAGTTGATCTTCTCGTTGCGGATGTCGGCCTCGGCGCGCACGCCGGCCTTTTTCAGCTCGGCGACGACCTCCTGCACATAGTCGTCGGCCTCCGAGGTGATCGAGGCGACCACCACCTGGCGCGGCGCCAGCCAGAACGGCAGCTTGCCCGCGTGTTCCTCGATCAGGATGCCGATGAAACGCTCGAAGCTGCCGAGGGTGGCGCGGTGCAGCATGACCGGGCGGTGCTTGGCGCCGTCAGCGCCGATGTAGGTGGCGTCCAGGCGTTCCGGCAGAACGAAGTCCACCTGATGGGTGCCGCACTGCCAGTCGCGGCCGATGGCGTCGGTCAGCACGAACTCCAGCTTGGGTCCGTAGAAGGCGCCTTCGCCCGGGTTCAGTTCCGGCTCGATGCCAGCAGCGCGGGTGGCGGAAAGCAGCGCGGCCTCTGCCTTGTCCCAGACCTCATCCGAGCCGGCGCGGGTGTCCGGGCGGTCGGAGAATTTGACGGAGAACTTCTCGAAGCCCAGGTCCTTGTAGATGGTCGACAGGAAGTCGATGAAGGTGGCGGTCTCGGATTCGATCTGATCTTCCGAGCAGAAGATATGCGCGTCGTCCTGGGTGAAGCCGCGCACCCGCATGATGCCGTGCAGCGCGCCCGAGGGCTCGTAGCGGTTGCAGGAGCCGAATTCGGCCATGCGCAGCGGCAGGTCGCGGTAGGACTTCAGGCCCTGCTTGAAGATCTCCACGTGGCAGGGGCAGTTCATCGGCTTCAGTGCGTTCACCGCCTTTTCGCGGGCGTGCTCCTCGTCGACTTCGACGATGAACATGTTCTCCTGGTATTTGTCCCAGTGGCCCGAGCGTTCCCACAGCTTGCGGTCCACCACTTGCGGGGTGTTCACCTCGACATAGCCGCCGCGACGCTGCTGGCGGCGCATGTAGTCCTGCAGCTGCGTGTAGACGGTCCAGCCGTTCGGGTGCCAGAAGATCTGGCCCGGTGCCTCTTCCTGCATGTGGAACAGGTCCATTTCGCGGCCCAGCTTGCGGTGGTCGCGCTTGGCGGCCTCTTCCAGCATGGTGAGATGCGCCTTGAGCTTTTCCTTGCCGGTGAAGGCAACGCCGTAGATCCGCTGCAGCATCGCGCGTGAGCTGTCGCCGCGCCAGTAGGCGCCTGCGATGCTCATCAGCTTGAACGCATCGCCCGGCAGCTGGCCGGTGTGCTGCAGGTGCGGGCCGCGGCAGAGGTCCTGCCAGTCGCCGTGCCAGTACATCCTGAGCGGCTCATCGCCCGGGATGCTCTCGATCAGCTCGACTTTATAAGGCTCGTTGTTGTCGGTGTAATGCTGGATCGCGCGGTCGCGTTCCCACACCTCGGTCCGGACCTCATCACGCTTGTTGATGATTTCCTTCATCTTTTTCTCGATGGCGCCGAGATCCTCCGGGGTGAAGGGTTCCGCGCGGTCGAAGTCGTAGTACCAGCCGTTTTCAATGACCGGGCCGATGGTGACCTTGGTGTCGGGCCAGATTTCCTGCACCGCGCGCGCCATGACGTGGGCCAGGTCGTGGCGGATCAGCTCGTTGGCCTGGACCTCATCCTTCATGGTGTGGATGGCGATGGTGGCGTCGCCTTCGATCGGCCACTGCAGGTCCCAGTGCTGATCGTTGACGGTGGCGGAGATGGCCTTTTTGGCCAGCGAGGTGGAAATGCTGGATGCCACCTGCGCAGGGGTCACGCCTGCGTCGTAGGATCGTGCATTGCCATCGGGGAAGGTGAGAGAGATTTGGGCCATTGGCTGGCTGCTCCTCGTCGGTTTGGCGCCCACAGAACGCCCGGTTGCGGGTATGTGTTTGGTCCGCGCGTTTTGCGGCCAATGCGGGGACAAGTCAAGGCGGCTTTGCATGTGGTTGTAATTGCGCCGGAAAATCCGGTTGTGTGCCTGCGCATGCGATTGCACATATGTGTATACCGGTAAGTATTTGAAAAATAACAAAAAAATATCTTGCCATGTGCGGCGGGCCGGGGCAGGGTGGCCGAAATCAGTAACCCAAGGACATACCAGGAGTGTTCCGATGACCCGCCCGAACCCGAACTTTGACCTGACGGTTGAAGATGTGGATCTGATTGAAACAGCGCTGTGCCAGTCCCAGGAGATCCTGTCGCAGCGCCGTCTGTCCTATGAGCATTGCGCGCATATCGAAGGCGGAGCGAGCGCGGAGAAGGCGGTACAGACCGGGGAGGTCCTGGGCAAGATCAAGAACCTTCTGGGCCGCTTGCAGGTGCAAAAGGCCGGCGGCGGTCCGGTGGCGGGCCTGTCCTGATCCTGCTGCAACAGCGCGAGGGGCCGGCCCCTCGCGCTCCCCGGGATAGTTCCGGCCAGATGAAAAGGGTCCCGGACTACCGGGCTGGTGACGGCACGCCTTCGCGGATCATTGCGGAGTAGTCTGGGCTGACGCCATGCGCCTGTGCGATCGGGGTGATGCTGCCAAGCGCGCGCAGATCCTCGACGCTGCGGTTCTGGTCCAGCACGCCCTGTTCCCAGGCGTATTCCGGCAGGTAGCCGTTGGCCAATACCCGCCAGTCGAGCGGCACCTGATCCGCGATTGCGCGGACCAGAGTCATCACCACGGTGGTGCAGTTGGTGGTCAGCGAGTTGTACCACTCGGGCCGGGCGGCAAGGCTGTTGGCGGTGTCGACATATTTCAGCAGCAGCGCCCGGCCGGTGTCCGGGCTGACGCCGATGCGGAACAGCTGCACGTCCTCGCCGCGGGCATTGGTGCGGGTGCCCACCAGATCGCGCTCGTCGGCGGCGATCAGCACCAGGGTGTTGGACTTGAACAGATCGGCAATGGGGGAAAAGCCGCCGCCGGCCTGGCGCCGCACCTCGACAGACCAGGCGATGTGCTCGCCGCCTTCAAAGCCGAAGCTGACGATCATATGCGCCATCTGCGGCCCGGCCCAGTAGGACATGAACAGGTCGGTGGTTTCGAGCTTGCTCAGGTCGTAGCTGCGGGTCTCCCAGTTCTCAGTAAAGTCTTCCGGCGTTTCCCAGGCGAAATTGCGCACATCCGTCAGAGTGAGGATGTCGCCCTCGATCTTGCCGGTGACCTGGCGGGCCACTTCCGGCGACCAGTTCCCGTCCGCCGGCGGGGTAAGGGTGGACCACCACAAGGTCACTGCGGCGAGCGCCAGGGTGAAGGTGGTGAGCGCGCGCAGGGCCCGGCGGCGGAACAGGCCGGCGGTGACTGCCAGTCCAAGGAGGGCAAAGCCGCCGGCCAGCGCGCCGCGCCCCAGCGTCTCGAACGGCAGGCGGTACCAAAGCGCCAGCACGGCCCAGAGCGTCGCCAGTGCCACCGCGAAAATGGCAGCGCCGGTAATAATGCCCTTGATGAGTTTGAACATGCCCCGCGGTCCTTCAGAAAATTTTCGCGGACCATAAGGAAGCCGGCGGGGGAGTTGCAAGCCAGGAGTGCTGCCGCTTGCGGGGCGGGCGAAGCCATGCCACATCTTGGTAAAAGGACAGGAGACCAACAACATGCCAGCCGCATCTTACCTCGACACTGCCCAGGGCCGCCGGATTGCCTATCACAAGAGCGAGGGGCAGGGGCCGTGCGTGGTGTTTCTGGGCGGGCTGAAGTCCGATATGGAAGGCACCAAGGCCGTGCATCTGGAGGCCTGGGCCAAGGCGCGCGGGCTGGCGTTCCTGCGGTTCGACTATTCCGGCCACGGCGAAAGCTCCGGCACCTTCGAGGAGGGCTGCATCGGCGACTGGCATGAGGACACGCTGGAGGCGGTGGCGCATTTGACCGACGGCGAGATCGTGCCGGTTGGCTCCTCCATGGGCGGCTGGCAGGCGCTGTTGCTGGCGCGGGAGATGCCGGAGCGGATCAAGGGCATGGTGACCATCGCGGCGGCGCCGGATTTCACTGAGGATGGCTATTGGGCCAATTTCTCGGATGCGCAGAAGGCGCAGCTGGACTCGCAGGGCTATGTGGAGCTGCCGAGCGACTACATGGAGCCCTATCATATCTCCAAGCGGATGATCGAGGACGGGCGCAAGCATCTGCTGCTGCGTTCGCCGCTGTTCATGCCGTTCAAGACGCGCTGCCTGCAGGGGACTGCGGATACCGCGGTTTCGACGGAAACTGCGCTGCGGCTGATGGATCATGCGACTTGCCCGGACATGCGGCTCACGCTGGTGAAGGATGCCGACCACCGGTTCTCGGACGAGGCCTGCCTGAAGATGATCGAAGACGCGGTGCTGGAGGTGCTGGGCGGCGCCTGAGGGTGGGCGGGCAGTGACGAAATGCCCGCAGGCCGCCGGGCGTTGGCTTTTATTCCTGTTCACGTATTGTTCCGAATTGGCCGGGCCGGTAGAAATATGCGGCCGCCGGATGTGCCCGGGGATAGCCGGGGCCATGCGGCCGGCTGGAAGCATATGGATGTTTGAATGAGGAATTTCGGGAATGGAGCAGAGAGTAAGCCTGATCACGCTTGGGGTGCCGGATATGGATCGGGCCGCGGCCTTTTATGAGGCGTTGGGATGGAAGCGGGCGGAGAGCCCGGACGGGGTTATTGCTTTTGACCTGATTTCGCAGACGCTGGGGCTGTATCCGCTGGCGGCGCTGGCTGCTGAGATCGGGCTTGAGGAGCAGGAGCTGGGCACCGGTGCGATGACGCTGAGCCACAACACCCGAGGAAAGGAAGAGGTGGCGCAGTTGCTGGCGGCAGCGGAGGCCGCCGGGGCGGTGATCCTGAAGCCTGCGCAGGATGTGTTCTGGGGCGGCCACCACGGCTATTTCCGCAGCCCGGACGGGCATGTGTGGGAGATCGCCTTCAACCCGTTCTCGCCGCTGGCAGAGGATGGCGCGTTCCGCTGGAACGGCTACTGAGCGTGGCGCGGCGGCGGCAGCTTTCCTGTAAATTGGCGTTGCAGGCCGGTTTTTCTTGATCCGCGGATTTGCCGCCCGCACAGTTGAGGCACGGGTGGGAGGCAAACCGCGAGGGCAGGACATGCCTTATGACCAGCAACCGTGCCGCGAACCCCTGGTTCTGCTGCCGGGGATGATGTGCGACGGCCGTATTTTCTACGCTCAGGTCAGGACGTTCTCCGGCAGCATGCCGGTGATGGTGCTGCCGCTGGCCGGCGGCGACACGGTGGAGAAGATTGCTGCGCGGATGCTGAGCCATCTGCCGCCGCGCTTTGCCTTGGCGGGTTTTTCAATGGGCGGCATTGTGGCAATGGAGCTGGTGCGCCGGGCGCCGGAACGGATCAGCCGCCTGTGCATTATCGGGGCCAGCCCGCTGGCCGAGACGCCGGATCAGGCCGCCAGCCGGGAGCCGCAGATCGTCGCGGCGCGTGCCGGGCGGCTGGAGGACGTGCTGCGGGAGACGCTGCCGATGGAAGCCCTTGCACCCGGGCCCCTGCGGCTGGAAGTGCACAACCTGTTTTGCCGGATGGGGGTGGAACTGGGGCCGGAGATGTACGTGGCGCAGGCGCGCGCCCTGCAGCGGCGGCCGGATCAGCAGGCCACGATGCGGCGGGTGCATGTTCCCACGCTGGTACTGGGCGGCGAACATGACACGCTGGTGCCGCCGGCCAAGCTGGACCTGCTGGCGCAGCTGATGCCGGGGGCGCGGCTGGAAATCCTGCCTGATGCGGGCCATTTCCCGGTGCTGGAGCAGCCGGACGCGGTGAATCGGGCGCTGCTGCACTGGCTGGCGGAGCCTGTGGCTGCGCCGGATCTTTGCGCTCAGGGATAAAGCCGGGCGCGCTCTGTTTTGCTGATCAGCTGCGGCTCCGCCGCCGGCTTGCCGGTTCCGGCATCAAAGAACGGTGTTTCCCTCCAGCGGCCGGACAGGCGCGCGGTGATCATCCGGCTGAGGATGCCCCAGGCCATGGCGCCGCCGCCCTTGGTGCGGGCTTGCTTGCCGGGGGCGGGGATGAAGGCCTTGGCGCGTATCTTGCCCAAGGCAGATTTGTCCTGGAACAGATCGGAGCGCATGCCGGCAAAGGGCAGGCCGGGCTTGGCCAGCGTATTGGCAAACGGGGTGCCGCAGCAGGATGCATACCAGCGCAGGGGGGCGCGGGGGCCGAGGCGGAGCGCCTTCAGATGCTCCGCCCCCTGAGTGATGGTGATGGTATCGGGCGACAGCTGGAACAGGTCGACCGGATCCGGTGCCGGGTCGGGCTGGCCATGGTACAGCTCATTGGCGCGGCAGTCGGCGCAATAGCACACCACGCGGGTGCCGGTCTTGATGCCGGCTGCCGAAACTTCGCCGCGCAATGCCCCGCAATTGCAGGAAAACGGCAGCCCGTCCGCCATGCGGTCAGGCTGCCGTGTTCTTGTTTGCAGCCTTGCGGCCCGGCTTCTTGCGGCTGTTGGCGTTCATGAAGTCGATCACCAGCGGGCGGATGTTGTTGCGCCAGCTGCGGCCCGCGAAGATGCCGTAATGGCCGGCGCCCGGCTCCACATGGCTGGCCTTCTTCTCTTCCGGCAGGCCTGTGCAGAGATCCAGCGCAGCGATGCATTGGCCCGGGGCGGAGATGTCGTCCTTGGCTCCTTCGACAGTCTTGACCGCAACATCGGTGATCTTGGAAAAGTCGACCTTGTGGCCGTTCACCACGAATTCGTTGCGGGCGATCTCGCGCTTCTTGAAGATGCGTTCGACGGTGGACAGGTAGAACTCTGCCGTCATGTCCATTACCGCCAGGTACTCGTCATAGAAGCGGTTGTGGGCATCGTGATCCGAGGCCTCCCCGCGGGAGACCCGCTGGATCTGGTCCATGAAGGCCTTGGAGTGCCGTTCGCCGTTCATCGACATGAAGGAGGCCAGCTGCAGAAGGCCCGGATAGACCTTGCGGCCGACGCCCTTGTACTTGTAGCCGACGCGCTGGATCATGGTTTCCTCCAGCTGGCCCATGGTGACGCGGCGGCCGAAATCGGTGACCTCGGTCGGGGTTGCGTCAGGATCAACCGGGCCGCCGATCAGCGTCAGCGAGGAGGGCTGCGCCTTGGGGTCCTGCTCCGCCAGATAGGCGGTGGCGGCCAGCGTCAGCGGCACCGGCTGGCAGACCGCGACCACATGGGTGTCAGGGCCCAGCTCGCGCATGAAATCCACCAGGTAGAGCGTGTAGTCCTCGACGTCGAATTTTCCTGCGGAAACAGGAATATCGCGGGCGTTGTGCCAGTCCGTCACATAGACTTCACAGTTCACCAGCAAGCTCTTGACGGTAGAGCGGAGAAGGGTGGCGTAATGGCCGGACATCGGGGCAACAAGCAGCACTTTGCGCGGCTGTTCCTCCCGTCCGTTGACCTTGAAGTGGATGAGATCGCCGAACGGGCGCTCCACCACTGTGGTGATGTCCACCAGGTGGTCCTTGCCGTCCTCGCACGTGAAGGTGCGGACACCCCAGTCCGGTTTCACCACCATGCGCTGGTAAGTACGTTCCGTCACTTCGCCCCAGGCCGCCATCCAGCTGAGCGCAGGGTTTGGCAAGGCGGAAAAGACGGGGTAAGATGCCATGGAGAGGGCCGTGGCGCCCAACCATTGGTTGGTGTTCCGGACGGTCTCCATCAGGTCGTAGGTCATCATGTATCGCATGCCTGCCTCCTTCGCGATCCGTCCCGGCGTAACGTCACCGGAAATTCCGGAACATCGGACCAATCGCCGCTTTGCCCTAATTTCTGCAGAATAGTATTCTGCATAGCAGAAAGCCTATGAGGGATTCCTTTTTATGACAACTAGTGACGAATTATCCGCAGCAGCCAATTCCGAGAGCGTTGAAAAGCTTAAGGAAAACATGACTCGCGTTGAGGAATTAAGTAAGCGTCTGGCCGATGTCATGTCCCGGAAGGTGCCGCATAACCCGGCTTTGGACGGTCCGAATCAAGAGCTTTATGCGCGCGCAGCAACCGCCTATTGGGCGGAAGCGGTGCAAAACCCCGCCAAGTTTCTGGAGCATCAGGTCGAGTACTGGAGCAAGTCTGTGCTGAATTTCGCTGAAGCGCAGAAAGCCCTGGCAGGAAAATCGGACAGCACGGATGACGGCGGCCCCAAGGACCGCCGTTTTACGAATCCGCTGTGGGACAGCAATCCCTACTTCAATTTTGTGAAGCAGCAGTACATGACCAACGCCGATGCGATCCGCAAGGCGGTGCAGGAGGCGGTGGACCTAGACCGCAAGGACAAGCAGCGGCTGACCTATTTTGCCGATCAGATCATCGAGATGATGGCGCCGACCAATTTCCTGCCAACCAACCCGGATGCGCTGGAGAAGGCAGTGGAAACCGAAGGCCAGTCGCTGATCGACGGTTTGGAGAACCTGGTCACCGACCTAGAGGCCAACAACGGCGAGCTGGTGGTGCGGCTGGCGGACGAGAGCGCCTTTGAGCTGGGCGGCAATATCGCCACCACGCCGGGGGATGTGGTCTACCGCAACCGGATGATGGAGCTGATCCAGTACAAGCCGGTGACCGAAACCGTGCATGAAACCCCGATCGTGCTGTTCCCGCCGTGGATCAATAAATTCTACATTCTCGACCTCAAGGCCCAGAACAGCCTGATCAAATGGGTGACCGAGCAGGGCTACACCCTGTTTGTGGTGTCCTGGGTCAATGCGGATGCCAGCCATGCCGATGTGGGGATGGAGGATTACATCCAGGAGGGCTTCCTGACCGCGATCGAAAAGGCCAAGGAGATCTGCAAGGTCAAGCAGGTCAACGCGGTTGGGTATTGCATCGCGGGCACCACGCTGAGCCTGACGCTGTCGCTCTTGAAGCAGCGCGGCGACAAGTCGGTGAAGTCGGCGACCTTCTTTACCACCCTCACCGATTTCGGCGACCAGGGCGAGTTCACGCCGTTCCTGCAGAATGACTTTGTCGACGGCATCGAGGCGCAGGTGGAGGAAGAGGGGCTGCTGCGGTCCTGGGTGATCGCGCGGACCATGTCGTTCCTGCGCTCCAAGGACCTGATTTACGGCCCTGCGGTCAAAAGCTACATGATGGGCGAGACGCCGCCCGCTTTCGATCTTCTTTACTGGAACGGCGATGGTGCCAACCTGCCGGGCAGGATGGCAGTGCAGTACCTGCGCGGCCTGTGCCAGAACAACGAGTTTGTCGGCGAGGGGTTCGAGCTGATGGGCCACAAGCTGCATATCAGCGAAGTGGATGTGCCGCTGATGGCGATCACCTGCGAGACCGACCACATCGCCCGCTGGAAAGACTGCTACCGCGGGGTGCAGCAGATGGGGTCGCGCAGCAAGAGCTTCATCGTGTCGGAATCCGGCCATATCGCGGGCATCGTCAACCCGCCGAGCAAGAAGAAGTACGGCCATTACATCAACGACGACCTGAAAGGCGACTGCGAGGCCTGGATGGAAGGCGCCGAATACCATGAGGGGTCCTGGTGGCCGCGGTGGAATGACTGGCTGAAGAAGCGGTCCGGCAAGCAGGTTCCCGCCCGCGACGTGGGGGATTCGGGCTATCCGTCTTTGATGCCGGCCCCGGGATCCTATGTGAAGGTGAAGGCAAACCGTTGATTTTGCAGGCGCAGAATTTTTTTCTGCGCCGCAGCATCAAAACTCTTGAAATGCTGCGGTGCAGCGTGCATATTCCCCTCATGCTAAGAGCGCAGGATGGTCCTGCTGCAGCTTTCTGAGGAATTAGAACTATGGCAAAGACCCAAGACTTCACCGCGATGATGAAAGACTTCATGGGCGCATTCCCGGTTGACACTAAAGCCGTCGAAGACGCGTTCAAGAACACCGCAGCCCTGAACGAGAAGCTGTCCGCCGTTGCGCTGGACGCTGCCGGCAAATCCGCCGAGATCTCGAACAAGTGGACCAAAGAAACCATCGCCAAACTGGGCGACGTTTCCAAGGTCAAGGCAGAGCCGGCCGACTACGCCAAGGCCGCAACCGATTTCGCCTCCGCTTCTGCCGAAGTGGCTGCCGAAAACATGGCTGCCTTTGCTGAGATCGCCAAGAAAGTCCAGATGGACACCGTCGAACTGCTGATGGCCGCTGGCAAAGACGCAACCGAAGAAGCAACCGCTGCTGTGAAAAAGGCCACCGAAGAGGTGACCTCCGCAGCGAAAAAAGCTTCGGCAGCTGCCAAGTAAGAACAACCACGAACCGGCCCTCGCTCTCCTCCCTGACGGAGCCGGAACGTGAAGAAGGGCAGGCCGCAAGGCCTGTCCTTTTGCATTTCAGGGATCACTCCGGCAGCCCCGCGCGGAGCAGCCCGTCGCAGTAATGCTCCAGATCCTCGCTATGCGCGAAGGGCAGCGTCTCGCTGATCCGCGACACGGAAAATCCGGGTTCCAGTTTCAGAATCCGCCCGGCCTCCTGGGCGGCGGCCTGTGTATCCCCAAGCTGCCCGTAGCAGGCGGCCAGATGGCGGCGCGGGGCCGGGAAGCCGGGAAACAGCCCGACGGCCTTTCTCACTTCGGTGACGCCTGGCTGGTATTCCCGGCACATATAGAGGGCCAGCCCCTTGAACCAGTGAAAATAGGTCGGGTGGAACGGGTTGCGGGAAGTGGCCTGGTCGAGTTCGGCCAGCGCTTTGTGATGCTTGCCCTGATAAACAAGGGACAGGCCGCGGAAGGCCATGGCGTCGGTGTCATTGGGGTTCAGCGCCAGGGCGCGCTGGAAATGGTCCTCCGCCAGCGAAAACTCCCCCTTGAACAGGTGCATGACAGCCAGCCGCCGCTGGGCGACGCTGTCCAGCGGGTCGATGCGGGCCGCCCGGCGCAGCAGCGGAAACGCCTTGTCCAGGGTTGTTTCGGGGGACTGGCCCCAACCGCTCATCCATTCCACCAGATAGGTCAGTGCCAGCCCGCAGCAGGCAGAGGCATTGCCTGGATCGCTGTCACAGGCCTGCTGATAGAGTTTCCGGCATTTCAGCAGTGCCTCCCGCGTGTCCAGCAAGAGCGCCTTGGCCTGAAGCACAAGTTCCCGCGACGTCACAGGCCCGCCGCGGGCGCCCAGCTCGGCGGATTTCCGTTTGGCGGTGGCCTGAAGCTGCCCGGCCAGGGTCTGTGTGATCTGCCCGGCCAGCGCGTCCTCCTGGCTGAGGCTGTCGGCTGCAGCCCGGTCGTATTGTTCGCTGTGCAGCGACGTTCCGTTGATACCATCAGCCAGGGAAACGCTGACCCGCAGCTTGCCCACCAGCTGGCGCACCGTGCCCTCGACCAGATACCGGACACCAAGTTCGACCGCCGCCAGGGATGTCTCGGAGGCGCTGGCGGCAAACCGCAGTGCGGTGGTGCGGGAGATGACCCGCAGTTCGCGGAAACGGGAGAGCCCGATGGTGACATCCTCGGTCAGCGCTTCTGCCAGGCTCTCTGCTGCTTCTGAAGCCGGAGACATGTTCAGGAAGGGCAGCACCGCCACGGAGACATCGTAGGCCGGGCCTTCCGCTTCCAGCCGCGGCATGGCGTTTTCGCAAATGCGGAAAATCCGCACCGGATCGGAGATGTTGCGGATAACCTGCAGGCCCAGATCGTCGAAGGCTGCATTGATCCGGCCGCGGACCTGCGCCTGAACCGTGCCGGAGACACAGATTTCGCCTGGCCCTGCCAGGCTTTCGAGGCGGGCGGCAATGTTGACGCAATTGCCGAACAGGTCGCCGCCGGCTGCGATGATGTTGCCCGTGTGGATGCCCATCCGCAGGCTCAGGTGCGGGCCGGCCTGGCCGGCGCTGCGGACATTGGTTTTCTTTGATATCAGCAGAGCGGCCTTCACAGCCTGCAGGGAGGTCGGGAACTCCAGCAGGAAGCCGTCCCCCAGTGTTTTGACAAGCTGGCCGGAATACTGCTGAGCGGCGGGCACGATGATCTGGTCCGACAGCTTCCGGACCGCGGCGACAGCTTCCGCCTCGCCGGTCTCGACCAGCGCGGAAAATCCAGCCACGTCGGCAATCAGTATGGCAGCTTGTCTCTGTCTGTCCCCTTGGTCAGCCATCTTTCCTGCCACCACAGACTCAAAGACCTGACACGTATTATATCATATTGAGGATTTTGCGGTGATTTAATGATGCGGCAGAGAGCACATTTTTTCAGCGGTTTGCAGCATTGGTTCAAAACTGCGCATCGCGGAAGCTGGAAAACTTCGGCTGCCAGCCAGTGAGGCAGCGCAGTTTGGAAGAGCCCATCTGCTGGTCCAGGGCCGGCCCTTCGGCCCAAGCGCCGTATTTGATCAGGACATGTTTCAGGCTGCGCACCAGATAGCCGCCATCGTGGCCGTGGCGGCGGGCGATCTCGCGGGTGATTTCTGCTGCCGGCACGCCGATTTCGGCACTGGCGTTGAAATGGCCGGTGAGATCCTGGTTTTCCAGCAGCAGCCGGTAGGCGCGTGCCAGATCCTCGCGATGAATCAGAGGCCAGCGGGTGGCGATACTGCCCCAGATCTCGAACGGCCTGTCAGCGCGGGCGGCGTCAAGGTATCGGGAAAACGCGCCGCCCCCGGCGTGGTAGACCATCGCCGGGTGGATCACCGCGGCGGAGACGGCCGGGGAGGACAGAACCATGCGGGCGTTGCGCTGCATCCAGGCATAGGGCTTTATCGGCCGCATCGGGCTGGCCTCATCCGCAATGCGGCTGCCGGTGGCGCCATAAAGCCAGCAGCCGCCGGTGTAGATCATCCGCAGCGGAGCCGGGCCCAGCGCGGCTTGCTGCAGGATGGCGGTGATGGCCGCAGTATCGGCCTCAGCCATGTCATCATCGAAGGTTGCGGCCAGCTGGATCAGCCCGTCTGCACGGGCCGCTTCGCGCACCCAGGCGCCCGGCGTGCGCAGATCGCCCCGCAGGGGCCGGGCGCCCAGGGCCTCAAGCTTGCGGTCCGAATCCGCCGACCGGCTGAGGCCGGTGACCTGGTGGCCGTTCATGGCCAGTTCTCGGGTGACGGCGGTGCCGATGGACCCGGTGCCGCCCAGGATAAGGACCTTCATTGCCGTGGAGCCTCCCGCTGCAGATTCTGTTGCGGGATTCTCTGTAAAAGCTCAAGGTAGGTTGAGGTCAAGCGCGATGGATGCATGTGCAGAAGCCCGGTGAAGAACAAATGTTGCGGAAAACACGGCAAGGCTTCCATTTTGTTCTGCACTGGCATAGGCTTCGCTGCAATGCATCATCACCGGGGAGGGAGCACATGGCAGAGCAGGACAAACCCTTGCTGATCAAACGGTATGCGAGTCGGCGGCTCTATAACACCGAGACCAGCGATTACGTCACGCTGGAAGACATCGCGGGGTTCATCCGGGAAGGGCGGGAAGTGCAGATCGTCGATCTGAAGACCGGCGACGACCTGACCCGCCAGTATCTGCTGCAGATCATTGCCGAGCACGAGAGCCGCGGCGAGAATGTGCTGCCGGTCAATGTGCTGAACGATCTGGTGCGCAGCTACATGGTGCCGGGCGGCGGGGTGATGCCGCAGTTCCTGCAGACCTCCTTTGACATGCTGCGCGAAAGCCAGTCGAAGATGATGGAAAACATGAACGCGATGAACCCGATGTCCAAAATGCCGGGGTTCGAGGCGATGAAGGCGCAGCAGGAGGCGTTCCTGAAGGCGATGACCGGCGGTTTCGGCGCCGGAGGCTGGACTGGCGGTGCGGCTGAGGAGGAGAAATCCGAAAGCAGCGGCGAAGATCTGGACGACATCAAGAAGCAGCTTGCGGCGCTGCAGGAGAAGCTGTCGAAAATGAAGTGAGCTTCAGCGTGCGGGGCTGGCAGCCAAGCCCACAAACAAGCCCCCTGTCCGGTTCGGCGGGGGCTTTTTTTTGATGCGCGGTCAGATGCTTCTGCAGATCAGGAGCCGGCTTCGACCTTCAGCACGTTGTGCAGCCGGTGGTAGGGGGCGTTTTTCACGATCTTGTCCAGATCCTTCGCCTCGGGCGCCGGGCGCGCGCGCATGAACAGATAGGCGCTGGCACCAAAAGACAGGGCGCAGGCGCCGATGATCGTGCTGACGATGACAGTCTCAAGTCCCATGGCTTCAAACATGCGTTTCTCCGGTTGCACTGCCAATATAGGGGAGGAATGCTGAAAATTCCATATCACTTGCCATCCGGCTTGAGTTTGCCTGCTTCCAGCACGTGGCGGGCAAGGCTGTCGGCGCTTTCACGTTCCTGCGCGCGGCGGCGCATTTTCACCCGGCCGCCGATCCGGGAGGCGGTGGCAAAGACAAAACCCGAAAACGACAGGAGGGTGAGGCCAAAGGCCAGCCCGCCGCTTAGCGTGCCGGCAATGGCCGCGCCGAAGCTTGCCAGCAGCGCGCCGGCGGCCAGCCGCTGTGCCCACTGGCCGATGACCTGATCCGCGTCGCGGGCCTGGGCCTCCGCTTCAGCCGCTTCGGTGGCAAAGGCCGTGAGCAGATCTGCCACGGCTAGGCCGCTGTCCGGGTCATTTGAAGCACGTATGGCGGCAAGAAGCGCGGCCCGCTCCGCCCGGTTCAGCACCACCGCGTTGATGATCTGGCTCAGCTCATCCTCGGGGACGTCATCCCCCATGCTCAAGGAATTTGCCATGGCCACCAGCGCGGTTGCCGGGCGCCGCTTGAACTTGGACGGGGTTTTCATGGGCGGCACCGTGGACGGCACAAGCCAGGATTGCAATAACGAAAAAGCCCCGGCGCGGGGCCGGGGCGGTAACTTGCTAAAGCACCGGTCGTTCTCAGGCTGCGGCCTTGCCCGTGGTTTCCTCAACCGCCGCCAGCAGGATGCCGGCAATCACGTCCAGCTCAGCCCGGCTGAGGCGCACCGGCAGGCGCACGTCGCACGCCTTCATCAGCATCGCACGGGTCTGCGGCAGCTCGGGAACATCGCGCAGAAACTGCCAGTTCCAGAAGGCGCGGGCATTGTCGGTGGACAGGCCGAAGACCTGCACCTTGACGCCCTTTGCCTCTGCCGCGGCGGCGAAGTCGCGGGTCTGCGCCTCGCTGAGGCCAATCAGGTTGAACTGGATCGAATCCGGCGCGCGGCGTTCCGGGGCCAGCGGCGCGGGCACGTCGAAGAACGGCGAGGCGTTCAGCTTTCCGGCCACATAGTCGTGGTTGGCCAGCCCGTCGCGCACCCGGCGCGCCAGCTCCGGCAGCTGCGGGCGGATCACGGCGGCGGACAGGTTGCTCATCCGCAGGTTATAAAGCGGCAGCTGGTTCTGCCACTTGGCAAAAGCCTGTTCCAGGTCCGGGGTGTTTTCCCCATGCGGGCCCTTGTGCTTTTTCCAGTTGTGCTCATAGGCGCCGGACATGATCACGGCGCGGGCAATCAGGTCGGCGTCGTCGGTGATCAGAATGCCGCCTTCGCCGGCGTTCACCATCTTGTAGGACTGGAAGGAGAAGCAGCCGACCTTGCCGATGGTGCCGATGTTCTTGCCGTTCCAGGTGGTGCCCAGCGAATGGGCCGCGTCCTCGACCACCGGGATGCCGCGGGCATCGCACAGTTCCATGATTGCATCCATGTCGGAAGTGTGGCCGCGCATGTGGCTGATGATCACCGCCTGAACGCCGTCCAGCTTGGCCTCGAAATCATCCATGTCGATGCGGTAATTCTCACCCACTTCGCACAGCACTGGCACGCAGTCTGCATGCACGACCGAGGAGGGCACGGCGGCAAAGGTAAAGGCCGGGATCAGCACCCGCGCGTCGCGGGGCAGTCCAAGCGCCTTCAGCGACAGGAACAGAGCAGCCGAGCAGGAGGAGACCGCCAGCGCATACTTGCTGCCCAGCAGTTCCGCGTATTCCTGTTCCAGCAGCGTGACCGGCGCATCCTGGGGCGCGGTGTAGCGGAACAGGTCGCCCGATTGCATCAGTGCGTCGATGGCTTCGCGGGCGGCTGCGGGGATGGGTTCAGCGTCATGAACGTTGGGCGGCAGGGCCATATTTCAAAATCCTGAATAGTTGCTTCAGGAAATGTAAAACTAACTTCCCAAGATGCCAAGCCCGGACGCGGCGGAATTTCCCGCGCCCGGCAAAATTTCACAGAATTGTTGCGGAGTTGCGCGGAAACCAGCCGCCGCCGCGGGGGGTCAGACCCCCAGCCGGTCGCGCAGGGCAAACCAGGTCATCGCCAGCACCAGGAGCGGCGAGCGCATCCGCGGCCCGCCGGGGAAGCGCGGGGCGGGGACGCGGGCCATGGTGTCAAACCCCTCGGCCTGCCCCTGAATGGCCTGCGCCATCAGCTGGCCTGCATGGGTGGCGGTGCCGACACCGTGGCCTGAGTAGCCGGAAGCCGTCAGAACATTGGGCGCCAGCCGGGCCAGATAGGGCATCCGCTTCATGGTGATGCCCAGGGTGCCGCCCCAGGCGTAGTCGATCTTCACGTCTTGCAGATGCGGAAAAATCTCCGTCATCGGCTTGCGGACGGTTGCCTGAATATCCGCAGGGAAACGGTAGCCATAGCTTTCGCCGCCGCCGAACAGCAGCCGCTTGTCGTGGCTGAGACGGAAGTAATTGACCACGAATTTGGTATCCGCCACGGCGACGTCGCGGGCCAGCACCCGGGCGGCGTCGTCTCCCAGCGGTTCGGTTGCCACCACGAAATTGTTGATCGGCATCACCCGAGCTGCGACCTGGCCGTTGAGCCCGCCGAGATAGCCGTTGCAGGCCAGGATCAGATGCTCCGCAGAGACGGTGCCGCCCGCGGTGCGGATGCGCAGCCTGGCGCCTTCCTGGATATCCAGAACCTCGCTGCCCTCGTGGATCCTTGCCCCGGCAGCCGCGGCCGCGCGGGCCAGGCTGAACGCATAGTTCAGCGGATGCAAATGGCCGGCGCCATGATCCAGGATGCCGCCCTTGTAGGCAGGCGACGGGCACATCGCCCAGCAGGCGTTCTTGTCCAGCATCTCGATCTGGCCGTAACCGTACCGGTCCTGCAGGTGGCGGCCGTATTCATGCAGCTCCGCCGCTTCCTTCTCCGAGAACGCAGTCCAGGCGACGCCGGGCTTCAGATGGCAGTCCTGGCCGTGGCGGGCGATCAGCGATTTCACCAGATCCTTGGCGTCCTCGCCCAGCTGCCAGAGCTTCTGCGCCTCAGGCTCGCCCATCAGCGCCTCAAGCCCCTCCTGGTCCATGCGTTGACCGCTGCCCAGCTGGCCGCCGTTGCGCCCCGATGCGCCAAAGCCCACACGCTGCGCTTCCAGCAGCACGACGGAGAGGCCGGCCTCTGCCAGATGCAAGGCGGCCGACAGGCCGGTATAGCCGCCGCCGACAACGCAGACATCTGCCTTTGCCTCTCCCTCGAGGGCGGCAAAGCGCTCCACCGGGATGGCCGTCGCCGCATACCAGCTGTCCGGGTATTCACCCTTCTGGTCATTGGAATAGAGCAGGTTCAACCCCATAACGCACCTCTTTCGGGAGCAGGCGCCCTCTCGGACGGCCTGCACTTCATCTTTCTGAAAATACTCAATTGCACTGGCGCTGCACCGGGGCGCAGCGCCGGAGGTTTACACGTTCATCAGCAGATGCTCGCGCTCCCAGGGAGAGATCACCTGCAGGAACTCCTCATACTCCGCGCGTTTCACAATGGAGTAGACGCGGGCGAAGTCCGGCCCCAGCACCTCGTGCAGTTCGGTGGCCTCGTCGAACAGATCGAGCGCCTGGCCCATCACCTGCGGGATATCGCCGTCGCCTTCATAGGCATCGCCCTTGAACTGCTTGCGCGGGCGTTCCTCGTTGACCAGGCCGAGATAGCCGCAGGCCAGCGACAGAGCGATGCCCAGGTAGGGGTTGCAATCCATGCCGGCGATGCGGTTTTCCACCCGCCGCGCTTCCGGCCCCGACAGCGGCACGCGGATGCCGGTGGTGCGGTTGTCGCGGGCCCATTCCAGATTGATCGGCGCGGCGTGGTCCTTCACGTAGCGGCGGTAGGAATTCACATAGGGCGCCATCACCGCCAGACCGGCGGGCAGGTGGTTCTGCAAACCGGCGATGAAGTTGTAGAAGGCATCCGTCTCGCCGCCTTGCGGGCCGGAGAAGATGTTCTGGCCGGTCTCAACATCCAGGATCGAATGGTGGATGTGCATGGCGGAACCGGGCTCATTCTCGATCGGCTTGGCCATGAAGGTGGCAAAGCAGTCGTGGCGCAGCGCCGCCTCGCGGATCAGGCGCTTGAAGTAGAACACCTCGTCCGCCAGCTTGACCGGGTCGCCGTGGCGCAGGTTGATCTCCAGCTGGCCGGCGCCGCCTTCCTGGGTGATGCCGTCGATCTCGAACCCCTGCGCTTCGGCAAAGTCGTAGATGTCGTCGATCACCGGGCCGAATTCGTCCACCGCGGTCATCGAATAGGCCTGGCGCGCCGCGGCCGGTCGGCCGGAGCGGCCCATCATCGGCTCGATCTCCTTGGCCGGGTCGATGTTGCGCGCGACCAGGAAGAACTCCATCTCCGGCGCCACAACCGGCTTCCAGCCCCGGTCGCGGTACAACTGCACCACGCGCTTCAGGACGTTGCGCGGGCTGTAGGGGATCGGCTGATCGTGCCTGTCATAGGCATCGTGGATCACCTGCAGGGTCCAGTCGCCGGTCCAGGGCGCCGCCGTGGCCGTCGACATGTCCGGCTTCAGGGTCATGTCCTTTTCGATCCAGCCGTCCTCGTCCGCGGCATCGGCCCAGTCCCCGGTGATGGTCTGGTAGAAGATGCTGTCGGGCAGATGGAAATAATCGGTTTTCGCGAATTTCGATGCCGGTACCGCCTTGCCGCGGGCGATACCGGGAAGGTCCGAGATAACGCATTCGACTTCGTCGAGACGACGCCCCTCCAGATAGGCTTTTGCTGCTTCGGGAAGGGTGTCGAGCCAGGCTGACATTAGGTCCTCTCTTTCCTGTAAAAATCTGCGAGGAAGGTTGCGATGTCTTGGTTGTCCACGGGGGTGTCCAGCTCAGCGGCTGCACGGTCCAGCAGGTCGTCAGGCACCACGCCGCGGCCGCGTTTTTCGATCAGGCCGCCGACGAAGGCATTGGGGAATTCGGGGTGGGGCTGCCAGGAGATGATGTGGTCGCCATAGGCGAGAATGCCGTTCTGGCAGAAATCATTGCCGCCGATCACGCGGGCGCCATCGGGCAGCTTCACTACCTGGTCCTGGTGCCAGGCGTTCAGGGTTAGGTCCTTGCCGTCCACCTGATAGGTGACCGGGCCCACGGCCCAGCCGCCCTCGAACTTCTCGACTTTGCCGCCGAGCGCCTGGGCGATGATCTGATGGCCGAAGCAGATTCCGGCCAGCGGCTGCTTGCGCGCATGGATGGCGCGGATCAGCTCCTCCAGCGGCGGGATCCACGCGTGGTCCTCGTAGGCGCCATGCTTGGAGCCGGTGATCAGCCAGGCGTCGGCATCCTGAGGGCCGTCCGGCAGGATGCCGTCCACCACCGCCCAAGTCTGAAACTCAAACCCGTTGCCGTCCAGCATGTCGCGGAACATGGCGTCGTAATCGCCGAAGTCTCCGAACAGGTCTTCGGGGGAGTGGCCGGTTTGCAGGATGCCGATTTTCATGAGTCACCAAATTTGATCAAATTAAGCCTAGCCGAGGATGCCTGAGCGGGCAAGAGCCTAGCGGGAGCCTCGGGCAAAGCGGCTTTATACCGCTTCCAGCCAGGACAGCCAATGGCTCTCCCTGGGGCGTTCCGCAAAGCCTTTCAGCTCCTGCCGCTTGGTCATCACAAGGTTGCGGATGGCGAGATCAGGCAGAATGCGGGCGATCAGGGGATCGGTGTCGAACCAGTTGATCGCAGTCTCCCAGTCGGAGGCCAGCTGCGGCAGGCCCTCGATCTCGTAGATGTTGCCGTCGGAAGGAGCGGGCGGCTGCATCTTGTCCTCGATCCCGGCCAAGGCCGCACCCAGCACCGTGGCGAGCATCAGATAGGGGTTGATGTCGCCGCCTGCGACCCGATGCTCGATCCGGCGCGCCTTGGGGCTGCCGCCGGGAATGCGGATGGCGGCGGTGCGGTTTTCATACGCCCAAGCGGCACTGACCGGGGCGTGGGCGCCAGGCACCAGCCGGTCATAGGAATTGCCATGCGGCGCAAAGATCAGCGAGCTGGCAGGCATCGCCGCCAGACAGCCGGCCACTGCGTGCATCAGCAGGTCGGAACCCTTTTCGCTGCCGTCATCGAAGATGTTGTTGCCGTCCTGATCCTCGACCGAGAAATGCACATGCATGCCGTTGCCGGCCTCTTCAGCATAGGGTTTGGCCATAAAGGTCGCGGCAAAACCGTGTTTGCGCGCAAGGCCTTTGACCAAGGCCTTGAACAGCCACGCATCATCCGCGGCGCGCATGGCTTCCTGATGGTGGAGGTTGATTTCGAACTGGCCCAGGCCGGCCTCGGAAATGGCGTCCTGTGCGGGAATGCCCATCGCCTCTGCGCCGTCGTAGAGATCGGAGAAGAACTCGTCAAAAGCGTCCAGTTCGGCAATCGACAGCACTGATTGCTGATCCAGTTCACGGCCGGTCAGCGGGTCGATCGGCGGGGCCGGGCGGGCGCCGCTGTCGTCCAGCAGGCTGAACTCCATCTCGGTCGCGGCGACAACGGTCCAGCCGCGCGCGGTGTAGCGCGACAGCACCTCACCCAGCACATGGCGGGGGTCGCCCAGGAAGGGGGAGCCGTCCTCCCAGTACATCGCCATCGGCACCAGCGCCGAGGCGGTCTTGAGCCAGGGCATCGGCACCGGGCCGCGTTCGGTGGGCAGCATCACGCCGTCGGCGTCGCCGGTTTCGAAGACCAGCGGGCTGTCTTCGACATCGCGGCCCCACAGGTCGACGTTGAGAGCGGAAACCGGCATCCGCGCGCCGCCGCTGTCCAGCTTGCCGGCCTGGCTCGCGGGCAGCCGCTTGCCGCGCATCTGGCCGTTCATGTCACAGGCGGCAATGCGGATTGTCTTCAGTCCGGGCAGGTCCATTTGGGGCTCCATGAATTCGTTGTGCCAACCCTAGCGCAGAGAAATCCATTCGCCAAGATAATTTGATCAAAAGTTTGAGGTAGCGCCCTTGCTGCCGGTTTTGGGAGGAATTTGCTGGAGGCGGCGGGGGGCGGAAAACCTGCTGCGGCCGGCATTCCAAAAAAGAATGGCTCCCGAAGGAGCCATCTGATGTCAGCGGATCAGGCTGATCTTCAGCCTGGGCTTGGCCCGGCGTTCCTGTGGCAGATGCTTGTTCAGCCGCCGGTTCACAAACCCGAACAGGGAAATGATCAGCAGCGTCAGCAGGATGAAGTAAAAGGCCAGGATCGGGTAGGGGACAAACGGGTTGAAGGTCTTGTCCGCGAAATAGCTGGCGTAATAGAGCGCGTCGCCCTGCTGCCGCCAGGCCGGGAAGCCGGAGAAGAACACCAGCGTGGTGGCGTGGAACAGGAAGATCGCCTCGTTGGTGTAGGCAGGCCAGGCCAGCCGCAGCATGGTCGGGAAGGTGATGCGGCGGAAGCGGTTCCAGCCGGTCATGCCATAGGCATCGGCGGCCTCGATATCGCCCTTGGGGATCGACAACAGCGCCCCGTAGAAGATCTCGCCCGAGTAGGCAGCGGTATTGCAGAACAGCACGATCAGCGCCCCGAGCCAGGCCGAAGTGAACGGATCGAAGAAGCTGGAGACGCCTTTCAGGCTGAGGAAGCAGGCGTAGGCAAAGAAGAACTGGATGAACAGCGGGCTGCCGCGGAACACGAAGATGAACCACTCGGCCGGCTTGCGCCACAGCGGGTTGGAACTGGACTTGCCCACCGCCAGGGCAACCGCCAGGAAAAAGCCGGTCGCCAGCGCCAGCGCGCCAAAGTAGACGTTCCAGATCAGGCCGGAGCCGATCAGGGTGAAATGCTCGCACAGGGTATATTCGCCGCGCGGCAGCAGCCGTTCGCCAAAGCCGAGAGAGCGGAAGGCATAGGCCTGGATTGTTTCAACGCAACTCATGCCGCGGCCTTTCTTTGTGCTTCGCCCGCTGCGGTGGCCTGGCCTTTGGTTAGCCGGGTCATGATCTTGTCCAGCACAACCTCGGAAACCTTGGTGAAGCACAGGTAGAACACCAAGAGGGCCGCGAAGTACCAGACGTGCCAGTTCGGGTGCGGGTAGTCGGTGAATTTGGCAGCCTTGGTGCCGCCCAGTTCGCGTGCCCAATAAACGATGTCCTCGACCCCGAGCAGGAACAGCAGCGGCGTGGACTTGATCAGCACCATCCACAGGTTTGACAGGCCCGGCAGCGCAAAAACCCACATCTGCGGCACCAGGATGCGCCAGAACGCCTGGCGGTGGGTCATGCCATAGGCCTCTGCGGTTTCGATCTGGGCGCGCGGCACCGCGCGCATGGCGCCGTACAGAACGTTGGCGGCAAAGGCGCCGAAAACGATGGAGAAGGTCAAAACCGCCAGGAAGAAGCCGTAGGTTTCATGCACCCATTGGGGCGATGTGGACAGTGGCAGCTTGGCCGCGTCGCAGACCACAAAGTCGATGCCCTGACGGATCGGCTGGTCCCAGTCGGGGCACTTCACCTTGTGCCGCATCCACTCAAACGCCTGGTCCAGCGCGATGACAAAAAACAGGAAGAAGGCAATGTCCGGCACGCCGCGCACAATGCTGGTGTAGCCCTTGCCGAACCAGCGCAGCGGCAGGATGCGCGATCGGGCTGCGCTGGCGGCGCCAAAGCCGAACAGGAGCGCAACCGGGGCAGTGATGGCCAGCAGGGTCAGAACCACGAAGACGGAGATGTAGAGGTTCACATGCTTGCCGGTGGTCAGATAGCAGCTGAGCCAGCTCAGCCCCTCAAGCGTGGATGGGTCCGTGCAGTAGGAAAACATGTAAGCGCCTGTCTTTCTCCGGTCGTGCCCGCCGCCAAGTGCCGCGGAAGAGAATGAATGAGGCCCGCGCGCCGCAGCGGCGGGCCTGCAAGATCCTGGAACAGGATCAGATTACCACTGCGAGGATACTTCCCACTTGGCGATCAGTTCGTTCAGCGAGCCGTCGTCCTTCATCGACTGGATCGCCGCGTCGAACTTGCCGCGCAGCTCTGCGTCCGATTCACGGAAGCCCATGCCAACACCGCCGCCCAGCGATTCAGAGCGCTCCAGCATCACCAGGTCGTCGCCCAGCACGGAATCAAGGAAGCTCTTGTCTGCCAGAACCGCGTCGGCTTCGCCGTTGCGCACGGCCGCGACGGTTTCTTCCGGGGTCGCGAATTCGACCAGGGTCCAGCCCTGCTCAGCGATGAAGGCCGCCTGGATGGTGGTGGCCTGGGCCGCGATCACGCCGCCTTCGAGGTCGACGTCAGCGGACTGGGCAACATAGGCGGACGGATCCGGCGGCGTGTAGGGCTGCGTGAAGTCGATGACTTCATCGCGCTCGTCGGTGATCGACATGCCGGCGATGATGGTGTCGTAGTTGCCGGAGACCAGGTTCGGAATGATCGAATCCCAGTCGTTCTTGACCCACTCGCAGGTCAGCTCGGCGCGCTTGCACAGCTCATCGCCCAGCTCGCGCTCGAAGCCGTCGATCTCGCCGGCGTCGTTGACGAAGTTCCACGGCGCATAAGCGCCCTCGGTGCCCAGGCGCACAGTGTCCGCCAGGCCCATGCCCGCGGTCAGCGCCAGGGCGGCGGTGCCAAGGATCAGTGATTTCATCAAGTTACTCCCATTTTTGGTTGGTTATTGGTTTCGTTATTATTGCTCGTGGCGGGTCGACGACAAGAACGCCCGCAGCCGTTCGGAGCGGGTGCCGCCAAAGACTTCGTCCGGGGTGCCCTCTTCCTCGATCAGGCCCTGGTGCAGGAACACCACATGGCTGGACACATCTGCCGCCATTTTCATGTCGTGGGTCACGATCAGCATGGTGCGGCCTTCGGCGGCAAGATCCTTGATCACCTTGACCACTTCCTGCTCCAGTTCCGGGTCCAGGGCAGAGGTGGGCTCGTCGAACAAAAGCGCCTCGGGCTCCATGCACAGGGCGCGGGCGATCGCCGCGCGCTGCTGCTGGCCGCCGGACAGCTGCGCCGGGTAGACGTCGCATTTGTCACCGATGCCGACCTTGTCCAGGTAATAGCGGGCCTTCTCCTCAACCTCGGCCTTGTCGCGGCCCAGCACGGTGACCGGCGCCTCCATCACATTCTGCAGAATGGTCATATGGGCCCACAGGTTGAACTGCTGGAACACCATGGACAGGTTGGTGCGGATGCGCAGGATCTGCTTGGCATCAGCCGGGCGGCGCGCCAGCCCCTTGCCAGCCCAGATGATCGGCTCGCCCTTGAACAGGACGTCGCCCTCCTGGCTGTCTTCCAGCAGGTTGCAGCAGCGCAGCAAGGTCGATTTGCCCGATCCCGAAGATCCGATCAGCGACACCACATCGCCCTTCTTGGCGGTGATGTCGACGCCTTTGATCACTTCCAGCTCGCCATAGGATTTGTGCAGGCCGCGGATTTGCAGAACGGGCGTTGTATCGGTCAAGGTGTCTTTGTCCCTGTGAGTGGAAATTCGTTCTTATTGGACCGAAAAAAAGACCGAATGCAACGTTCAAACCGCACAAGCTGGCACCTCAGGTGTCAAAATGGCGGGTTAACCGGCCCATTTCGGAAGGGGGCGCTACGTCAGCTCCGCCGCGCGGATACGCTGCTCCGTCAGCACCGGGCCGGGCGGGGTCGGCACCGCCAGGTAATCGCTGGGGGTGAGCCGCACCAGCCCCTTGAGACGCAGGCAGGCTCTGCTGTCCTCATCCAGCACGCGGATGGCTGCCTCGATGGCCGTGAACAACTCATCCGTGTCTCTGCCAAAGGCGGTGATATAGGGCAGCGCAGGCGTCGGGTCCGTGCGCTCTACCTCGCACAGACCGGCAGCGAAACCGTCGTATTCCTTGATCATTTCCCAGGTCAGCGCGTCGAGGGAGGCAAAGTCTGCCCGGCCGTCTGCAACCGCCTCGGCAGACAGCCGGTGGCCGCCGGTTTCCACCAGTGCGCCGGGCAAGATGGAGCGCTCGTGCAGATGCACCATCGGTGCGGCCCAGCCCGATTGCGACAGCGCTTCGTTATAGGCAAAGCGGCGCCCCGCGAAGGCAGCGAGCGGCTGGCCCGCATCCTCCTGCCGGGCGACAAACACGCTGTTGTAATAGCCGGGCTCGCAGCCGGGCAGGCCGTAATCGGGGGTGCCCACAAGTTCCACCTCGCCGTAAAGCCGGGTGCGGTACGGGCAGCCGCAGGTTTGCGACAGAAGCAGCTCGGGGGATTTCCACACCTCCCAGAAATCGGCGCCGCGGGTCAGCTGGTCCGGCCCGCCGCTCAGGTGCTTGCGGATCTCCGTCCAGAACCTGTCATTGGCCGCCGCGGTTTCCGGGCGGTCGTACATTCCGAGATGTGCAATCATTTCGCGGCCTCTGCCCGTTTGCGCGCCTTGGCGCTGTCCACGTCTGAAACGCCCAGCAGGCTGGAGGACAGCCGCAGCAGCGCGTCCTCATTGGCATCCCGGCGGCCGTCCGCCAGAGCTACCTGCCACAGCGCCTCGATCACGCCGGTGCGGTCCTCATAGGCCACCGCATCCTTGATTGCCCGGGTGAAACGCACGGTGTCGGGTGCCTCTGCCTCCATCGCCTCTGCCTGTTCACGCAGGATCAGCGCGCCGCCGGTGTCCAGCCCGAAGCGGGCGGTCAGGATGCGGTCGATGCGGTCCTTCTCCACCTCGGAGTAATTGTGGTCGGAGCGGGCAATCCGCACCAGCAGCGCGGTCAGCGCCAGCCGGGCGCCTTCGTCGTCCAGCTGCGCAGGCGCCGGCTCCAGCAGCCGGTTCAGCAGTTCCTTGAACATCAGCTGTCCTCCGCGGTGCCGCTGAATTTCTTTACCGCGCGGGCACGGGCCTTCTCGCTGTCGGCATAAGACAGCCCCATGGCCTTGCGTGCGTCCTCGATGATGGTGACTTCGCCCGCGTGTTCGGTGCCGTCTGCCAGCACCACTTCCCACAGGGCATCCAGTGCCGCCAGACGCTCTTCGAGGCCCGTGGTCTCGCGGATCAGGCGGCCGAAAGTGTCGGTCTCCGGCGCTGCGGCATGCAGCTTCTCGCAGGTGGCGCGCACCTTGGCGGCCTCGATCGCGTTGTGCTGGTAGAGCCGTGCCAGGATGCGGTCGATCAGGCTGATCTCTTCCAGCTGGTATTCACGGTCCGCCTTCGCCACCCGCACCAGGAGCGCCCCCAGCGCCAGCTCGGCATCCGGGTCCGGCAGTGCGGGCGGCTCGGACGGGCGGAAAGCTTGAAAGAACTTCTTGAGCAGGGGCATCAGCAGACCTCAGACACAGCAGCAGGGCAGGCGGGGTTATTCGCCATAGCCCTCAATGATTTGCATATCACCCGCCGAGACCGGATCGCGAAGCGCCTTGGCGTCCTGATAGGCCATTGAATCATAGCAGGCTTTTGCGGTTTCGAAATCCTTGAATTCAATCACCACGGTACGGGCGCGGAACTGGCCCTCGCGTACTTCCCGGCCGCCGCCGCGCACCAGGAACTTCGCCCCGTATTCGGCAAAGACCGGCCCGTTTGCATTGATGTAATCCTTGTAGCGCTCCATGTCGTGCACATCCACATGGGCCACCCAGTATCCTTTGGGCATGAGCTGCAGCCTCCCTTTTGTTGTGGTTGCGGGCAGGCTGATACAAAAGCGCGGCAAAGACAATGGGGCGGTTGCCTGGAAATTCCCCGTATGCCGAAAACCTGCATGGTTTCAAAGGGTTGCGCTTGAAAGCAGAACGCCCGCCAAGGGGCGGGCGTTTGCAGTTTATCGGAAACCCTGGAGGTCAGGCAATCTCGGCCAGGCGTGCCAGCGCTTCCTTGACCTTGGCTTCCTCCTCCTCGCGCGCGGCAAGGTTTTCGCGGGCTTCCGCCACAACCTCTTCCGGCGCGGAGGCCGCGAATTTCGGGTTGTTCAGCCGCCCGCGCAATCCGCCCAGCTCCTTGGCGAGTTTGCCGAGGGTTTTTTCCAGGCGGGCCTTTTCGGCGTCCACGTCGATCACATCCGCCAGCGGCAGGCCGAAGGAAGCGCCGGGCGCGGCCACGGACGCGCAGCCTTTGGGGAAGCTTTCCACCTGCTCCAGCGCGGTGATGCGGGCCAGTTTCTTGATCATCGCCTCGTTCTTCTCCCACGCGCTGCGCGCTTGGTAGGAGAACTCGGTCACCACCATCGGGATCTTGGCGCCTGCCGGCACATGCATCTGCGCGCGGGTGGAGCGGATGTTCTCGATCGCGGTGATCACCCAGTTCATCTCAGCATCGGCCTCGGCGTTGACCAGCTCGGTGCCGTAGGTCGGCCACTCGGCATGCACCAGCATCTTCTCGCGCTTGGCGGTGTTGCCCCACAGCTCCTCGGTGATGAAGGGCATGATCGGGTGCAGCAGGATCATGCACTGATCCAGAACCCAGCCCAGCGTCTGGCGGGTCTCGGCGATCACTGCCTCATCCTCTGAGCCGAACAGGGGTTTCGACAGCTCAATATACCAGTCGCAGACCTTGCCCCAGACAAAGGCATACAGCGCATTGGCCGCGTCGTTGAAACGGTAGGCTTCCAGCGCCGCATCCACCTCAACCCGGACCTTGGCGGTTTCGCCGATGATCCACTGGTTCACCGCGGCCTTGGCGTCGGGGCAGGCGTAGGCAGGCACTTCCGGGTCATAGACGTTGTTGAAATGGGCAAAGTTCACCGCATTCCACAGCTTGGTGCCAAAGTTCCGGTAGCCCTTGAGGCGCTCCATATCCAGCTTCAGCACGCCGCCGAGCGCCGCCATCGCAGCCGAAGAAAAGCGCAACGCGTCGGCGCCGAATTCCTCGATGATTTCCAGCGGGTCAACCACGTTGCCGGTGGATTTCGACATCTTCTTGCCTTTGGCATCGCGTACCAGGCCATGCAGGTAGACGGTGTCGAAGGGGATGCGCTCCTTGACCGGCAGGCTTTCGTCCAGCACCGCCAGCTGCATCATCATCATCCGGGCGACCCAGAAGAACAGGATGTCCTGACCGGTGACCAGGGTCGAGGTCGGGAAGTACTTCTGCATTTCCGGCGTGACGTCCGGCCAGCCCAGCGTGCCGATCGGCCAGAGGCCGGAGGAGAACCAGGTGTCCAGAACGTCGGGGTCGCGGAACATCGGCACCTGCATCGGGCCGTCGAAGCTGCGGATGGCGCCTTCGTCCTGCACATCCATCAGCTTGACCTGTTCGGCCAGAATCTTCGCCGCCTCATGCTGGTCGGTGACGATGCGGAATTCGGTGCCTTCGACGGACTGAAGCCGCGCCTTTTCCAGCGCTTCTTCCTCGGTTGCGGCGCAAATCGGGTACCAGTCCTCTTCACCGGGGATGTACCAGACCGGGATCTGATGACCCCACCACAGCTGGCGAGAGATGCACCAGGGCTCGATGTTTTCCAGCCAGTGGTAATAGGTCTTCTCGCCCGATTCCGGCAGGATCTTCACATCGCCGTTCTTCACTGCATCCAGCGCCGGGCCGACAACCTTTTCCGCATCCACGAACCACTGGTCGGTCAGCATCGGCTCGATCACAACCTTGGAGCGGTCGCCGAAGGGCTGCATGATCGGCTTGTTCTCGACGTAAGGCTCCTGCACCTCAACGTCTTCGCCGGTCTCCGGATCGGTCTTGGTGACGGTGTGCATTACCGCCAGGCCTTCACTGGTGATCTGCTCGACCACCAGTTTGCGTGCCTCGAACCGGTCCAGCCCGCGCAGGTCGTCCGGCACCAGGTTGATGGCGTCGGCCTCGTTCTCAGACAGGGTCTGCTCGCCCTTGGCCACCGCCATGGCAATGCCCGCGGCCTCGTCGTAAGGCGCGCCGTCGGCCCGCATTTGGCCGCGCATATCCATCAGGCGGTACATCGGGATGCCGCCGCGCTTGGCAACCTGATAGTCGTTGAAGTCATGCGCGCCGGTGATCTTCACGGCGCCGGAGCCGAAATCCTTGTCCGGGTACTCATCAGTGATGATCGGGATCAGACGGCGGTGCTCCTTGGGGCCGACCGGGATTTCACACAGCTTGCCAACGATGGGGGCATAGCGTTCATCCGAGGGGTGCACAGCCACCGCGCCGTCGCCCAGCATGGTCTCGGGCCTTGTGGTGGCGATGGAGATATAGTCGCGCTCCTCCTCGAGGATGACGTTGCCGTCTTCGTCCTTCTCCACATAGGTGTAGGTGGCGCCGTTCGCGAGCGGGTACTTGAAGTGCCACATGTGGCCTGCAACCTCGATGTTCTCGACCTCAAGGTCGGAAATCGCGGTTTCGAAATGCGGGTCCCAGTTGACCAGCCGCTTGCCGCGGTAGATCAGCCCCTTGTTGTACATCTCCACAAACACCTTGATCACGGCGTCGTGGAAATTGGGGGAGTTCTCGTGGCCCGTGCGGGTGTCGCCCTGGGCGCCTGCCATGGTGAAGGCGGTGCGGGAGAAATCGCAGGAGGCGCCGAGGCGTTTCAGCTGCTCAACAATGGTGCCGCCGGATTTTTCCTTCCATTCCCAGACCTTCTCCAGAAATTTCTCGCGGCCCAGCTCGCGGCGCGACGGCTGCTGGTTCTTTGCTAGCTCGCGCTCCACCACCATTTGCGTTGCGATGCCCGCATGGTCGGTGCCGGGCTGCCACAGGGTGTCAAAGCCCTGCATACGCTTCCAGCGGATCAGAATGTCTTGAAGCGTGTTGTTGAAGGCATGGCCCATGTGCAGGACGCCTGTCACGTTGGGCGGCGGGATCATGATGCAATAGGTGGAGGCTTCCGGCTTGGCGTTGGCGCCTGCCTTGAAACAGCCGGCCTCTTCCCAGGCCTTGTAAAGGCGGCTCTCGGCTTCGGCCGCGTTGAATGTCTTTTCCATCGCCATGCGCTAGGTCCTGCGTGCGTGTAATTTCGGGTCGCGCTATCCCTTACCGAAAGGGGCGGCAAAGGGAAAGTCCCAGCGGCGCAGCAGCGGGCGGGCAGGTGCGGCGATGCGCCCAGGCGCATTTTTTGGAACCATGGCCGGGGTGCTGCGTTTTAACTTCACCATGCGCCGCGCAGGTCTGCGGGGCGGATAGAGTTTCAGGCGCCCGGTTCCGGCGCCGCAGTCAAAGACGCCCGGCCCCTGCTGACGCGCATTCCGCGGTATGGGCCGGGCGCACGATTCCAGCTACCGTGCAATCGGGTTGCAGGAGGGCTTTAGCTCACCCCGCTTCAGCCTGCGCTCCAGATCTTGCGGCGGCGTTCCTTGACCATTTCGTTGCCCTCTTCAGTGCCGTCATGGAAGGTGTTGAACCATTCGTCCCAGGGGGTTTCCCAGGTGCCGTAGTTGCAGTCGAAAAACCTGTGGTGCAGCTGGTGGAAGAAATCGCCGACCAGGAACTTGGCTTTGTTGCCGAGTTTCAGATGCTCGAACCCTGCGTGCGAGGTCGGCGCGCCGATGCCGTGGTGGAACAGCAGGAAGATCGCCAGTACCGGATGCCCCGGCAGCAGGAAGAAAATCATGGTGTCGAACATCAGAAAGAAGCTCTCCACGGGGTGCATCGCCAGGCCGGACCAGGGGCCGGTGTTGATGTTGCGGTGATGCCAGGCGTGCACCTTGGTATAAAGCACGCCCACATGCAGCAGCCGGTGCAGCCAGTAGAAGTGAAAGCCCGCCCATACGGGGATGAAGATGGTCATCAGGACGAAGGTGACGGGATTTTCCTCCAGCGTGATCATCGTCACCCAGCCGTTGGCATAGGCGTACAGGATCAGGCTTTCCCAGAAGGTCCAGAAGGTGAGCGCCGGGCCAAGGGTCCAGAACATGTTGTCCCAGACCTGGTTCTTGAAGGTGAACACCTTGGCGCCCTTCATCATCGGGCGCATGTCATAACGGTATTCGTCTGCTTGGGTCCGGAATTTCCACAGCGCCAGATGCAGCCCGCCGGCCACCACCATCAGGATGCAGAAATTGCGGAACCAGATTTCAGCCACCCAGTCCCAGCTGAGCGTCGCGATCCGGTCCAGCGGCGGGGTGAAGAAATTCCAGGTGATAACGGCAAAGACCAGCAACAGCGCCCGCAGCGCCAAAGGGTTCCAGCTTTGCAGCAGGTATTTGATTGAGGCCAAGGGCTTCATCGGCCAGTCCCAATAGGGGGAGGTCTGGATCGGAAGCGCGGGGGTGAAGTTCCAAATCTTGCGCTTGGGGCGCGGCGCATTGGCGGGACCTGTCATGTCTCGTCTCTCATCTGGCTGGTGGTGCGGCTGCTGCCGCGGGGTCTGTTCGCTGCCATGAACCCTAGGGGAGGGGCGGAAAATCCCAGCACGGTATGTCTTGCCGGTGAGAATAAGTTTTGCTTAGCCTTGCTGCATGGCGACCCGGATTCCCTCCCTGAACTGGCTGCGCGTGTTTGAGGCCGCGGCGCGCACTGAAAGCTTTGCCCGTGCGGCGGCGCAGCTGAACATGTCGGCCGCTGCCGTCAGCCAGCAGGTGAAGGCGCTGGAGACGCAGCTGGGCACGCCGCTGTTTCACCGCCACGCCCACGCGGTGACGCTGACAGAGGCCGGTCGGGCCTATCTGCCCTCGGTCCAGCAGTCGCTTCTGATGCTGGAAACCGCCACCACCGGCCTGTTCGGGGAAAGCCGCGAGCAGCGGCTGTTCGTGCAGTCGGTGCTGCTGTTTGCGCATGGGGTGCTGGCGCGGGGGCTGCCGGAATTCCAGTCCGTGCATCCGCAGGTCAGCCTGGCCCTCAGCACCGGCAATATGGCTTCGGATTTTGCCAACCAGTTCACCGACTTGCAGATCGTTTTTGGCAACCCGTCGCTGTTCGGGACCGAGGGTGACGAACTGCTGCGCGAAGTGCTCTATCCGGTGGCCCCGCCAGAGATGGCGGCGCAAATCCATTCACCGCAGGATCTGTTCCGTTTTCCGCTGATCGAGGTGTCCACTCACAGGGCCAGTTGGGTGCAGCTGTTTGAAAGCCTGCGTTTGTCACACGGTCAGGCACGTTATTTCTTTGCCGACAATTCGCTGATGGCGGCAGAGCTGTCGGCGCAGGGGATGGGGATCGCGCTGGCACGCGCCCCGGCTTCGGATGCTGTGGTGAAGGCCAGCGGGCTGGTGTGCTGCCTGCCGGAGGTCGAAGTGCCGGGGCGGGAGGCTTACCATTTGATCTACCCAGACCGCGGCGCCATGCGTCCTGCAGCAAAACTGTTCCGGGACTGGCTGCTGGATTACGTGGCAACCGTTTGAATCTTACTGTCCGGTCCGGTCCAGCTTGGTGGCCAGGTGGATCAGGCTTTCGGAGGAGCGCACACCGCGGGCCTCGGCGATTCTGTCGATGGTTTCATCCAGCTCAGCCGTGCTTTGCGCCACCACCTGCGCCAGCAGGTCGAACCGGCCGGAGGTCGTGTGCACCACCTCAACACCGGGCAGGCTGCGCAGGCGGGCGAGCACTTCCGGTCCGGAACGCGGCTCGATCGACATCAGCACCGTAGCCTGCAGCGGCGGGCGGGCAGCTGCGGAGGTTTTCAGCGTGTAGCCGGTGATTACTCCGGTCGCTTCCAGCCGCTCGATCCGCGCTTGAACAGTGGTGCGGGCCAGACCCAGGTGGCGGGCAAGCTCCGCCACCGGGCGGCGGGCGTTCTCCCGCAGGAGAGTGACAAGGCGCTGATCTGTTTCGTCGGTTTGCATGAATTGCCTTCGATGTGACGGCCGTTTTCGTCACTATAGTCAATGTGCCAACCGGAATCGACGAAAAATTCACGGAAAATATGTAAAACGAATGAGGGTTACCCGATGCAGCAGATTCCCCCGCTATGGCTTTCGCCTGAATCCCACCTGGCCCGCAGCGCGCCGGATCATCCGATCCTGTATTTCTCGCCGCGGGTCCTGCATGAGGTGGCGCGGCGGTTCCGTGAGGGGTTTCCAGGGCTGGTGACATACGCGGTGAAGGCAAACCCGCACCCGGCGGTTCTGTCCAATCTGGTGGCCGCGGGGATCACGGCGTTTGACGTGGCTTCGCCTGCGGAGATGGAGGCGGTGCGCGCGGCCAGCCCCGACGCGGTGATGCACTACAACAACCCGATGCGGTCGGAGGCGGAGATCGCCGCAGGCATCGAGCACGGCGTCGCCAGCTGGTCGGTGGATGAGCTGAGCGAGCTGGAGAAGCTGGACGCAGTGCCGCGCTCCTGTGAAATCGCGGTGCGCTTTGCCCTGCCGGTTGCGGGTGCGGCCTATGACTTCGGCAGCAAGTTCGGCGCTGAACCGGAGGAGGCGGTGGAACTGCTGAAACAGGTCGCCGCCCGCGGCTGGACCCCGGCGCTGTGCTTCCACCCCGGCACCCAGTGCGAGGACGAAAGCGCCTGGGTCGAATATGTCCACACTGCCAAGCGGATCATTGATCAGGCCGGCGTGCAGATCGCGCGGCTGAACGTCGGCGGCGGCTTTGCCGCCAACCGCGATGGCGTGGCACCGGATCTGGAAAAGGTTTTTGCCGCTATCGGACAGGCGGCGGATGCGGCCTTTGGCGCAGACAAGCCTAAGCTGATATGCGAACCGGGCCGGGCAATGGTTTCTGAAAGCTTCACCCTGGCGGCGCGCATCAAGGGGATGCGCAAGGCGGGAGAGGTGGTGTTCCTCAACGACGGCATCTATGGCGGGCTGGTCGATATCCGCGACATGGGCCTTCCGGGCCGTGTGGAAGTTGTTGCGGGCGATGGCACCCACCGGGCAGGCGAGCGCAAGCCGCGTGTGGTGTTCGGCCCGACCTGCGACAGCCTGGACCGGCTGCCGGACGGGCTGCCGCTGCCTTGCGATGCGGCGACTGGGGACTATGTTTTGTTCCCGGGGCTTGGCGCCTATTCCTCTGCGATGAGCACGCAGTTCAACGGCTACGGCCTGTCTGACGTGGCGACGGTGATCGAGCTGGCTGGACAGCCCGCCCGCTGACGTTAGTCTCGCCCCCGGAAACCAGCCAGCGCGGACAGGGGGCGAGCATGGACAAATTCGGAAAAAGCCAGCCGGTTAAACGGGTCGAGGACGTGCGCTTCCTGACCGGGCAGGGCAACTACATCGAAGACGCCGCCCCAGCAGGCGCCCTGCGCGCCTGGGTGCTGCGCAGCCCGGTGGCGCACGGGCTGATCACCGCGCTGCATACCGAGGATGCGCTGGAGGCCGAGGGTGTCCACGCGGTGATCACCCTGGCTGAGCTTGAGGCTGCGGGCATCGATGTGTCGATGGACGGCACCACGGTCAAGAACCGCGATGGAAGCAGCGGGGCGTCGCCGGAGCGCCCGATGCTGGCCCGCGACAGGGTCCGCTTTGTGGGGGAGCCGGTTGCTGTTGTCGTTGCCGAGACGCTGAACCAGGCCCGTGACGCGGGCGAACTGATCGAGCTGGAGATCGACGACCTGCCGGTCAAGCTGGACCTGATGCCCGGCGGCGAGCCGCTGCATGAAAGCGTGCCGGACAACCGGGCCTTTGACTGGGGCACGGGGGACGAGGCGGCAACGGCCGAGGCCTTTCGCAGCGCCGCCCATACCGTGGCGCTTCAGGTCGAGGACAACCGGATCATGGTAAGCTCGATGGAGCCGCGCGGCTGTTTTGCCGAATGGCAGGAGGGGCGGCTGCATTTCACCTTCGGCGGCCAGGGGGTCTGGGGCATGAAGACCCAGCTGGCGGCCAAGCTGGGGCTGAATGAGGCTGATATCAGGGTAACGACGCCGGATGTCGGCGGCGGCTTCGGCATGAAGGCAATGCCATACCCCGAGTATTTTGCGGTGGCCCATGCCGCCACCGTGCTGAGCCGTCCGGTGTTCTGGATGTCGGACCGCAGCGAGGCGATGCTGAGCGACAACGGCGGCCGCGACCTGACCTCGCTGGCAGAACTGGCGTTTGACGAAAACCTGAAGATCACCGCCTACCGGGTCAGCACCCGCTGCAACCTCGGCGCCTACAACTCTCATTTTGCGCAGGCGATCCAGACCCAGCTGTTCAGCCGGGTGCTTGCCGGTGTCTATGATATCCAAACCGCCTGGCTGCAGGTGGAGGGGATCTACACCAACACCACCCAGGTCGATGCCTACCGCGGCGCAGGACGGCCCGAGGCGATCTATGTGCTGGAGCGGGTGATGGACCGCGCCGCCCGCGAGCTGGGCGTCGATCCGCTGGAGCTGAGGCGGCGGAACTTCATCCAGCCTGCAGCGTTTCCCTATGGCACCGTGACCGGGGAGACCTATGACGTGGGCGACTTCGACAAGGTGCTGAGCCGCGCCGCCGAGGAGGCGGACTTGCAGGGATTCGCTGCCCGCCGCGCGGAAAATGGTAAACGCGGCAAGTACCGGGGCGTCGGGGTCTGTTACTATATCGAAAGCATTTTGGGCGATCCTTCAGAAGGCGCGGAAGTGGAGTTTCTGGAGGATGGCCGGGTGAACATCTATGTCGGAACGCAGAGCAACGGGCAGGGGCATGAAACTGTCTATGCCCAGTTCCTGGCCGACCAGAGCGGTATCCCGGCGGACAGCATCCAGGTGATCCAGGGGGACAGCGACCGCATCGCCCAGGGCGGCGGCACCGGCGGCTCGCGCTCCGTCACCACACAGGCCAATGCCACGCTGGCGGCAGTGGAAACCATGATTGCCGCCTTTACCCCGTTCCTGGCCGAAGAGATGGGGGTAGGGGAAGACGCCGTTGAATTTGACGGTGAAACCTTCCGGGCGCCGGGATCCAACCTGACCCCCACTATGCTGGAAGCGGCAGAGATGGCCCGCGCGCAAGGGCGGCTCGATCTGCAGCGTCACGCGGCGCGGGCCCGGCTGCCGGGCCGCTCGTTTCCGAACGGCGCACATATTGCCGAAATTGTTATCGATCCGGAGACTGGAGAAGCCGACGTGGAGCGCTACACTGTAGTGGACGATTTCGGTAATCTGATCAACCCGATGCTGGCCGAAGGCCAAGTGCATGGCGGGGTGGCGCAGGGGCTGGGACAGGCCATGCTGGAGCGGGTTGTCTACGATCAGGACGGGCAGCTGCTCACGGCTTCGTTCATGGACTATGCCTTGCCGCGGGCAAGCGGCGTCCCCATGATTGGGTTTACCTCCGAGCCGGTGCCTTCGACACAGAACCCGATGGGGATGAAGGGCTGCGGCGAGGCGGGCACCGTTGGCGCGCTGGCAGCAGTCGCAAACGCGGTGCAGGACGCGGTCTGGGACCGCGGCGTGCGGCAGGTGGACATGCCATTCACCCCGCTGAGGATTTGGGAAGTGCTTAGAGATGTTTCTGAGGCAGCTGAGTAGAAGGGTTTTAGGGTGGCTTGGGCGGCCGCTGCGCTCGGAGCATTCCGGGGAAACCAAGCTGCGCGGGCCGCAGGCCCATGTGATCATCCTGGATGGCACCATGTCGACGCTGGAAAGAGGCCATGAAACCCACCCCGGCCAGCTGTTCCGCCTGTGCCGGGAAATGAGCGGCCAGGTGTCGGTCTTCTATGAATCCGGCGTGCAATGGAAAGGCTGGGGCAGCGCCCCGGATGTGATGATGGGGCGCGGCATCAACCGGCAGATCCGCCGCGCCTACGGCTACCTTGCCTCCCGTTACCGGCCCGGCGACAGAATCTATTTGTTTGGCTATTCCCGCGGTGCCTATGCGGTGCGCTCCCTGGCAGGGGTGATCGACCGGATCGGCCTGCTGAAACCCGAACATGCCACCGTGCGCCACATCCGCACTGCCTACCGGCACTACCGGCTGAACGGGCGCTCTCAGGCTGGCGCGGCTTTTACCGCCGCTCATTGCCACGAAGAGGTCGAGATCGAGATGGTCGGCGTCTGGGACACGGTGAAGGCGCTGGGCCTGCGCCTGCCGCTGCTGTGGCGCTGGGCGGAACGGCAGCACAATTTCCACAACCACACACTTGGTCCGCACATCAAGAGCGGCTACCACGCATTGGCGCTGGATGAGACGCGCGACGTGTTCAAGCCGGTTCTGTGGGACTGCCCCAAGGGCTGGAACGGGCATGTCGAGCAGGTCTGGTTCCGCGGCGCGCATGGCGATGTGGGCGGCCAGCTGGGCGGGTTTGAAGACGCGCGGCCGCTGGCCAATGTCTCTCTGATCTGGATGCTGGAGAAGGCCGAGGAGCGCGGCCTGCCGCTGCCCAGCGACTGGCGTATGCGCTTTCCGGTGGACCCCAAAGCGCCCTCGGTTGGAACCTGGCAGGGCTGGGCCAAGATCTTCCTGCTGCGCAGCCGCCGCCGGGTCGGGCTGGATGCCAGCGAGCGCCTGCACAGCAGCGTCGATGTCGGCAGGGAGGATACACAGCCCAGCGGGTGGCTGACCATGTTTTCCAAGACGTGAAGATACTTTTTGGGCGGTTGCGCATCGCGGCAGGCAAGAAACTCTCAGTCTGACTTCCTCTGGCGCGGCTCGGCAACGGGCAGAAGCCACTACGCTAGGTCCCGGCTTTCCTCCGCTGATGCAGTTCCTGCTGCAGCCGTTTCAGCGACAGCGAAACGATCAGCTTATGCGCCGGGCGGACCGGCAGCATGTAGATGCGGCCGAACAGGTTATGTGTCTTCACCGATGAAGTGATGCTGAGCACGCCGCTGCTACAGGTGACGCAAGTCATCACATCCAGATGCCGGTCCCGCACGGTAAGGGTCAGTACCCTGGCCGACACCGCTTCCACCAGGAAAAAGTCCAGCTTGTCGCCAACTGCCACATCCTTGTGCGGCTGGCCGGAAAAACCACCGATGCGCCTGACCCCGAACAGCGCAGAGATGGCGTCGCGCAGCCGGAAAGCCAGTTTCATGCCGGGCAGCGGCTGGGAATGCATGATGTTCCAGGCCTCAAGCGGCGTGACCTCAACCGGCAGAACCAGCGATTGCGTATCAAGGAAATCCAGCTCATTCGCCGGGGCCAAAACCTGGATGCGGGCAGTGGCGGCGCGGGCCAGACTGTTTGGCGGCATGATCAGCCTTTCTGCAGTTTTTCAGATACTTGCATGAAAGATAGCAGCCAAGCTGCGGCAGGCAAGACCCTGGTGGACAGCAGCGGGATCAGCGCGGGGCGATTTGCATGACAATGCAGGTGGTGGAGCCGGTCGCGTAGAGCTTACCGTCTTCCAAGCCGCGGATTTCGCCATGCGCCACACCGGTGGAACGGCCGACATGGTCAATGCTGCCGGTGCAGTCGATGGTGGTGCCCAGCGGGATCGGCCGCAGGATGTTGATCTTGTATTCCAGCGTTGTGTAGACCGCGCCCAAGGGCACCTTGGTCATCACCGCGCAGGCCATGGCGCTATCCAGAAGCGTGCCGTACCAGCCGCCATGCACGGTGCCCATCGGGTTGCAGACATGGAAATCCGGCGTGCCGCGGAACACCACCTGGCCGTCTTCCACGCTGTGCAGGTGATAGCCGAGCGTCTCGGCAATCGGCGGGCCGGGCAGGCGGCCGTCCAGGATACCCTGCATGAAGTCGAGCCCGGAAATCCGGGTGATCTGATCGATGGTCAGAAGGTCGGCAGGCTGTTTGGCATAGAACATGGCACGCGGGTCCTTGGCGGGAAGTCCCCGTCATTAGAAACCGCGTGCCGGTGTGCGCAATGCTTACGCCACGTTCTGAAGCGACACCTTGGGGGTAACCCCCAGGGCAAAGCAGACGTCGCGGGTCAGCTCCGGCCGGTTCAGCGTGTAGAAGTGCAGCTTGTCCACGCCGCCCTCCAGCAGATCCGAGCACAGTTCGGTGCAGATGGCGGTCGCCAGCAGCTCCTCGCGGCCGTCCCGCAGCGCCTTGTCAAAGGCATGTTCGACCCAATCGGGAATGACGGTGCCGCAGCGCTTGGCAAAATTGCGCGCGCCCTTCCAGTTCTCGATCGGCAGGATGCCGGGCGTCAGCTTGGCTCCGTCAATCCCGGCTTTCTCGCAGGCATCGCGGAAGCGGAAGAAGGTCTCTGCCTCGAAGAAGAACTGGGTCAGCGCTTCATCGGCGCCGGCATCCAGCTTGCGCTTCAGCCATTCAACGTCAGCGGCCTGATCGGCAGCTTCGGGGTGGCGGTCCGGGTAGGCGCCGACCTTGATGCTGAAGTCGCCGCGCGCCTTCAGCCCCTCGATCAGCTCCACCGAATTGGCAAAACCTTCCGGATGCGGGGTGAACTTGCCTTCGCCCTTGGGCGGGTCGCCGCGCAGGGCGACGATCTCGCTCACGCCGGCCTCGGCGAACTGGTCGGCGATTTCCAGCGTTTCCGCCTTGGAGGCGTTCACGCAGGTCAGATGCGCCGCCACATTGAGGCCGGAGGAATTGTGCAGCGTGGCCACCGCATCGCGGGTCAGGCTGCGGGTGGTGCCGCCGGCGCCATAGGTGACGGATACAAAGCGCGGACCCATCGGGGCGAGGACCTGCACGGTGTCCCAAAGCCGGAAGGAGGCTTCGAGATTTTGCGGCGGGAAGAATTCGAAGGAAATCTTGGGCGTCGTCATCTCAGGTCTCTCGCTAGGTTGATGTCCACACTTGTTGCACGCGCAGCAATGTGAGACAATTTCATAATACTCAAGATTAACATGAGCGATCTGATAGAATGCACATCGAATTCCGCCATCTCCGCACCATCAAGGCCATCCATGAGGCCGGCGGTCTGGCCCGCGCTGCCGAGCAGCTGAACATCACCCAAAGCGCGCTGAGCCATCAGGTAAAGGGGCTGGAGGACCAGGCAGGCGTGGAGCTGTTCATCCGCCGCTCCAAGCCGATGAAGCTGTCGCCGGCGGGGCTGCGTCTGCTGCGGCTGGCAGAGCAGGTCCTGCCGCAAGTCGAGGCTGCGCAAGCGGAGTTTTCCTCTCTGCGCGACGGCAACACAGGCCGGATGCATATCGCCATCGAATGCCACGCCTGTTTCGAATGGCTGTTCCCGGTGCTGGAGGGGTTCCGCAAGAACTGGGGCGATGTGGACGTGGACATCCGCCCAGGGCTGGCCTTTGACGCGCTGCCCGCGCTGCTGAAGGAGGAGGTGGATCTGGTGGTCTCTTCCGATCCGGAAGACATCAACGGTGTCGATTTCATCGAGCTGTTTGACTACAACGCCGTGTTTGTCGCCTCGGCGCAGCATCCGCTGGCGGAGAAACCCTATGTCGAGGCCGAGGATTTCATCGGCCAGAATCTGATCACTTACCCGGTGGACAAGACCCGGCTGGATGTGTTCAGCCAGCTGCTGATCCCCGCCGGGGTGGAGCCCGCGTCGATCCGGCAGGTGGAGCTGACGGCGGTGATCCTCTTGCTGGTTGCCTCAAACCGCGGGGTTTCTGTGCTGCCGGACTGGGTGGTGCGGGAGGTGAAATACTCCTCCGATTACGTGACCCGGCCGCTGACCAAATCCGGCATCACCCGCAGCCTCTATGCGGCAATCCGGACCGAGGACCGCGAGAAGCCTTTCATGCAGGAGCTGATCCGGCTGGCCAAGGTCGAGGCGCGCAAGCTGCAGCATCAATAGATCCTGCCGCCGGGAGAGGCGCGGAGCGGCCTGCGCCGTTCCGGCGCCGGTGCCCGCTCCGCGCGGTTGCGTGATCCGGCAGGCGCCTGCGCGCGGCTCAGACCAGTTTGACGATCTGTTTGCCGGTATTGCCGCCGTGCATCATCGCCAGGAAGGTCTTGGGGGCGTTTTCCAGACCCTCGGCAATATCCTCCAGATATTTGATATCCCCGCTGGCGATCCTGGGGGCCGTTTCGCGCAGAAAGTCGCCATAGCGGTCGTAGTGGTTGAAGATAATGAAGCCATTGACCGACAGGAACTTGGTCAGCACCGAGCGCCAGATGGCCGGGGCCGTCAGATCCGTCTCGGCGCTGTTGTACCAGGCAATCATGCCGCAGACCGGGATGCGGCCGAAATTGTTCATCAGGGGCAGCACCGCCTCCAGAACCTTGCCGCCGACGTTTTCATAGTAGATGTCGATGCCGTCCGGGCATTCCGCGGCCAGCGCCTTGCTCAGCGCTTCGGCGCTGGCATAGGCGCGGTGGTCAAGGCAGGCGTCAAAGCCGAAGGTCTCCACTGCCAGCTTGCATTTGTCGGCACCGCCCGCGATGCCGACAACGCGCAGGCCCTTCTGCTTGGCCAACTGCCCGACCATGGACCCGACCGGGCCGGTGGCGGCTGCAACCACCAGGGTTTCGCCCGCCTGCGGGCGGCCATAGGCGTCCAAGCCATGCCAGGCGGTAAACCCCGGCATGCCAAGAACGCCAAGCGCGGTGGTGAGCGGGGCCATATCCGGATCCAGCTTGCGCAATTCAGAGGCCTTGGCGCAGGCATGGCTGGCCCAGCCGAACATGCCCAGGGCAAAGTCTCCGGGCTGGAAGCCGGGGCTGTTCGAGGCGATCACTTCCCCGACGCCGCCCGCCGTCATGGTCTCGCCGATCTCCACTGGCGGGGCATAGGATTTGCCCGCGTTCATGCGCCCGCGCATGTAGGGGTCCAGCGACATATAGTGAACCTTTACAACAACTTCTCCTTCGCTGGGCTGGGGCAGGTCCACGGTCTCAAGGCGGAAGTTTTCCTCGCTGGCCTGGCCTTCGGGGCGGCTGGACAGCACGATACGCTGCATCTGGTCGGGCATGGGGCACTCCTTGTTCTGTTTGCACCAAACACTGGGCGCGGCGGCGGCGGATTTCAACCGCCCGCGTGCCCCGCGCCGCGGCGTCAGGCGGGATGTGGAGTTTGCGGCATAACCCCTTGGCATTCGGGGGCAGGGCGCGTATAGGCACGCATTGACCCGGCATCTCCCCGACGTGACAGGATTCTGCAGACATGATTGGCAGCGCAAACCTCAATGTGATGATCAAGGCCGCCCGCAAGGCAGGCCGTTCCCTGGTGAAGGACTTCCGCGAGGTGGAAAACCTGCAGGTCTCGATGAAAGGCGCGGGCGACTTCGTCTCCAAGGCCGACATCGCTGCTGAGAAGATCATCAAGGAAGAGCTGCGCAACGCCCGCCCGACCTATGGCTGGATCGCGGAAGAGGGCGGCGAGATCGAGGGCGAAGACCCCACCCGCCGCTGGATCGTCGACCCGCTGGACGGCACCACCAACTTCCTGCACGGGCTGCCGCACTGGGCGATCTCCATCGCGCTGGAGCACAAGGGCAAGATCGTCGCCGGCGTGGTCTATGACGCCGCCAAGGACGAGATGTTCTTTGCTGAGAAGGGCGCGGGCGCCTGGATGAACGACACCCGCATCCGCGTCTCTGGCCGTCACCGGATGATCGAGTCGATCTTTGCCACCGGCGTGCCGTTCGGCGGCCGCGCCGACCTGCCGCTGACCTTGCAGGACCTGGCCCGCCTGATGCCCGCTTGCGCCGGCGTGCGCCGCTGGGGCTCTGCCGCGCTGGACATGGCCTATGTGGCCGCAGGCCGCTACGAGGGCTTCTGGGAACGCCGCCTGAACCCCTGGGACCTGGCTGCTGGCATCATCATCGTGAAAGAGGCCGGCGGGTTGGCCGAGGCGATCGACCCGGAAGCAGGTATCATCGACAGCGGTTCTGTGGTCTGCTCCAACGAGCCGATCTTCGAGAACTTCGCCAAGGTGATCCGCGGCTGAATTCGCCCGGAACTTTGAGCATCGGAAACGCGGCCATTGAGCCGCGTTTTTTGATTTTACGGGCGGCGCTGCCCGGCCTGTCGGCAGGATCACTTATCCGACGGATGGTTCACCCCGTCATTCCACGGGATCTCGCCATAGGTCTCCGGGTGTGTCCGCGGATTAGCGCCCTCGATACAGCCCAAGTTGACGCCGCTTTCCTTGGGATCGGAACGGCGCTGGTGGTGGGTGTAGATGCCGCAGGTCTTGCAGAAGTAGTGCTTCGCCGTATGGGTGCCCCAGGTGTAGAGGCTGAGGTTCTCCGCCCCTTTTAGCACCTTCAGACTGGAGGTCAGGGTCGTCACGGCAGCCGCCCCGCGGCGGCGGCAAAAGGAACAATCGCAGCGCGCGGCAGAGGCGAGGCCCTCCGGAAATTCCGCCTCGATCTCAACGGCGCCGCAGTGGCAGGTGGCTTTCAATACTGTCACGGGTATTCCCCTTGCTTGGCAAACATTGAGTAAAACCTTCGATAATTCCCCGTAAACTTCTCCGGAGCGGATCTACCATTCCCTTACCCCGATGCCCGTCGGGGCGGCGGCCTGCGTTTTAATCGGTAGCCTGTTCCCATGGTTCCGCAGGCCGTCTTTGCTCTCCAAAACTGAAACCGAAACCTCGTTCTGCGAGGCCGCTCACTTCCCCCAAGGTCCCGGATTGCGCTTCTTGCGCGGGAGCTTTGGAATGCGGCTGACGGAATACTCATATTCGTTCTCCGGATGCGGAGGTGTTCCATGCGTCCGGTCCCAGAACGCCGGGCCGCCGCGGCGCAGCCACAGGGGCAGGCACAGGATCAGCCCGACGGCAAAGCCTCCCGCATGGGCCCAATAGGCGACGCCACCCTGGTTGGGATCAGCGCCGAGGCCTCCGAAGAACTGCATCGCCAGCCACACGCCCAGCATCACAAAAGCGGGGATTGTGAAGATGCGGAAATAGATGATCAGCACCAGCAGGATATCAACGCGCGCTTTGGGGTACATCAGCAGGTAGCCGCCCATCACCCCGGCAATAGCGCCGGAGGCACCGACAGTGGGCACCATTGATCCCGGTGCCGACAGCACGTGGATCAGCCCGGCGCCGAACCCGCTGATGAGGTAGAACAGGAGGAAGGGCAGGTGGCCCATCTCCTCTTCCAGGTTGTCGCCAAAGATCCACAGGAACAGCATGTTGCCGCCCAGGTGCATCAGCCCGCCGTGGATGAACAGGGAGGTGAACAGAGTCTCGAACCCGTAGCCGTGGCTGATCTCGGCCGGGACAACGGCATAGGCGTCATAGAAATAGGCAAGCGCCCGGGGCGAGGCATAGCTGGCGGTGTAGTAGAAATAGGCCAGGATATTTGCGGCAATCAGCGCATAGACGACATAGGGCCTGCGGCCGGACGGGTTGTGGTCGCGGATCGGAAACATGGGGGAACGCTGGGCCGGAAACGGCCCAGCGTCAAGTGCTTAGCGCGGAAAGCTCAGGCCATGCCGCCCAGCAATTGCGCATTGCCGCCGGAGGCGGTGGTGTCGACGCAGACGTGCCGCTCCGCCAGCACCCGGGCGCGGTCCGGCTTGCCGGGGATCAGCGGCACAATTGCGCCGTCGCGCTGTGCCAGGCTCTGTTCGATCTCGCGGCCGGTGGCTTCATCACCCCACCACATGACGCCGGCGATGCCCCGGATGCTTTCCAGCTGGCTCAGGTCCAGAAGACCATGCGCCTCAATCGCTGTGCCGCCGAGACTGATGACCTCTTTGGCCTGCGCCGCCGCAGCCTCGGCGCCCGGACCCATGCACAGCAGCGGCGGGCGGGCAGAGACTGTCAGGCGGTTCGATTCCCCGGTCGGGCCGGGCAGGGAGGTGGTGACCGGCTGGCTGGGCACGCCGCTCGGCGCCTTCAGGTCGGTGATGCTGCTCTCCCAGCCGCTGGAGCTGGACTGCCGGTCCGGCGCGCAGAAACGGCTGAGGTAGAGCGGGCCGCCTGCCTTGGGGCCGGTGCCTGACAGGCCCTCGCCGCCGAACGGCTGGCTGCCAACAATGGCGCCGATCTGGTTGCGGTTCACATAGATGTTGCCTGCATGCACCCGGTCGCAGACATGCTGCACCCGGTCGTCGATACGGGTGTGCAGGCCGAAGGTGAGGCCATAGCCGGTCGCGTTGATGTCGGAAATCACCTGGTCCAGCTGCTGCGACTTAAACCGCGCAACGTGCAGGACCGGGCCGAAGATTTCCTCTTCCAGCGCGCTGATGCCGGGCACCTCGATCATCGTCGGCGCCACAAAGGTGCCGCCCTGCGGCGCGCGCATTTCCTTCAGCACCCGGCCCTCGGCGCGGGCCTTGTCGATATGGGCGAGGATGCCTGCGCGGGCGCCCTCGTCGATCACCGGACCGCTGTCGGTGGACAGGTGCCAGGGGTCATCCAGCTGCAGGCAGTCCATCGCGCCTTTCAGCATCTTCAGCACGTTGTCGGCAATGTCGTCCTGCAGATAAAGGCAGCGCAGCGCCGAGCAGCGCTGACCGGCCGACTGGAAGGCGCTTTCGATCACCGCCTGCACTGCCTGTTCCGGCAGTGCGGTGGAGTCGACGATCATCGCGTTCAGCCCGCCGGTTTCCGCAATCAGCGGCGCGCCCGGCTGCAGGTTGTCGGCCATTGCCTTGCGGATGCGCAGGGCAGTGGCGGTGGAGCCGGTGAAGGCGACGCCATTGACGCGCGGGTCGGAGGTGATGGCGGCCCCGACCACGCTGCCGCGGCCCGGCACCAGCTGCAAGGCGCTGCGCGGCACACCGGCCTCATGCATCAGCTGCACGGCGCGGTGGGCGATCAGCGGGGTCTGGTCGGCGGGTTTGGCCAGTACAGCGTTGCCAGCGGCCAGGGCGGCCGACACCTGGCCGGTGAAGATCGCCAGCGGGAAGTTCCAGGGCGAGATGCAGGAGAAGATGCCGGCAGGCGGTGCATCGGGAATGCGGGCCGCATAGTAGCGCAGGAAATCCACCGCCTCGCGCAGTTCGGCCACTGCGTCGGGGATGGTCTTGCCTGCCTCGCGGGCGAGGATCGCAAACAGCTCGCCGAAGTTTTCCTCATAGAGGTCGGCGGCTTTGTTCAGCACAGCAGTGCGCTCATCTGCCGGGGCGTCCCACGGGTCGGCTAGCGCCAGCGCCAGTTCGATATCTTCGGGGCTGCACTGGGCGACGGTGCCAACCACGCTCTGGTCGGTGGGGCTGGTCACATCCTTGGCGGCCTCCGGCTGGGCGTCGCCCGCCAGTAGTGGTGCAGCCTGCCACTGGTGGCTGCGCCAGGGCGCGCGGGCCTCTTCGATTTTTGCCAGCGTCGGCGCGTGGCCCAAGTCGAAACCTTTTGAGTTGGGGCGCTCCGGCGCGTAGAGCTCCGGCCCGGTCGGGATCTTGCGGGTCACATCTGCAATGGCTGCAAACGGATCGGCTGCCACCTCCTCCGGCGGCACGTTGTCGTCGACAATCTGGTTCACGAAGGAGGAGTTGGCGCCGTTTTCCAGCAGGCGGCGCACCAGATAAGCCAGCAGGTCGCGGTGGGCGCCTACGGGCGCATAGATCCGGCAGTTGGTCTTGTTCTGCTCCAGCACCATCTGGTGCAGGGTCTCGCCCATGCCATGCAGGCGCTGGAACTCATACCGCTCATTGCCGACCCCTTCGGCCATATGCAGGATGGCGGCGACGGTATGGGCGTTGTGGGTGGCGAACTGCGGATAGATCCGGTCCGTCATGCCCAGCAACTTGCGGGCGTTGGAGATATAGGAGACGTCGGTCAGCGGCTTGGAGGTGAAGACCGGGAAGCCGTCCACGCCCTCGACCTGGGCACGCTTGATCTCGGTGTCCCAATAGGCGCCCTTGACCAGCCGCACCATGAAGCGGCGGTCGTATTTCTCCGCCATCTCATGCAGCGCATCAATCGCCAGCCCGGTGCGCGGCCCATAGGCCTGCACCACCACGCCAAAGCCGTCCCAGCCGGCCAGCGCCGGGTCTGAAACCACCGCCTCGATCACTTCCAGCGACAGCGACAGGCGGTCGGCTTCCTCAGCGTCGACGTTGAGGCCCATCCTGGCCGCCTTCGCCAGAAGCGCCAGCGCCTTCAGGCGCGGCACCAGCGCTTCCATCACGCTGTGCTCATGCGCCAGCTCATAGCGCGGGTGCAGCGCCGACAGCTTGACCGAGATACCGGGGTTCTTGCGGATGTCGTCGCGGTTGCATGCGGCAGCAATGGCGGAAATCGCCTTGGAATAGGCCAGGTGATAGCGCGAGGCGTCAGCCTCGGTGCGGGCAGCCTCGCCCAGCATGTCGTAGGAGTAGGTGTAGCCCTTGGCCTCCATCCCGGCGGCGCGGTTCATCGCGCTTTCGATGGTTTCGCCCAGCACGAACTGGCGGCCCATTTCCTTCATCGCGCGGCTGACGGCGGTGCGGATCACCGGCTCGCCCAGGCGCTTGATGGCACCGCGCAGGGCGCCGATCGGGCTGCGTTCCTCGTCCAGAACCTTCCCGGTCAGCATCAGCGCCCAGGTGGAGGCGTTGACCAGAGAGGAGGTCGACTTGCCCAGGTGCTTGCCCCAGTCGGACGGTGCGATCTTGTCCTCGATCAGCGCGTCGATGGTGTCGGCATCCGGCACCCGCAGCAGCGCTTCGGCCAGGCACATCAGCGCAACGCCCTCATCGGTGGAGAGGCCGTATTCGGCTAGGAACACCTCCATCAGCCCCGGCGCCGAATGGCCGCGGATGTCACGCACCAGCGCAGCGGCGTTGGCGCAGATTTTTTCGCGGTCTGCGTCGGTGAGGGCGGCCTGGGCCACCAGCTGGTCGCGCATCGCGGCTTGATCGGCATAGGTGCCGGCGTCGATCAGGTAGCGCAGCTTGGTTTGAGCGGTCATGAAGGGAACTCCACAAAGGGTGTGCAGGGCTTTTGTTAAGAGTACACCCTTTCGAAAAGGACAATCGCCTGAAGATGTGGTATCAGAAGGTCAAATGCGTGAAATGTTTGTCTCGGGAAGTCCAAATGAACTCCTTCGATCTTGACCGCTTCGACCGGGCGATTCTGAATGTGCTGAGCGAGGACGGCCGCATCTCCATCGCGGACCTCGCTCGGCGGATCGGACTGTCGAAAACCCCGACCCAAACCCGGCTCAGGCGGCTGGAGGCGGAGGGCATCATCACCGGCTACCGGGCGCTGGTGGACCCGATCCGCCTGGGGCTTGACCATGTGGCCTTTGTCGAGGTGAAGCTGGATGACACCCGCGAGGCGGCGCTGGCCAAGTTCAACGCCGCTGTGGCGCGGCTGCCTGAGATCGAGCAGGCGCATATGATGGCCTCGCATTTCGACTACCTCCTGAAGGTGCGCACCCGTTCGATGACCGATTACCGGGCGGTGCTGGGAGAGAAGATATCCTCGCTGCCGCATGTGGCCTCCACCTCCACCTATGTGGCGATGCAGGCGGTCAAGGAGGACGGTGCGCTGGGGCCGCTGTAGGGCTTTCAGCAAGTGCGCACGCCCAGTTGACTTGATTGAAATTGCAATTGTGCGAGCATGGGGCATGTTGTTCGCCTTTCTTCGCGCCCCGTTTTCCTTCGCCGGCTGTGCTGCGGTTCTTGCTGCTGCAGCAGCTTTTCCGGTGCAGGCGTCGGAATGCCCCGACGCTCCCGACCACAGCACACCGTTAGAGGCGCTGCTGACCGAGGTGCAGGCGGCGGAAACCGAGTCCCAGGCACGGGAAATCGCCAACCGCATGTGGGAGTATTGGGCTGATGCGCCAAACGCGCAGGCCCAAGCCATCCTCGACCGCGGCATGACCAAGCGCTCCGCCTTCGATTTCCTCGGCGCGCTGGCGGACTTCGATCAGTTGATCGCCTATTGCCCGGACTATGCCGAGGGCTACAACCAGCGCGCCTTTGTGCATTATCTGCGCCGGGATTTCGCTGCTGCCCTGCGCGATCTGGACCGGGCGCTGGAACTTTCGCCCCGCCATGTCGCCGCGATGAGCGGGCGGGCATTGTCGCTCTACGGCCTGTCCCGACTTGGGGAGGCGCGGGAGGCGCTGGCAGAGGCGCTGGCGTTGAACCCCTGGCTGCCGGAACGCTATTTGGCGGACCCTGGCGGGCCGCTGGCACCGCCCGGCGCTGGCGATGTTGAGTTGTAGGGCTGCCCGCCTGAAGCGAAAAATTTGCAGGATTGCCGAAAACTGATTGTCCGCGTGAAATCAGGAGGCTAGACCTGCAGCCATCGCGCCGTGTGCTGGCGCACACCGCGGGCGTGGTGGAATGGTAGACACAAGGGACTTAAAATCCCTCGGCTTCGGCCATGCGGGTTCGAGTCCCGCCGCCCGTACCACATCTCAAATCAGCTGCAACACCTGCCGGTATCCGGGCATTTCCTTGGCCTTGCTTTCGGTTTCGGCGGTCTCACGGGCCCAGGGGCTGCGGAGAGGCATGCAGTGATACGGCAGGATTGCGTTGCTGTAACAGTGGTTTTATGCAAGATGTTTCGCGGAATGTAAAAGATTTTGTGCATATGGCGCTGATCCACGAAAAAATTGCAGCTCTCTTGGCGGATATGAACCTGTCCAACCGGCAGGCGGCGCTGAAGTGCGGCATTCCCTACGGGACCTTCAACAGCGCGCTGAAGCACGAGCGTGAGATCGGATGGAGCACCCTGGACGCCCTGGCGCGGGGGCTGGGGGTGTCGTTCCAGTATTTCTCGTCAGACAACGCGGAACTGGAGCTGCTGCCCGGCCATCCTGGCAGGGAATCGGAGCGGAAAGCCTTTGAGATCCTCAATGACCGGATGCAGGCGGCAGCGCGGACCCGCCAGTACCGCGGCTGCGACGTGTCGCTGCAGGATTTTCTGGACTGGTGGTATGCCAACAGCGGCCGTCTGGAAGGATTCGACAGGCTGCAGCACAAGGTGGACATGTTCGACCCGCCAGACCCGGAACAAAACCGCATCCAGCCGATCCGCTCCGGCCCGGCCAGCCTGGCCTCCATTTGTTTCGAAATATCCGACAGCGGTCAGCTGCGGAACACGTTGAACGGATTCAGCGAAAAGCTGAACGCCGACCTGGTGATGGCCCACAGCGAGGCAATCAGCCGGGGCGAGCCGGTGATAACCCACCCGTCGATTGACGTGAAGCTGTTGAACGGGCGGCGGTTCACCCGCCAGTACCGGCGTGTTCTGGCGCCGGTCTATCTGCCCGGTGGCAAGCTGCTGGTGGTCAACTTCTCACAGGACATCAACTTTGGCTAAGTCGCTGTGCAGCATGTGCTCCATCTCCAGCCGGGAAGAGCCGACAAACCATTCGGTGCTGCTGCGCACTTCGGGTTCCGGGTCGCGCCATTTCTGCGCCCGCGGAATGGCGCGGCTGAAGCCGTAGACAAGATCCAGCCGGGCCTGCATGTGGCGGTCCGGGATGAAAGCGTAGATCCAGTCCACATCCCATTTCTGGATCGCCAGAACCTGGAGAATGCGCATGAAGGGCTCCAGGCGCTCGGCCCGCCTGCCGCGGTGGCCGGGCAGGAAGTTCAGCTCGCCGATATAAGCCAGCCGCCCGCTCACCTCCCGTGCCAGCGGTTCGGCAACGCTTTCCACTCCGCCGCCGGCGTCGTTGGGGAACTGGTGGCGTGATGTGCGGATCAGGTAGTCCGCCAGGGTTTCGCGCCCCAGGTCCTGCAGCAGCAAAGCTGCGCCGCCAATATAGGTGTCCCCCTCCTTGAGAAACAGCCAGAAGGCCGAGTTCGATGTATGGTCGGCCCGTTCGATGGCAAATCCCGGCATTTGAAACTGGCGGCCGGTGGCCGCGGCCGTTTCCGGCACCTTCTCAAAATCGGTGAACATTTCCACCTGCAGCCCGGCCTGTGCAAGCGTGTGCAGATAGCCCGAAAGTGCTTTCCCCAAGTCCAGTGAGTTCATCAGGTTCCCCGTTTTTTTTTCACCCGGATGTCCCGGATACTCTCCCGTTTCAGCCAAGGAGTGCAGGATCACTAAACTCAAAACTACTTTTGCGGTAAATTGTTTGTTTTACCGGTGTGGCTGAAATTCGTCGCAAAGCACGCGCGGAGGCGGTTCATGGATTGTTTTAAAAAAGAAAAGCCCGGCAGCTGTGCTGCCGGGCTGAAGCATGTGGTGGGGCCTTAGGGTTGTGTCAGCCGCGGCCGCGGTAGGGGGGTACGCCCTGATCCGGGATCCAGACGCCTTCGGGCATCGGGCCGGTCTGCCAGAAAACGTCGATCGGAATGCCGCCGCGCGGGTACCAGTAGCCGCCGATGCGCAGCCACTGCGGCTCCAGGAAGTCCGCCAGGCGGCGGGCGATGGAAACGGTACAATCTTCGTGAAAGGCGCCGTGGTTACGGAAGGAGGTAAGGAACAGCTTCAGCGACTTGCTTTCCACTAGCCACTCGCCCGGCACATAGTCGATCACCAGATGGGCAAAGTCCGGCTGGCCGGTCATCGGGCAGAGCGAGGTGAATTCCGGCGCGGTGAAGCGCACGTTGTAGGCAACATCGGCCTGCGGGTTCTGGACGCGCTCCAATTCCGCCTGTTCCGGGCTTTGCGGCACGATGGTGTCGCCACCCAGCTGCTTAAGGTTGCTGTAGATGCTGTCAGACATATCAGGGTTCCTTGTCTTCAGACGCCGCGCTTGTTGCCCCAGACCAGCACATGCAGCTGGGGCAGGACGCGGGGGGTGAACCAGCCGTCGCCGGTCACTTTTTCAATCAGCCACAAGAGGCGCTCGGTGGCCTGGTTCAGATCGACGGGCTGTTCCGGGTCGACCTCCGGGTTGCCAGGCTGCAGGTACAGCGGCAGCTCCGGGTGGCGCTCTGCCGCGGCCTTCGCCCAGGCGTAGTCCTTGTCGTCAAAGATCACGATCTTCATCACCGCCTGTCCGCAGCCACGGGCCGCCTCAAGGCATTGGTCAAAGGCTTTCCAGTCCACGGTTTCACCGCTGGAGGGCGGTTTGGGACTGAGCACCAGGGTATCCAGATCCGCAAACCAGGGTTTGCTGACCGATCCTTGGGTCTCGCAGGCGAACCGGTAACCCTCGACCTTGCCGTAGGCAATCACCGGCGCGAAATCCTGGATCGCCGGGTTGCCGCCGGAGATCGAGACGGTCAGCGGCTTGCCGCCGGACAGGCGGCGCACTTTAGCCATGACTTCTTCGGGCGCCATCACCGCCCAGTCGTGGCGGTAGGCGCTGTCGACCGCATGCATGCTGTCGCACCACGAACAGCGGTAATCGCAGCCGCCTGCGCGCACAAACACCGTGGGCTCCCCGATTAGGGCGCCTTCGCCCTGGATGGTGGGGCCAAAGATTTCCGCAATGCGCAGGCTCATGGCCGGAACTCCGGCCGGTACTCCGCCCAGGTCTTGGGGGTTTCGGAGACCTTCACGGCAGCCACTTCCGGCCAGCGCGCATGGCACCAGTCATAGAAATGCTTCGCCATGTTTTCCGCCGTCGAAAACCCCTCCAGCACGTCGTTCAGGTGCCGGTGGTCGAAGGTCGAGTCGATGTATTCCTTCAGCGGCTTCAGCTCGTGATAGTCGCGGACGAAGCCGTCGCTGTTCAGCTCCTTCGCCGCCAGCTCCACCACCACGACATAATTATGGCCGTGCAGCCGGGCGCATTGATGGTCCGGCGGCAGATGGGTCAGCTGGTGGGAGGCGGAGAAATGGAACTCCTTGGTGATCCGGAACATCAGGCGCCATCCTTGGCGGCAATCGCCGCTTTCCAGAAATCCGGGTCGGCATAGTCGGTCGGGTCCTCAATGCCTGCCAGATGGAAGGCTTCGCGCCGTTCCACGCAGGTGCCGCAGCGCCCGCAATGCGTGTCGCCGCCCTTGTAGCAGGACCAGGTCTCGGCAAAGGGGGTGTTGTGCTTGGCACCTGCGGTGACGATGTCGCCCTTGGTGCGGTGCACAAACGGGGTGTAGAGACGCACGTCGGCATAGCCATCGAGTGCCGCGCGCTGCATCGCGTCAAAGGCTTCGGTGAAGGCCGGGCGGCAGTCCGGATAGATGAAGTGGTCGCCTCCATGCACCGCCGTGGCCACGGCATCGTCGCCGTTTGCGGCAGCGATGCCATAGGCGATGGTCAGCATGATCGCGTTGCGGTTCGGCACCACGGTGACCTTCATGGTCTCTTCTTCGTAATGGCCGTCCGGCACGTCGATGTCATCGGTCAGGGCAGAGCCGGAAAGCGCGGCGCCGATGCCCCTCATGTCGATGATGTCATGCGGCACGCCCAGCCGTTTTGCGGCGGCGGCGGCATAGTCGAGTTCCTTCTTGTGGCGCTGGCCGTAATCGAAGGAGACAAGACGGGTCAGCTGATGTTCTTCAGCGACCATATGGGCAAGCGAAACGGAATCCAGCCCGCCCGAGCAGATAACGATAGTTTTCATTTTTGAACCCTTGTTTTGGTGACCGGGTAGGCTGCGACCGGTGCCGCGCATTTAGCAGCATGGCGGGAATGGCGCAAGCCGCGGGCGTATTGCGAACATTCGGCAGGACTTGTTGAAGAAATTTGAAAGTGGCAATTGGCCGGGCCGGGCTTCTTAAACGGGCGGCAGCTCCTCCTTCAGCCATTCCAGAAAGGCCCGCGATGCAGGGGTGCTGGCATGGCTGGGCGGTGGCATCAGGAAGTAATTCTCCAGCAACTCCGCCGTGTGATCGCTGGCCCGGACCAGCTGCCCGCTCTCCAGCAGCCCGCCTGCCAGCGTTTCATGGGACATGGAGATCCCAGCCCCGTTCACGGCGGCTGTCATGGCAATCACGTAAGTGGAGGCCAGGTTGATCTCATGATTTCGGTCAAACGGCAGATCCTGAGATTTGAACCACGCCCCCCAGGATCCTGTCACCCCGGCACAATCCAGCAGCGTTGCGGTGCTGAAATCAATTTCGCCATCCTGATAGCCCGGCGCGCAGACAGGAAAAAACCGGTCCCGCGTAAGCCGCACTGCCGCTGACATGTCATTCGGGCGGCCAAAGCGAATTTCGGTCCCGGCGGAACTGGCGTGCCGCTCCGGATCCCAGATCGGCGTCACGATGTTCAGCACCAGCCAGGGGTATTTCGCATAAAGCCGCGGTAGGCGCGGTGACAGCCAGAACACCGAAAAGGCCATATTGCATTGCAAGACCAGATGCCGCCCCTGGTCGCCGCCGGTAAAGGCCTGAGTGCCCGCCGCAATCAGGTCAAAGGCCTCGCGTACAACCGGCATGTAATTCGCCCCGGCCTCCGACAGATCAAGCGCCCGGGTTTTGCGGATGAACAGCTCCCGGCCCAGGAAGTTTTCCAGGCTTCGGACATGCTGGCTGATCGCCGATTGCGTCAGGTTCAGCTCCGCCGCGGCGCGGGTGAACGACAGGTGCCGGGCGCTGGCCTCAAAGGCGCGCAGCCAGGTGAGCGGGGGCAGGGAGGAGGAAGGCGGACCGGAAGAAGGCATCGATGTATGACCTATGCATTAGTTCAATTAATGCATAGCGGTTGAATCAATCGTTTGTCAGCAGGAATTGCGGCTGGCACCACTAGGATAAGCGAATTTGGAGGCCCAAGATGAACAAGCAAGCGGAGCTGTGCCCGAACCTCACCCATTGGCAGGAGCGCGTGAATATGGCTGCCGCCTTCCGCTGGACCGCGCGGCTGGACATGCATGAGGGCGTCGCCAACCATTTCAGCCTGGCGGTGAATGAGGACGGCACCCAGTTTCTGATGAACCCGAACCAGGTGCATTTCGCGCGGGTGAAAGCCTCGGACCTCTTGCTGCTGGATGCAAACGATCCCAAGACGATGGAACGCCCCGACGCGCCGGACCCGACCGCCTGGGGCCTGCACGGCTCGATCCACCGGCTGTGCCCGCATGCACGCTGCGTGATGCATGTGCATTCGATCCACGCCACCGTGCTGGCCTGCTTGGCCGACAGCACCCTGCCGCCGATCGACCAGAACACTGCCACCTTCTACAACCGCTATGTGGTCGATGGCGATTTCGGCGGGCTGGCGTTTGAGGACGAGGGCGCCCGCTGCGCTTCGATGCTGAGCGACCCCAAGGTCAAAACCATGATCATGGGCAACCACGGCGTGCTGGTGATCGGCGACAGCGTCGCCGATACCTTCAACCGGCTTTATTACTTCGAGCGTGCCGCGGAGACCTATATCCGCGCCCTGCAAACCGGCCAGAAGCTGCGGGTGCTGAGCGATGAAATTGCCGAGAAAACCGCGCAGGAGCTGGACGACTACCCGGATCAGGCCGAACGCCACCTGGCGGAGCTGAAGGCGATCCTCGACGACGAGGGCGCGAACTACGCAACCTGATCGCCAGCAGAGGAGGCGGCATAATGGACGGAACTTTGCACAACGCAGAACGCGACCGCGAAGCCGAACGCTGGCACTACCACCCCAAGGGGCCGGTGCCGCTCAACCCGCTGTTCAGCTGGCCGCCGCGCCCGGCGGCGGTCCTGCGCTGGTACCGCGGCGCCTGGATGGAGATCACATCGCTGACGCTCTGCTTCCTGCTGGCGCTGGCGATCTACGCCTGGATGCTGCCGCCGCTTGCTGAGATGGCCGAATTCCGCCCTGGCTGGATGCTGCAGGTCTGGCTCGCCAACCTGCTGCCCCAGGCAACGGTTGCAGGGGGGCTCCACTGGTGGCTCTACATGCGCAAGGGCCAGGGCATGCAGAAGAAGTTCGACAAGCGCGACCTGTCCCGCGGCAACGGGACCTTCACCTTCAAAAACCAGGTCTGGGACAACATCTGGTGGACGCTCGGCAGCGCCATCACCGTGGCGACAGCCTATCAATGGGGCATTTACTGGCTGATGGCCAATGGCTGGGTGCCGGTTGTGACTTTCGCCGAAGCGCCAGTCTGGTGCGCGGTCTGGATGCTGTTCATCCCGATGTGGTCCGGCCTGCATTTCTACTGGGTGCACCGGCTGGAGCATCACCCGCGGCTCTATAAACACGTGCACGCGGTGCACCACCGCAACGTCAACATCGGGCCGTGGTCGGGGATTTCAAACCACTGGTATGAAAACCTGCTCTACTTCACCACCTATTTCATCCACCTGATCGTGCCGTCGCACCCGCTGCATCTGGCCTTCCATGCGATGTTCCAGCAGATCAGCCCGGTTCTGTCGCACTCTGGCTTCGAGCGGGTGATTGCCAAGGAGACCGAGGCCGCCAAGGCAGGGGATTTCTTCCACCAGCTGCACCACCGCTATTTCGAGTGCAACTACGGCACCTCCGAAATTCCCTTCGACAAGTGGTTCGGCACATACCACGATGGCTCCGCCGCAGCCACAGAGCGGACCCGGGCCTTCAAGAAGCAGATGTACACTCGCTAGAATTGAGGGTTTCGGAAACTGATCAGGATCAAGGCGTACATATTCTCGATTCTCTATGCCTGACCGCAAAGCAGTCAAAGGCATAGGAGAAAGCCCATGTTGCGCCTTACATCCATCCTCTATTCGCTGATCGGCAGCAGCCTGGCAGGGGCCGGGGTGATTGCAGTGCTGGCGGCCGGGCTTGTCACCACACAGGCCATCCTAGGCGCCGCTGCAGCGGGGGCGGTGCTGGCACTGCCAGTGGCATGGCTGGTGGCGAAACAGCTTTATGCCCGCGGCGCCTGACGGGCGTCAGGCGTTCAGGAATACCCGCGCGGCGGCCTCGAACTCCCGCGGCTTCTCGGCGTGCAGCCAATGGCCCGCGCCGGGCAGCTTGGCAAAACGGGCATTGGGGAAACGCGCCCGGATCTCCTCGCGGTGCTCCGGCAGCACGTAATCCGACTCCGATCCAGACAGGAACAGGGCAGGCCCCTCCCAGGCAGAGTCCGTCTTCGGAAACGACATGATGTTCGGCATCTGATCCGCCAGCGTATCCAGGTTCAGCTTCCAGCGCTTGTTCGGCAGGTCCAGCGACTGGGTGAAAAAACTCTGCAGCGCAGGCTCCACCCCGGCTTCGGCCAGTTTTGCGGCGGCCTCGGGGCGGCGCTCGATGGTCTCCAGATCCAGCGATTTCATGGCATGGATATACTGGATCTGGGTGTGGCCATAGGCGACCGGCGCGATGTCGGCGACCACCAGCTTGCGCACCGCCTCAGGGTGGTTCAGCGCCAGCATCATCGCCGCCTTGCCGCCCATCGAATGGCCGATCACATCCATCTGTCCGCCGTGGGCCGCGATCACCCCGGCCAGGTCCTCCGCCAGCTCTGGATAGGTGTGGCTGTCCTTCCGCGGACTGTCACCGTGGTTGCGCATGTCCACCGCAACCACCTGCCGCTCATCCGACAGGCGCTTGGCGATGACGCCCCAGTTGCGGGCTGAGCCGTAAAGCCCGTGGGCAATCAGGAGCGGGGTGTTTCCGGTGGCAGAGCCATGAGTGATCGTGTTCAGCATGCCGCCTTGATAGCCGCGCAGGCGGAGCCTTGCCACCCCCCATTGAGGCAGGCCCGGCGGCGGGCTAGGGTGGCCGGGCAGCGCAGCGAGGGGAGAGTGCCGGAATGGCCGCCAGCCTGGACCAGGACATTGAGGACATCCGCACCCTCCTGAAGGAGCGCGAGCACGCATCTGGCGACCTTGCTGCCGCGCTGAAGCACGTCCGCCGCCGCATTCCGCGCCGGATCTACAAACAGGGCATGAAACTCGCCGCCGCGCTGCCGCTGCTGGACCATCCCAAGCTGCGAATGACGGTCGACGAGAAACCGCTGCGCGGTGCCGCCCGCGAGGTAAAGGCGCATTTGCAGAAGATTGACCTGGCTGAGCGGCGCAAGGACTTCTGGCTGGGCGTCCTTGGCAGCGCGGCGTTTTCCATCCTCTGCGTGCTGATCCTGCTGGTGGTGGTGCTGCGCTGGCGCGGCCTGATCTGATTTCCTGCTTTACGCCGCGGCTGCTGCCGGTATTTTGAACGCGGTTCAAGACAAAGGCAGGGTGCCATGGCAGGCAAGGTGGAGGCGCGCAAGGCCGCGCTGCGGCAGAGACTGGTGGAAGCGGCAGAGATCCGTATCGCGCGGGACGGGGCAGGGGCGCTGCGCGCCCGTGATCTGGCGCAGGATGCGGGCTGTGCGGTCGGGGCGATCTATAACGCTTTCGACGACCTGACTGCGATCATCATGGCGGTGAACGGCCGTACCTTCCAGAAACTGGGCGCCTCGGTTGAGGCCTCGGTTGCGGGCCGGGAGGCGGAACCGCCCACCCGCCGCCTTATCCTGATGAGCAACGCCTACCTGCATTTCGCGGTAGAGAACACCAACCTATGGCGGGCGATGTTCGACCTTCGGATGGCCGCCGGGGACGCGGTGCCGGACTGGTACCTGAAGGCTCTGGATAGCCTGTTTGCCAATATCGCCCAGCCTGTGGGGGAACTGTTCCCGGACAAGGATGCGGGCGAGGCGTCCCTGATGGTGCGGGCGCTGTTCTCTGCGGTGCACGGCATCGTGCTTCTGGGGCTTGAGCAGCGCATCTCCGGCGTGCCGCCGGAGCGCATTGAACAGATGATCGCCCAGGTGCTGGAGCAAATCGGCTAGAAGTGAGATTTGAACATCGTTCAATATTTTTCTTGAACGATGTTCATATTGCTGCTAAATGATTCTCTGTGAACGATGTTCATGTTTGCGGAGGAAAAGATGTTCTACACTCTGAAGACCTTGATCACCGGCGCCGGTGCCCGCGCGGAAGAGCAGCTGCGCGAGACCTATTCGATCGAGCTGATCACCCAGAAGATCCGCGAGGCGGACGCCAATCTGAAGGCGGCGAAGCTGACGCTTGCCAGCCTGATCCAGCGCCAGCGGGCGGAACAGCGCCAGGTAGACACCCTGGAGGAGCGCATCCGGGACCTGATCGCCCGGGCCGGTGAGGCGCTGGAAGGCGGCCGCGACGATCTGGCTCAAAGCGCCGCCCAGGCGGTGGCTGACATGGAGAACGAACTGGCGGTGCGCCGCCAGACCCTGGACCGGCTCGACACCCGGATCCTGCAACTGCGCCAGTCGGTGGAAACCGCCAGCCGCCGCATCACCGATCTGAAGCAGGGCGCCATTGCCGCCCGTGCCACCCGGCGCGAGCAGGACCTCCAGCGCCGCCTGCGCCGCCACACCGGCGGCGACAGCCCGGCAGAAGAGGCCGAGGCGCTGATCCGCGATGTGCTGCAGCGCGACGACCCCTTCGAGCAGGGCGAGATCCTGCGCGAGATCGACGGCGAGCTGAACAACACCACGATTGCCGACGATCTGGCCGACGCGGGCTTCGGCCCCCGCAGCCGCAGCACCGCTGCAGATGTGCTGAGCCGGCTCAGGGCGAAGGACTGAACTGTCTCTGCGGATCCAGCCCGACCGGCCGACCCAACCTGAACTTATTTAATTTACTGGAGAAAACCCATGTATACCGACAACACCGACAACAAACTGATCATTCTGCTGAACTCCGTTGGCGTCGCCATTGCCTATGCGATGCTGGGGATTTCCCTGTGGCTCTCGACTGACGTGCCGCTGGCGACCAAGGGCTATTGGGGGATGGCAGTCCTGCTGCTGACGCTCAGCCTGATCAACGTGGTGAAATACCGTTTCGACCACCGCTCCAGCGAGGACCGCATCCGCAAGATCGAGGAAGCCCGCAATGAAAAACTGCTGGAAGACGCGCTGATGGACAGCAAGCAGGACTACTGAAGCAGCCCCGGAGAATGAAACCGCGCCCGCCTATCCAGACGGGCGCTTTCCTTGCCGCCCCCAAACAAAAACCGCCGCGGCTGCTGGGCCGCGGCGGTTCCTTTGCAATCCCGGATGGGCTTACAGGTTCGGATAGAGCGGGAACTTGGCGCAGAGGTCGGCGACCTTGGCGCGGACGGACGCTTCCACATCCGCGTTGCCCTCTTCACCGTTGGCTGCCAGCCCGTCGATCACCTCGATGATCAGGTCGGCGACCTGGCGGAACTCCGCCTCGCCGAAGCCGCGGGTGGTGCCGGCAGGGGTGCCGAGGCGCAGGCCCGAGGTCACGGTCGGCTTTTCCGGGTCGAAGGGGATGCCGTTCTTGTTGGTGGTGATGTGGGCACGGCCCAGCGCCTTGTCGGCGATG
>NZ_JAJALF010000020.1:0-89098 GCF_020514995.1 Leisingera sp. McT4-56 | reverse complement strand
ATGGTGCCCAGGAGAGGACTCGAACCTCCACGTCCATACGGACACTAGCACCTGAAGCTAGCGCGTCTACCAATTCCGCCACCTGGGCAGGTGTCGTGAAACCGGCGTATAAGGCGGTTTTACGGGGGCGTCAAACGGAAATGGCAGGCGTGGCTGCCGGCCGCGGGTTCACCGGATCGACGGCTGCTGCTGCAAGCGCGGCCCATCAGTGGTTCCTGTGACGATCCGGACTGATTTCCGGGCTTGGCATTCCATTTTGGAATGATGACAGAACGCAAACTCATTGGCTTTAAGCGGCGGATTCGCGGATAAAGGCGCGGTCATTCAGCGCAAGGAGGCCGCATGGACCGCGCCCAGATCGTGCATCAGAACTTCCTGGACCGGGTTCAGGCCGGGAAACTTCCAGCAGGCGCTGCGCCGGGCGGGCCGCTGGCTGCAGCTGAGGCCGTTTCCGCATTCCGCGCGCAAGTGCTGAGCCGGGCGCTGGATCTGACCAGCCGCGACATGCAGAAAGCGGGGCAGGGGTACTATACCATCGGCTCCTCCGGGCATGAGGGGATGGCGGCGGTGGCCCGCGCCCTGCGCCCCACTGATATGGCGTTTCTGCATTACCGGGATGCGGCGTTTCAGATCGCCCGTGCCGATCAGGTGCCGGGGCAGCGGATTGCTTGGGACATGCTGCTGTCCTTTGCCTGCTCCAGCGAAGATCCGACCTCGGGCGGGCGGCACAAGGTGCTGGGGTCCAAGGCGCTGATGATCCCGCCGCAGACCTCGACCATTGCCTCGCATCTGCCGAAGGCGGTGGGCGCTGCTTATTCCATTGGTGCCGCCAAGCGGCACCAGCCGGAGCATCAGCTGCTGCCGGAGGATGCCATCGTCATGTGTTCCTTCGGCGATGCATCCGCCAACCATTCGACGGCGCAAGGGGCGATCAACACCGCGGGCTGGACCTCGGTGCAGTCGACGCCGCTGCCCTTGCTGTTTGTCTGCGAGGACAACGGTATCGGGATTTCGACCAAGACGCCGAAAGGGTGGATCGAGGCCTCGATGGCCCATCGTCCCGGCATCCGGTATTTCAAGGCGGACGGGCTGGATATCTACAACGCCTTTGCGGTGGCGCAGGAGGCGGCGGAGTATGTGCGGACGCGCAAGAAGCCCGCGTTCCTGCATCTGCGCACCGTGCGTCTGTATGGCCATGCCGGGGCGGATGTGCCGACCACCTATATGGCCAAGGCAGAGGTCGAGGCGGATGAGGCCAGCGATCCGCTGCTGCATTCGGTGCGGCTGCTGGAGGAGGCGGGGGCGCTGCGTCCCGAGGAGGCGCTGAAGATCTACCAGGACACCTGCGCGCGGGTGGATCGGATCCGGGCGGAAGCGGTGACGCGGCCGCATCTGAAAACCGCGACGGATGTCGCGGCCAGCCTGATCCCGCCCAAGCGGGAGTGCGCCCCCACCAACGGCCCCAGTGCCGAGGCGCGCGCCGAGGCATTCGGCAGCGACATGCGGGCGATAGAGGAGCCGCAGCCGATGTCGCGCCTGATCAACTGGGCGCTGACCGACCTGATGCTGGAGCACGGTGAAATCGTCATGATGGGCGAGGATGTGGGCCGCAAGGGCGGGGTCTATGGCGTCAGCCAGAAGCTGCAGCAGCGGTTCGGGCCGGACCGGGTGGTCGACACGCTGCTGGACGAGCAGTCGATCCTGGGACTGGCGATCGGCATGGGGCACAACGGGTTCCTGCCGGTTCCGGAAATCCAGTTCCTCGCCTATCTTCACAACGCCGAGGACCAGCTGCGCGGCGAGGCGGCGACGCTGCCGTTTTTCTCCAACGGGCAGTTTTCCAATCCGATGGTGCTGCGGATTGCCGGGCTGGGGTACCAGAAGGGGTTCGGCGGCCATTTCCACAACGACAACTCGCTGGCGGTGCTGCGCGATATCCCGGGGCTGGTGATTGCCTGCCCGTCGGACGGGGCCGAGGCTGCGATGATGATGCGCGAGGCGGTGCGGCTGGCGCGCGAGGAGCAGCGGGTGGTGGTCTTTGTCGAGCCGATTGCGCTCTATCCGATGCGTGACTTGCATGAGGTCAAGGATGGTGGCTGGATGCGCAGCTATCCCTCGCCGGACCGCCGCATCGGCCTTGGCGAGGTTGGCGTGCATGGGGATGGCACCGATCTGGCCATCGTGACCTATGGCAATGGGCGTTACCTGTCGGCCCAGGCGCAGGCAGAGCTGACGGCGAACGGGGTGAATGCGCGGATCGTGGATTTGCGCTGGCTGGCGCCCTTGCCGGAGGAAGCACTGCTGGAAGCGGTTAAAACCTGCAAGCATGTGCTGATCGTCGATGAGTGCCGCATCACCGGCAGCCAGTCGGAGGCGCTGATGGCGTTGTTTGCTGAGCAGAGCGATCTTCCCACGGCCCGGATTGCAGCCAGCGATTGCTTCATTGCTACCGGCCCCGCCTATGGCGCGACGCTGCCATCGAAGGACAATATCGTTGCGGCCGCATTGCAGCTGGCAGGAGGCAAGAAATGACCCGCACCGCTGTTCTGATCTGCCCGGGCCGGGGTACCTACAACAAGGCTGAGCTGGGGTATCTGCACCGCCACCATGCGGACAAGGCGGCGCTGTTTGCGGGCTTTGATGCGCAGCGCCGGGACGCCGGGCAGGAAGAGATCACCGCGCTGGACGGGGCCACGCGGTTTTCCGTGTCAAAGTATTCGCGCGGGGATATCGCCTCGCCGCTGATCTATGCGTCGGCATTGGCGGATGCGCAGTCCCTGGCGGAGGACATCGAGTTGGTTGCGGTCACCGGCAACTCGATGGGCTGGTACATCGCGCTGGCAGCAGGTGGGGCGCTGAGCGCGGCGGACGGGTTCGAGGTGGTGAACACCATGGGCACGCTGATGCAGGAGCAGCTGATCGGCGGCCAGCTGGTTTATCCCTTTGCTGGGGCGGACTGGCAGAACGACCCCGCGCGCAGGGCAGAGCTGCTGGCGCTGGCTGCAGAGATCAATGCGCGCGAGGGGCATGACCTGGCACTGTCGATTGATCTGGGCGGGATGCTGGTGCTGGCCGGAAACGAGGCCGGGCTGGCGGCGTTTGAGGGCGCGGTGCCAGTGGTCGAGGAGCGTTTCCCGATGCGGTTGGCCAACCACGCGGCGTTTCACACCAGCCTGCAGGCGCCGGTGGCGGCGGAAGGGCGCAAGCGTCTGGGGCAAGGGATGTTCACCCAGCCGGAGGTGCCGTTGATCGACGGGCGCGGGCAAATCTGGTGGCCCGGTGCCACGGATACGCAGGCCCTGTGGGATTACACTTTGGGTCATCAGGTTGTGGAGCCCTATGATTTCACGCTCGCTGTGCAGAATGCGGCCCATGAGTTTGCGCCGGATCTGTTCATCGTAACCGGTCCGGGCACCACGCTGGGCGGCGCGGTGGCGCAATCGCTGGTGCAGGCGGGCTGGCAGGGGATGACCTCCAAGGCGGATTTCAAGGCGCGGCAGGCCGAGGCGCCGCTGCTGGTCTCGATGGGCGATGCAGCGCAGCGCTCCTTGGCGGCGGGCTGATCAAGCGGCGCGGGGGGGGCTCCCGCGCCTGTTGCCTGGCATCACAGACGCAGGCAAGGCAGCCTTGGGCGCGGGACTGCCCTGCGGGCAGTGCCGAAGGGGTTTGCTGAGAAGGTCTTCAGGGGCAGGTTTGCCCTGAAGGCCGTGTTCCAGTGTGGTGCGTTCATCCCCGCCTCAAGGGTGAACCGCGCATAGCGCGGCGGCTGCGCCGCCCTTGACCCGGTGCTGAACAGGGACAGGGTTACTCCGCAGCAGCCTGGGAATTCCCGGCTGCCTGAATTGCAAAGCAGCTGACGGGCTGGGAGACATTGTGCAGGCTGACAGCGCCGAGCGAGACGCCCTGCGAGGTGTCGCCCAGGATGTCGCGGCTGACGACAATCGCGTGGTCAGCGGTTTTGCCGTAGTCGCCCAGCCGGGCGGCAATATTGGCGGCCTGGCCGATCACCGTGAAGTCCAGCCGCTCCCGCGAGCCGATGTTGCCATAGGTCACACGGCCATAAGCGATGCCGATGGCCGCTTCGCAGCGGTGGCCGTCTTCTTCCTGGGCAATTTCCTCCAGCCGGGCGACGATGGCGCGGGCGCTGTCCAGGGCCTGCTGCCGAGCCTTCTTTGGATCGTTTCCGGCGGGGAAGACCGCCAATACAGCGTCGCCGATGAATTTTAGCACCTCGCCGCCGTGATCATGCACGATGGTCGAGGCGGTCTCGAAGAACTGGTTCAGCAGCGCGATATAGTCCCGGCGGCCCAGCTGCTCTTCCAGCCGGGTCGAGCCGCGCAGGTCGCAGAACATGATGGCAGCGTCAATCTCGTCGCCGTCGCCGCGGCGGATCTCGCCGCCGAGCACCCGGGCGCCGGTGCGCTTGCCGACATAGGTTTCCAGCAGCGACTGGGCATTTTCGCGCTGCATGAAAATCTCGTAATAGCGCGCGATCACCCCGGAGCATTCGAAGATCAGGCCCAGGTTGGCGGTGGAAAAGCCATTTGGGTGATCGCTGGTCAGCGTCAGCACGTTGATCCGCCCGTCCGAGAACCGCAGCGGCATCGCGACATAGTCGGTGGCGCCTTCCTTGCGAAGATCCTCGAGAATGGGAAAAGCATCGTCGGTGCAGCAGCTGTCCAGCCGGTGCCGCACCCCGCCCAGCCCGTTGGAGACATGGCGCAGCGGGCTGTTCTGGTAAGCGGGATGGTCGTGGATTTCATACGACGGGGCGTAGGTCGTGACCTCGCCGGTTTTCTTCTGCCAGATATAGTTCTTGCCCGCGATAAGCGGGTGCAGCGACCAGGCCATGACCGAAAGGCGGGACAGGTAAATGCCCTGTTCCACGAATTTCTCTGCCAGCGCGGCGGTCAGCTCTTCCGGGGTTGCCGCCATCGAGGCATCGCGCAGGAGCCAGTCGATCACCGGGCCGGAGATATTTCCGTAGTCCGGCATCTCCACCGTGTTGCTGCCGAAATCGAATTCGACCTCTGCGCCGGGCATGAAACCGATGTGGCCGGAAATGGCGGCGGCCTCCGGCATGGCATCCTCGTAGGCCCAGACGCCGTTTTGCACCGTGCCGCCGGGCAACAGAATGTCGCGGTAGCTGGCGGTGCCTTTGAACGGGCAGAAGGTCTGCAGATCCGTATGCTGCGAGAGCGGGGCGGTTACGTCTTCAGCCGGGAAGTAGACCGCTGGCGGGAGCCGGGTTTCGTACATCACCCTGGCACGGGTGCTTTGCGCCAGAACGGTGCCGCCGCGCCGGGCAGTGACCGGGCCTTGCAGCGGTTCGACAACAATGCCGTAGCCCCGGTTGCGGGTCTGCACCTGTGTGTCCATCCCAGAGATCCTTGTCCTATGTGCCGTTCAGGCGGCGGAAACAGGACCGGCCGGCGCAGGCCGGTTCTGAACTATCTGGGGACTGTGCCGGAAAAATCCAGAGCCGGACACATGATATTGAGGAGAACGGAGCGGAAGGGTCAGACCATGCGGATCACATCCTTGCTGATCGCCAGCACATAGCCGCGTTTGGCGATGTTCTTGACCAGCAGTTCGCTGACCATCTGGTTGCCCAAGGTGTCGCGAAGGCGCTTGATCCGGGTGGCGCCGGCAGCTTCCTCGCAATCGGCGGAGGTGCGGCCGGAAATCACTGCCTCGATTTCGGCGCCGGACAGCACGTCGCCGTCCAGCCGGGCCTCGGCCAGGACCGAGAGGGTTTCCATTGCCGCGGGTGTCAGCTTGAACCCCATGTTGTTGAGGTAGACGGTGTTCTCATCGCGGCTGATCAGCAGTTCGTTCACCTGGATGCCGGAGCGCTCGATCTGTGCCATGCGGCGGTTCAGCATCACCAGCATGCCCAGCACCGCCAGCGCCGCCACCAGCATCGCGGTGGCAAAGACCAGCAGCACAAAGATCACCATCCGGTAGCTTGTCAGCGTGTCGGCAAAGGCAGTGCCGGACTGGGCCAGGATTTCCAGCAGCTTGATTTCAGCCTGGGTGGTGAGGTCGTTTTCGATAAACAGCCGCTCGACCCGGGTGTTGAAAGCGTTGGCATCCGGCAGCGTCAGCAGGAGCACGGTGCCCGCCACGGCCAGCATCGCAATGATGGCGGCGATGCCAAGCGCGATCACCCGGCTGCCGGCGGCCCGGGCGTCAGAAACGGAGATAGTAGGATCCGGCATCGGCCTTCCTTTGCTGCAGGCCTTCGGGGCCGAAAACGGAAAGGACGTTCAGAAGCTTCCAGCCGGCAGGGGCGATACGGGCTTCGATTTCGCTGCGGGCCGCTTTTTTCTTGCAGGCGCCGGACAGCTGGATCACGCCATAGTGCAGGCGCAGCGGATTGTCCTGCTTGGCCTTGTAGTCGGCATAGCAGTCAGCCGCCTGCGCCGGCGCGGAAAGCGCCAGAAGGGCAGCCGTAAGGGCGGGGATCAGGAGGTGCTGTTTCATGCGGCCATCCTGCGGCTGCACTGCCTGAAATTCAATAACCGCAGGAGGTTGGGGCAGCTGATATCCGATAACAAGCCGCCGATATTGCCTGTCTGAAAGGGCCGGGGCCAGGCTGTGTGCATCAAGCGCTGTCATTGCGTTTTGCATATTCAAAAGAAAGGTCCCGATATGACCCGTATTCACCGCCCTCAGCCGCACCGTAAATTCATTGCCTTGATTGTTGCAGCCGCCATTGCCGTTACCGGCTTTTCCGCGGCGCCCGCGCGCGCAGACGAGGATTTCGCCAAAGTGCTTGGAGGCCTGGCGCTGCTGGGAATCATCGGTGCTGCCATCAAGCATTCCAGGGATGACGACGACCGGCATGTGAGCCGCAAGTACACACCGCCGGCGCATAATCATTCGCACGGCGGCCACAAGTACTACGGCAGCGATCGCCACGACGGCTACGTCAGGCCGCTGCCGCCCCGGGTGCGCCGCTATGACCTGCCGTCCCAGTGCCTGAGGTATTTCCCGGCGTACAGCCGCAGCCATGCGCTGGTCGGCAAGGGCTGCCTGGAGCGCAGCTATGGCTACACCCATGCATTGCCGAAGTCCTGCAAGGTCACTTTCTGGAACGGCAAGCGCCATCGCACCGGCTACAAGCCCGGCTGCCTGAACAGCCACGGTTACCGGCTGGTGCGGCGCTGAGCAGACAACAATCGGGCAGCAGCAGACTGGGGGCCTCGGCCCCCTTTTTTTACGCGGGTTGCATCGGCTGCCTGAATTGGTTTTCTGGCTGGCATGACACAGCCTGATTACAGTCTTGAAGCCGCCGCCCTTGCGAAAGGGTTCCTGAGGATTGCCGGTGTCGACGAGGTCGGCCGCGGTCCGCTGGCCGGGCCGGTCACGGCTGCCGCCGTCGTTTTGGATGCTGCCGCGCTCCCGGAAGGCCTGAATGATTCCAAGAAACTGAGCCCGAAAAGGCGCGAGGCGCTGGAGGGGGAAATCCTATCCACGGCGCAGGTGTCGGTCGCTCATGCCACGGTCGAAGAGATTGATTCCCTGAACATTTTGCGAGCGTCGCACCTGGCGATGGAGCGCGCGGTAGCGGCGCTGGATCCGGCTCCGGACTACTTGCTGATTGATGGCAATCTGATCCCCAAGGGGCTGGCGTTGCCGGCTGAGGCGGTGGTCAAGGGCGATGCCAAATCGGTGTCGATCGCGGCGGCCTCGATTTTGGCAAAACTGGCGCGTGACAGGATCATGGTGGATTTGGCGCAACAGTTCCCGGGTTATGGCTGGGAGAAAAACGCAGGCTATCCCTCGAAACAGCACCGCGACGCGCTAGTTCAGTTGGGGGTGACCCCACATCATCGGCGCTCGTTCAAGCCGGTACACAATATCTTGTATCAAGAGTGAACCGTAGGGCGTTGTTATAATAAACAAATTGACCTCGAATCCGCGATGACTCATCCTGTGGACAACCTAATGAGCGCAAAAATGCGCCGCGGTTATGAGGCAGAGCAATGAATAAAACCATGACAAAGGGCGCGGCAGCGCTCCCTTTAAACACGATTATTGGCGGGGACTGCGTCGAAGCGATGAACAGTCTGCCGGCCAATTCGGTCGATCTGATCTTCGCGGATCCGCCGTATAACCTGCAGCTGAAAGGCCAGCTGCACCGCCCCGACAACTCCAAGGTCGACGCCGTGGATGATCACTGGGACCAGTTTTCCAGCTTTGCGGCCTATGACCAGTTCACCCGCGAGTGGCTGAAGGCGGCGCGCCGGGTGCTGAAGCCGAACGGCTCGATCTGGGTGATCGGCTCCTACCACAACATCTTCCGCGTCGGCGCCGTGCTGCAGGACGAAGGCTACTGGGTGCTGAACGACGTCATCTGGCGCAAGTCGAATCCGATGCCGAACTTCCGCGGCAAGCGGTTCACCAACGCGCATGAGACGATGATCTGGGCGTCCAAGTCCGAGGGCGCGAAGTACACCTTCAACTACGAAGCGCTGAAGGCACTGAACGAGGGCATCCAGATGCGCAGCGACTGGGTGCTGCCGATCTGCACCGGCCATGAGCGCCTGAAGGACGAAAACGGCGACAAGGCGCATCCGACACAGAAGCCGGAATCGCTGCTGCACCGGATCCTGGTGGGTGCGACCAACCCGGGCGACGTGGTGCTGGATCCGTTCTTTGGCACCGGCACCACCGGCGCGGTGGCCAAGATGCTGGGCCGCGAGTTCATCGGCATCGAGCGCGAGGAAGCCTACCGCAAGGTGGCGGAGAAGCGGATCAAGGCAGTGCGCAAGTTCGACCGCGAGGCGCTGGAGGTTTCCGCCAGCAAGCGCGCGGCGCCGCGGGTGCCCTTCGGCCAGCTTGTCGAGCGCGGCATGCTGCGCCCGGGCGAGGAGTTGTACTCGATGAACCGCCGCCACAAGGCCAAGGTGCGCGCGGATGGCACCCTGATCGGCGACAACATCAAGGGTTCGATCCATCAGGTGGGCGCGCATCTGGAAAATGCGCCTTCGTGCAACGGCTGGACCTACTGGTGTTTCAAGCGAGACGGCAAGACGGTGCCGATCGACGTGCTGCGCCAGCAGATCCGGGCAGAAATGCAGAACTGAGGCCCAAGGCTTTTCAGACCACAACAGTCTATTGCAGGCGCCTGTGCATCTTGTGCAGGCGCACACCTTGCCCCGCCTGGATCAGGCGGGGTTTTTTGCTTTTGTGCGGGCTGATGCGCTATTCCCAGATTGACGCAGGGCCACTATCTGAAATGGGTATGCTGCTGCAGCCAGCGGGAAGAGGGAGAGCCAATGACCGATACGGCGCTTGCAACCGGAACCGGTGCTGCCAGTGCAGCAGAAACAGGCAGCCAGCAGGTTTCTGCGGCCGAGGGAAGGTTTGCGGAGGCCGCACTGGATGCGCACAAGCGGCGCGGGCTGCAGCTGGCGGTGCGGGCCCGTTGGATCGCGATGCCATTCATCGGCGTGTTGCTTGTGTTCCTGAACCCGGCTTGGGAGATGCTCTATTATCATGGGATCCTGGCGCTTTTGTGCCTGAACGGCTGGTTCATCAGCCGCGCGGGCAAAGTCGGACGGTCGCGAATGGAGCTGTTTCTGATTTTCCTGGACCTGTTGATCATGACGGTGGGAATGGTGGTGCCGAATCCGTTCGCCAGTCATGAGATGCCGGTGGCGATGCAGTACAGGTTTGACAATTTTCAGTATTTCTTTGTCATTCTGGCGGCTGGCACCATGGCCTATTCTTGGCGTACGGTGATTGCAATCGGCACCTGGACGGCGGCGATGTGGCTAAGCGCCTTGGCGCTGGCCTGGTGGTTCGCACCCCCGTTTCCGGGCCTGACCGAAGCTGTCGAGGCTGCTTTTGGCCCGGACTTATTGCTGGCAGAGTTTTTTGACCCGAACAATTTTGTGGTCCGGATGCGGGTGCAGGAAGCGGTCGTCTTTGTCCTGGTTGCTGTGACGCTGGGTTTCTCGGTGCGCCGTTTCAACGGTTTGCTGATGAGCAACGCGAGCCTGACCCGGGAGCGGGCCAACCTGTCGCGCTACTTCTCGCCCAATGTGGTGGAGCAGCTGTCGCAGAACGATGAGCCGCTGAAACAGGTGCGCAGCGAGAATGTGGCGGTTCTGTTCATCGACATCATCGGCTTTACCCGGCTGTCAGCAGGCATGGATCCGCGGGCCGTGATTGATCTCTTGCGCGAATTCCATGGCCGGATGGAGCGGGAGGTGTTCCGCCACCACGGCACGCTGGACAAGTATCTGGGGGACGGGCTGATGGCGACATTTGGCACGCCGGTCGCCGGGACACAGGATGCTACCAACGCGCTGGCCTGCGCTCACGCGATGCGGACCTCGCTGGCGAGATGGAACCGGGAGCGTGCGAAACAGGGCAAGCCCGAGATTCGCGCCGGGATCGGCATTCATTATGGCGAGGCGCTGCTGGGCGATATCGGTGCCAACCGGCTGGAATACGCGGTTTTGGGCATGACGGTGAACATTGCTGCGCGGCTGGAGAACCTGACGCGCAGGCTGCAGGCCAGTATTGTTGTCAGCGAAACGGTGGCCGCGCAGGTCAAGGCTGAGCTGGCTGGGCTGGACCTGCTGGACGGCGCAGCCCGCCATCCGGATCAGGAGGTGCGCGGGCTGGATCTGCCGATGACGGTTTTGGCTTGGGCGTAATCCTTAGCGCGGCATCGGGTTCTGCGCCTTGTTATAGGCGTGCCAGTCGGTGATTTCCGGGTAGTACCTTTGCCGCCAGCGCCGCACCCGCGGGTTCATCACCCGCCGCCACAGGGGCGGGATCATCGCGGCAATGGTCATCACCGGATAGCCGTAGGGCAGCTGCGGGGCGTCGGCCTCTGTATAGTTCTGCAACAGGGGGAAGCGCCGGTTCGGCTTGTAGTGGTGGTCCGAATGGCGCTGCAGGTTGATCAGCAGCCAGTTCGATGCCTTGTGAGCCGCATTCCAGGAATGGCGCGGCTGGACCGGCTCGTATTTGCCCTCGCCCAGGTGTTTGCGGGTCAGCCCGTAGTGTTCGACGTAGTTGACCACTTCCAGCTGCCAGATCGCGGTGCCGGCCTGAACCAGGAACAGAAGGACGCCGGTCAGCCCGCCGAGCAGCAAGGCCAGCAGAAGCATCGCCGCCTGCAGCGCCCAGTAGCGGAAGAACGGGTTGGAGCGGTCGGTCCAGGGGCGGTCCTTCTTGGCAAGCTTCTCTTTTTCGGCACGGAAGGCGGAGTGCCAGCATTGCCGCAGTACCCGCGGATAGAAGCGGTGGAAACCCTCGTTGTAGCGCGCCGTGACCGGATCGCGGGGCGTTCCGACATAGCGGTGGTGCACCAGCAGGTGCTCTGACCGGAAATGCGAATAAAGCACCATTGCCAGCAGAATGTCGCCCAGCCAGCGCTCGACCCGGCTGGACTGGTGCATCAGCTCGTGGCTGTAGTTGATGCCGACGGCGCCGGTCACAACACCAACACCGAAGAAGGCTGCGAATTTCTCAAACGCGTTCAGATGTTCCGCACCGCTGACGTACCAGATCAGTCCGAACAGCGTGAGGAACTGCAGCGGCACCCAGGCCGCGGTCAGCGCCTTGTACCATTTCAGGTCGCTGTCCGGTGTCTCCGGGTCGGCGTTTTCCAGGTTGAGGCCGAACATCCCGTCCAGCACCGCAAACAGGTGCCAGGTGACCAGCGGCGGCAGCAGCAGCGCCCAGCCGCCCTGCAGCGCAGCGACCCAGACCAGCGGCAAAAGCAGAAAAGACATCCAGAACGGCAGGGCGCTTTGCCAGCGGGCAAGGGTTTCGGAGGCAATCATGCCGGGTCTCCCAAATCAGTCAGCGCGCGTTTGAGCGAACCCTATGCCTTGGCTCCTGAAAACCCAATAGGGGCGCAAGGTAACCTAGCGGTCTTTGTACAGGCTGAAGGCTTTGCGCATCACCGTGGGCAGACTGGAGGGGCGGAACTCTTGCTGCGGGACCAGCTCTTGGTCCGCATTCCGGTTGAACCCGCGGGGGAGCTCTGCGGTCATCACCTGCAGGATCAGGTGGAAATGGGTGAAAGTGTGCCGCACTTCGCCTGGCAACGCCTGCCAGTCAGCCTCAAAGGGCGGGGCAGGGACAGGGGCGCCGTTCCACTCCGAGCCGGGCCATCCGAGCATTCCGCCCAGCAGCCCCTTGTCCGGCCGCCGTTCCAGCAGCCAGATACCATCGGCCGATTGCGCCAGATAGACAATGCCGTGCCGGGTGGGTTTGGGTTTCTTTGGCGTCTTCCTGGGCAGCTCGGCGGCGGTTCCTGCAGCCCGTGCCGCGCAAGGTTCGCGCCAGGGGCAGATACCGCAGGCAGGGTTGCGGGGGGTGCAGATGGTGGCGCCAAGATCCATCACCGCCTGCGCGTAATCACCGGGCCGCTGATCCGGGGTCAGCGCTTCCGCACGGGTTTTCAGTACGGGCTTTGCACCGGGCAGCGGGTCGTGAATGTCATGCAGCCGCGCCATCACGCGCTCCACATTGCCATCTAGCACGGTCTCGGGGCGGTCAAAGGCGATCGAGGCGATGGCCGCGGCGGTATAGGGGCCGATGCCGGGCAGCTTGAGCAGGCCCTCGTAGCTGTCCGGGAAGCTGCCGCCATGATCCTGCGCCACCGTGCGGGCGCATTTCAGCAGGTTGCGGGCGCGGGCGTAATAACCGAGGCCGGCCCATTCGCTCATCACATCTGCGTCTTCCGCGGCAGCAAGATCCAGAACCGATGGCCAGCGGCCGGTGAAGCGGAGGAAGTACTCGCGGACGGCGGCCACGGTTGTCTGCTGCAGCATCACCTCGCTAAGCCAGACCCTGTAAGGATCCGGGCGGACACCTGCGGCACGGTCTGCCGGACCGACACGCCAGGGCATCTCGCGGGCATGAACGTCATACCACGCAAGCAGGTCTTCGCCCATCGCAGCAAAATCGCTATTCAAGTCACGCATTCGTTATTCCCCGGCTTGCGGTTTGGCTGGCGCCTGCATTACCGCTCTTTACAATAGGGCGGGCAGTCGAGCAAAACCTAGATCATGGCATTCAGGCGCAGCACCACACGCGGGTTCTCCCGGACCTCCAAGCTCCTCAGCGAGCAGATCCGCAAAGCGGGCGAAAGCCGCGGATTCGCGGTGTCCCGGCTGCTCACCCATTGGGAGGAGATCGCCGGGCCGGATATCGCTGCCATGGCCCGTCCCGTGAACATCGGCTACGGGCGGGGCTCCTTTGGCGCCACGCTGACGGTTCTGACCACCGGGGCCAACGCGCCGATGCTGGAAATGCAAAAGGAACGCCTGCGCGAGCGGGTGAACGCGGTCTATGGCTTCAACGCCATCTCCAAGGTGCGGATCACACAAACGGCACCGACGGGTTTTTCCGACGGCCGCGTGGAGTTCAAATATGCCCCCAAGGTGCAAGCGCCGCTGCAGCCGGACCCGCGGGATGCGGCTGAGGCCAGCAAGGCAGCCGCCGGGGTGGAAAATGACGATTTGCGCGCCGCCCTGGAACGCCTGGGGCGCAATGTACTGACAAAACAGAAAACGCAAGGAAAGGGGTTCAAATGACCCGTTTGATGTCTGGTGTCTTGGCCGCGGTTGCGGTGGTTGCGGGCGGTTATGCCCTGTCGGGTTTGGGCAGCCAGAGCAATCTGCCGTCAAATCCGCTGGTCGGCGCGGCAATCGCGCAAGAAGCCGAAGTGGACACCTCGACCATCACCGAGATGACCCTGGGGGCGGAGGACGCGCCGGTCACGCTGATCGAATACGCCTCTTACACCTGCCCGCACTGCGCGAACTTCCACAACAACACCTTCAAGCAGCTGAAGGCGGACTACATCGACACCGGAAAGGTGAAGTTCACCTACCGGGAGGTCTATTTCGACCGTTACGGGCTGTGGGCCTCGATGATCGCGCGCTGCAGCGGGCCGGAGAAGTTTTTCGGCATTTCCGATCTGATCTACAAGGGGCAGTCGGAATGGGCGCGGGCCGGCGGCGCGTCGGAAATCATCGACGAGCTGCGCAAGATCGGCCGCCTGGCAGGGATTGAAAACGATCAGCTGGAAGCCTGTCTGCAGGATGGCGAAAAGGCGCAGACCCTGGTGGCCTGGTATCAGGAAAACGCGACTGAGCACGGAATCGAGTCGACGCCGTCCTTCATCCTGAATGGTGAGAAAATCTCGAACCAGTCCTACGAAGACTTCAAGAAGCTGATCGACGCAGAGCTGGAAGGCTGAGCGCAGCTGGCCGCAAGGATGAAAAGCCCGGGCGGCTGCCCGGGCTTTTTCTTTTGGGCGGCACGCGCCGCCGCATGGATTGCAACCGGGCAGCGCTCAGGGTGCTGGCGCCGCCTTTTGCAGCAGGGCCTTCAGGCCGTCGGCACCGTCGATCTGCAATCGCACCGGCAGGGTGATCACCTTGGAGCGGAAGCTGTCCGGCAGGCGGACGGCGTCTTTTTCAGTTGTGACCAGCTGCGCGTTCAGCAGCTTGGACTCGCTTTCCAGCCGGTTCATCAGCGCCGGGGTCAGCGGCTGGTGGTCGTCCAGCGCCTCGGCCCGGGCTATTTCGGCGCCAAGGCTGCGCAGGGTGCTGAAGAACTTCTGCGGGTGGCCGATGCCGGCAAAAGCCAGCACGCGGGTGCCGTTCCAGGGCATCCCGGTCTGCAACGGTTCCAGCGCGCCGGTGAAATGCGGCAGCCCCTGCAGATGGCTGCCCCAAGCGTCCGCGAATGCCTTTTGGGCAGGCTCCGGCCCCAGCGACAGCACCGCGCCGGCGCGTTTCAGCCCGGTGGCAACCGGTTCGCGCAACGGGCCGGCCGGCAGGCAACGCCCATTGCCGAACCCGTGCTGCGCATCCACTACTACCAGCGACAGGTTCTTGGCCACTGATGGATTCTGAAAGCCGTCGTCCAGCACGATGACCGTCGCCCCGGCGTCAGCTGCAGCGCGGGCGCCCGCGGCGCGGTCCTTGGCAACCCAGACCTCTCCAAAGGCGGCCAGCAGCAGCGGCTCGTCCCCGGTCTGCGCGGCCTTGTGGCGGCCGGGGAACACCTGCACCGGCCCCTCCAGCGTGCCGCCGTAGCCGCGGGTGACCACATGCGGCTCGTGGCCGAGGCTGCGCAGGGTCTCCAGCAGCCAGATCACCGTGGGGGTCTTGCCGGTGCCGCCGGCGTTCAGGTTGCCGACGCAGATCACCGGCACCCCGGCTGCTTGCGGGCTGCCCTTGGCCAGCCGGGATGCCGTGGCACGCGCATAGGCCCATCCCAGCGGTGCCAGCAAGGTTGACCGCAGATCAAATTGCTCCGGCGGCTTGTGCCAGAAATCAGGTGCCCGCATTGGTATCCTCGTGCTGGTCCAGCAGGGTCTGGACCTTGTCCATCAGCATGTCGGTTGTGGCTGCGCTTTCGGTCACGCTCTGCCAGCCGGCCAGCGCCATTTCGGCAGCCTTGTCCGGTGCGGAAACCGCGACGACGGCATCCGCCATTTCAGCCGGGGTCTGAACCTGCAGAGCGGCGCCGGATTTGGCCAGCCGGTCATAGAGGTCACGGTGCGCGTGGATGCCTGGCCCGTGCAAGAGGGCAGAGCCCAAGGACGCGGCATCCAAGGGGGACTGGCCCTGTGCCGCGGGATCGAGGCTGCTGGCGATCAGGGCAACCGGAGACAGGCGGTACCAGAGTCCCAGGTCCTCGCCGCCGGTCAGCAGCACCTGGTTGAAGTCTTCCGGTTCGCCGCCGTCCTCCCAGTCGGCAAAGGACAGCCCGCTGTCCTGCAGCAGGCGGCGGGCGGCGGCCAGGTCGGCGGTGTCGTCCAGCGCGATCACCAGCAGCAGCCGGTGCAGCAGCCGCAAGGCGGTCCGGTGGGCTTCCAGCACCCGGGCAAGCTCCGCCAGTTTGACATGTGCTGCCAGCCAGACCGGGCGGCTGCCCAAGGTTTCCTGCATGGCGGCCAGCTCGTCATCGTTGCAGCCCGGCGGAATGGCGGACACCCGCAGCTTGCCGGCCAGTTCCACCCGCTCTGCCGGCACGCCTGCCCGGATCAGCCGGTCTTGCACCGCCTTGGAGGGGGTCAGGATGCAGGTCAGCCCCTCCAGCAGCCGCCGCCGCTGATCTGGCAGCCAGCGGCTGGTGCGGTGCGGCATTTCGCTGTCCAGCAGGTCCGCCAGCAGGATGCCAGTGCCGCGCTCGCGCAATTGCCGCAGCATCACCCGCCGTGCGGGCGTGCCGGTCCAGATGCAGGCGTCAGGCTGCCAGTGGGCCAGGAAATCCCGCGCCTCTGCCATCGTGTCCTCCGCCAGCGGGCCAACCGGAATATCGCAGCCAACGGTTCCCGTCAGATGCAACTCAGGCTCCCAGCTGGCAAGCACCAGCAGATCCGGGCGCAGAGTCTTGAGCCGCCGGCCGACATCACAGAGCGCCAGATAGCGTTCGGGCGTTGTCGCGTGCACCCACAGCAGCTCCCCCTTGGGGCGGGGCTGCAGGCCGGCGGAGCGCCTGGAAGCTGTGGTTCGCAGTTGCATCTGGTTCGATTTTATTTTTCCGGCCCAAGGTATCTGCAACATGCGGGTTTGTCTGTGAAAAATTTGCTTCTGGCGATGGCTGGACTGCTGAGACCGCTTAAGGCCTGCCCGGTTCAAAGTCCAGCGATGCCGGGGCTGGATGGATCGAGTGCCGCCAGCAGCGCCTGATGCAGGGCGCGGCAGCCGGCGATCACCCCGTTCAGGCGCGGGTGCGGGTTGTTGAAACGCAAGGGGCTACCGGAACGGTCGCTGATCGCGCCGCCTGCCTCGCGCAGCAGCAGGTCGCCCGCGGCGATGTCCCACTCCCAGCTGGGACGCAGGGTCAGCATGGCGCCGAACCGTCCATCGGCCACCTTGGCCAGCCGGTAGGCCAGCGAGGGCCTGTAGCTGCGGATGAACGCAGGCGGGGCGCCGCCGAGCCAGTGGTGCGCCTGCAAATTGGGCTTGGCTGCCAGGATTTCAGTGCTGGCAAGCTCAGTTGCGGAGGATACCTTGATCGGATTGCCGTTGCAGGCCGCACCCAGCCCCTTGGCCGCGGTGTACATAAGCTCCCGCTGGGGCAAATAGACCACCGCAGCTGTCACCTCTCCCTGTTCCGCAACCGCGATGGAATGCGCCCAGGTGCGGGAGCCTTCGGCAAAGCTGCGGGTGCCGTCGATCGGGTCGATGATGAACACCCGGTCGCGGGCCAGGCGGGCGGCACTGTCCTCGGTCTCCTCCGACAGCCAGCCGTAGCCGGGCCGCGCTTGCTGCAGCATGTCCTCAAGCATGGCGTTGACGGCCAGATCAGCTTCTGTCACCGGGCCTGCGCCGCCGGGCTTGTCCCAGCGCCTGGCGGCGGGTCCAGTGTAGCGGCACGCGATGTCTCCGGCCTGTTCCGCCGCTTTTACAAGCAGGGAAAGGTCAGTTGCCGGCAAGGGTCATTCCTTCGACCAGCAGCGAGGGCACCACGCTGGAAAGATGCGTGCGCGCGTCATTGGCCGGAATGATCCCGCGCAGCATGCTGTGGAGGTTGCCGGCGATGGTGCATTCATTGACCGGATAGGCGATCTCGCCGTTTTCCACCCAGAAACCCGAGGCGCCGCGGGAATAATCGCCGGTGTTCGGATTGATGGTGGAGCCGATCATCGAAGTGACCAGGAGGCCGGTGCCCATCTGTGCGATCAGGTCCTCGCGGCTGGCATCACCCTGGGTCAGCGCGATGTTCCAGGTCGAGGGGGAGGGCACCCCGCCGATGCCGCGGGCGGCGTTGCCGGTGCTTTCCAGCCCCAGCTTGCGGGCAGAGGCGAGGTCCAGCGTCCAGCCGGTCAGCACGCCCTTGTCCACCACGGTGCGTCTTCGGGTCGCAAGCCCCTCGCCGTCAAACGGGCGGGAGCCGGAAATGCGCGGGCGGTGCGGGTCCTCAACGACAGAGAGGGTTTCGGGCAGCACCTGCTGGCCCAGCGAATCCTTCAGCCAGGAGGAGCCGCGGGCGATTGCGGCGCCGTTGGCTGCCGACATCAGGTGGCCGATCAGCGAAGAGGAAATCCGCTCGTCGAACAGGACCGGGAAACTGCCGGTCTTGGGCTTGCGGGCGCCCAGCCGGGCCACGGCCCTCTCACCTGCGGTGCGGCCAATTTCCTCTGCACCGCGCAGGTCGGCCTGGAAGGTGCGGGAATCGCCGTCGTGGTCACGCTCCATTCCGGTGCCCGTGCCGGCGATCCCGGTGCAGGAAAGGGACCGGCCCGTGCGCTGGTAACCGCCGGAGAAACCGTTGGTCGCGGCCAGATGCACAGCATGGCGGCCATAGCCCGCCGCTGCGGATTGCACCTGGGTAATGCCCTCAATCTCCTGGCAGGCGGCTTCGGCCGCCAGGGCATCCGCTTGCAGGGCTGCCGGCTCCGGTTCGCTGCTCGGGTCTTCCAGCTCCAGCGCGGCCAGATCCCAGTTCCGGGCCAGCTGAGACGGATCGGCGAGGCCGGCATAGGGGTCTTCCGGTGCTTCCTTTGCCATGGCAACGGCGCGTTCGGCCATCGCTGCGATGGTTTCGGGCCGCATGTCGGAGGAGGAGACCAGCGCCTGGCGCTTGCCGACAAACACCCGCAGGCCGAGGTCGGTGCCTTCCGAGCGCTCTGCATGTTCCAGCTTGCCCTCGCGCACTTCAATGCTGAGAGAGCTGCCCTCGGCTGCCATGGCGTCGGCGGCATCCGCGCCGGCCTTGCGGGCGGCGTCAATCAGGGCGTGGCAAAGCGCTTCGGGAGACTGGGTCATGGGCACCTTCTGTTCTGCTCTTTAAAAGAGCTATCCAGAGAGACCGCGTGCCGCAAGTGCGGGCCGCAAAAAAGGGGCCGCGCCGGGCAGCCCCTTTGCAGGTCTTGTCAGGAATTCGACGGTTACTTGATGCGCTGGCCGTTGGCGAGCACCTGGCCGTCCTCGGTGACTTCGATCTTCGAGGTCAGCGTGTCCTCGCCTTCGCCCGGGACCGCCAGCATGCCCATCATCATCCGCGCGCCCATGGCGTCGCTGTCGGACATCAGGCCCATGCCGATCAGCTTGTCGATCAGGGTGTTGGCGCCGGTCAGCTTGAAGTTGGCTTCGCCTGCGGGTGCCGGCATGCCGTCAAAGCTGGTCAGGTCTTCGTTGTTGAAGGTGAAATCGCCGGTGCCGGTCAGCTCGGCGCCTGCTGCGGAGACCTGCAGCTGCTTCACGGTCAGCGCATTCAGCTCACCCGGCTGTTCTTCGCCCTTTTCCACGGCTTCCATGGCTTCGGGGTCAAACAGGTCAAACAGCACCTTGCCTTTGCCAGCCAGGTCCAGAATGACGGTGGCCGGGTCATGCGGCAGCTGGCCGGTCGGGTCGATCATGCCCCACAGCATTTCCGGCACAGCAAACTCGCGCAGGGTGACGCCCAGGGCGAAATCCTGCTCTTCCTCGGATTTCGAAAGCGGCATCATCAGCTTGAAACCGGTTTCCGCCATGCTGAGCGCCAGCGGGAACGGGATCTCTGATCCCGTGATGTTCACATTGGTTCCGATTTGCGAAACGTCATAGGTCAGGTGCTCCTTGTCCATCGACACGGTAAAGGAGCCGCCCTGGGAGTTGCTTTCCATCGCAAAGGTTTCGCTACCGTCCACGCCGGAAACGGAGCCGTTGCCGCCTTCGAAGGTAAAGGTGCCGTCAAAACCGAATCCGGCCTCCAGAAGCGCTGCCATGTCGGTGCCCGGCGTGCCTTCGGGAACGGTGCCGGTGCCGGTGAAGGCCAGGCCCTGCAGCGCCCCCTTGAAGGAGCCCTTGCCCTCGCCTTCGGGGTCGTTGAAACCCATGTCATAGCTGAGGCTGGAGGCAGTCAGCGTCTGCTCATAGCTGCGAGCGCCGGCCACCTTCATGTTGCTCCTGGTGGCGACGTCGCTCATGACGAGCTGGGCTTTCGCGACATCCGCGGGCACGGCCTCGCCGTCCGCGGTCAGCTCCTCAAGCGTCAGAGCAACCTTGGAGGAGCTGTAGTCATAGCTCATGTTCTCGGCGTCGCCGGCCACCTTCATCGGGGTGCCATCGTGGGAATAGATCAGCTTGCCGGAAAAGGTTTCGCCGTCGCCGGAGAAATCAAATGTCATCGGGAATTCTGCAGGCAGCAGCACGTTGACGGTGCCATCGCCGTTTTCGACAAACTGGACTTCCGGAAAGCTCAGGGTGCCGGATCCGTCTTCTTCGGGGATTGGCATGACCATCGACACGTCGGATACCGTGAGAGTGCTGCCCGAAACAGTTTCGGTGCCGGATACCGTGTAGCCGGTGCCGGTCAGGTACGCCTTCCAGTCGGCCCAGACTTCCTGCGCGCTCAGATCGGCCAGGGCGCCCTGCGCGGAAACAACCAAAATTGCTGCTGCGGCACCGCCGCGCGCAAAAATTACGGACATTAGAGAACCTTTCTCTGTGAGATAATTGAAATCATCGTCGGCCCGGCAGGCAGCGCCGTCAAGGGGGCCTTGGGCTGGACCGTTCCCCCTAAGGGCTTTACCACATGGGTTATCAGTCACTTGGAGGGACGGCGGATGGATTTCAACGGAAAAACAATTGCAATTACAGGCGCCAGCCGCGGGATTGGTGCGGATGCGGCCCGCCTCTTTGCTGCCGCCGGGGCCAATCTGGCCTTGCTGGCAAGGAGCGGCGATGCCCTGCAGGCGCTGGCAGAGGAGATCGGCGGAAACGTGCTGACCTTTGCCTGTGATGTGGCTGACTATGCTTCGGTGGAGGCGGCGCTGGCCAAGGCGCACCGGCAATTCGGCAGCCTGGACGTCCTGATCAACAATGCCGGGGTGATCGAACCGATTGCCCGGCTGGAGGATGCATCGCCGGACGGCTGGGGCAAGCTGATCGACATCAACCTGAAAGGCGTTTTCAACGGCATGCGGGCTGCGCTGCCGCTGATGAAGCCATCGGGGGGCGGCACCATCATTACCGTCAGCTCCGGCGCGGCGCACCGGCCGCTGGAAGGGTGGAGTGCTTATTGTTCGTCGAAGGCAGGCGCGGCGATGCTGACTTCTGCGCTCGACCTGGAAGAACGCGGCAACGGCATCCGCGCCATGGGCCTGTCGCCAGGGACGGTTGCGACCCAGATGCAGCGCGAGATCAAGGCCAGCGGCATCAACCCGGTGAGCGAGCTGGACTGGGAAGACCATATTCCGGCCGAATGGCCGGCCCGGACGCTGATGTGGATGTGCACTGGCGACGCAGATGATTATGTGGGCCAGGAGGTTTCCCTGCGCGAGGACAGCATCCGCAAACGGGTGGGCCTGGTATGATCGGACTGGAAATCGCGGAAAACGGTCTGTGGACCGTCACCATCAACCGGCCGGACAAGGCGAATTCGCTGACAGAAGCAATGCTCACAGAGCTGGCGGAGATTGCCGAACGCGCGCAGGAGGCCCGCGGGCTGATCCTGACCGGAACCGGCAAGGTGTTCAGCGCCGGTGCCGACCTGGATGAGGCGCGGGCAGGCCTGGCGACCTCGCCGGTGTGGGAGCGGTTGTCGGCGGCAATGGCCGCTGTTCCCTGCCTCAAGGTGGCCGCGCTGAACGGCACCTTGGCGGGCGGCGCCAATGGCATGGTGCTGGCTTGCGATATCCGCATCGCGGTGCCATCGGCCAAATTCTTCTACCCGGTGATGAAGCTTGGCTATTTGCCGCAGCCTTCGGACGCGGGCCGGATGGCTGCACTGATCGGGCCTGCCCGCACCAAGATGATCCTGGCGGCCGGGCAGAAGATCACCGCGCAGGAGGCATACGACTACGGCCTCGTGGACCGGGTTGTGGAGCCTGAGGCCTTGCTGGAAACGGCGGAGGACTTGCTGGCGCATGCGCTGGAGGCCAAACCGGGAATTGCCGCCGGCATCCTGAGGATGTGCCGGTGAAGCGGCTTTCAGGCCTTCGGCTGCAGGTCGAAGACCCAAAGATGCTGGCGGGGTTTTACGCGGATGTGCTCGGCATGGAGGCACGGGCTGAGGGTGAAGCCTGGCGCGCCGGTTATGCCGGCGGGGATGCGGACCTGATCCTGCTGCCCGGCGGCAGCCGGGCGCCGCATTCACGCGATGAACGTTATTGGAAGATCGGCATTTGCCTGCCCGATCTGGACATCGCCTGTGAGCATTTGCGGCAGAAGGGCGTGGAGGTTTCGGCGCCGCACCAGTTCCGCGATATCGGCTATATGGCGCATCTGCACGATCCCGAAGGCTTTGCCATAGAGCTTTTGCAGCATGATTTTCTTGGCAACCGGCCGGACGGTGCCGGCGATCCTGCACTGCTGCTGGGCGGCGGCGCGCATGTCGGGCAGATCACGTTGCGGACCGGGGACATCGCGGCCGAGCTTGCCCTGCGTGCAGACATGAAGCTCTTGTCAGTTCAGGATGTGGCGGAGTTCGGGTTCGACCTGCATTTTCTTGGCTTTACAACGGAAACACCGCCGGATCCGGATTTGCAGTCGCTGGCGAACCGGGAATGGCTGTGGCGGCGGCCCTACACAACACTGGAGTTCCAGCACATTCCCGGGGCGCAGCTGCGCGACAGCCCGGCCTTCATGGGGCTTGAATTCAGTTAGCGCTTGCGCCGCTTGCCAGGAACGCGGGAACGGAATTCCGGCGGGCGTTTCTGAACCCAGGCGATGAATTTCGCCAGCCGCGGATGGGCTTGCAGCGCTTCCGGTGTGTTGAAGTCGCGGGCCAGTTCCGCCTCTGTCAGTGTGGCGTGAATCTCGCGGTGGCAGATGTCATGCAGCAGAACGGTTGGTCCGCCCTTGCCTCCTTTCAGTTTTGGGATCAGATGGTGCAGGCTTTGCGGCGCACCCTTTGGGATAGGGCGTCCGCACAGCGGGCAGTTCGGATCAGACATGCACAGGCCTCGGCTGGTTTCGTGCGGGCACTAGACACGCCGGCGGCAAGGGCTGGCAAGGGGATGGCATGACAGAGGCGTGGGACGCAGTGGTGATCGGAGCCGGGCCAGCAGGGCTGATGGCTGCCGAAGAACTGGGCCGCGCCGGGCACCGGGTGCTGGTGGCTGAGGCCAAGCCGTCAGCTGCCCGCAAGTTCCTGATGGCGGGCAAGTCCGGCCTGAACCTGACCAAGGACGAGCCTTTCAAACAGCTGATTACCCGTTACGGTGAGGCGGCGGACTGGCTGGCGCCGATGATCCGGGCCTTTGATGCGCAGGCAGTGCAGGTCTGGGCGCAGGGACTGGGGAGCGAGCTGTTCACCGGCTCCACCGGCCGGGTGTTCCCGAAGGTGATGAAAGCATCGCCGCTGCTGCGGGCCTGGCTGGGGCGTTTGGACGGGTATGGCGTGCAGATCCGCACCCGCTGGCGCTGGGCCGGCTGGGACGGTGCGGCTCTTGTATTTGAAACGCCAAGCGGTTCGGTGCGGATTGAGGCAGGCGCCACGGTTCTGGCGCTTGGCGGTGCAAGCTGGGTGCGGTTGGGGTCGGATGGGGCGTGGCGGCCGCTGTTGCAGGAACGAGCGGTAGAAGTTTCGCCATTCAAGCCTGCCAATGCCGGGCTGCTGGTGGAGTGGTCCAGGCATATGGCACCGCAATTCGGCCAGCCGCTCAAAGGGATTGCGCTGCGGGCGGGCGGCCAGGTTTCGCGCGGTGAAGCGGTAATTTCGCAGCGCGGGCTGGAGGGCGGCGGTATCTATTCCGTCTGTGCCGCGGTGCGGGAGGGTGCGGTGCTGCATATGGATCTGCTTCCGGATCTGGAAGAGGCGGAAGTTGCCCGCCGCCTGTCGCGCCCGCGCGGCAAGGCGAGTTTCTCCAACCACCTGCGCAAGACCTTGAAGCTGTCACCGGCTGGGGCGGCGCTGCTGCAGGAATTCGGGCGCCCGCTGCCGCAGGAGGCGCAGGCCCTGGCAAGGCTGATCAAGGCGCTGCCGGTGAAACACACGGGTTTGCGTCCGATGGACGAGGCGATTTCGACCGCCGGCGGTGTTTGCTGCGATGCAGTGGATGGCAACCTGATGCTGAAACAAATCCCCGGAACTTTCTGCGCCGGGGAGATGCTGGATTGGGAAGCCCCGACGGGCGGTTATCTGCTGACCGCCTGCCTGGCCACCGGGCGCTGGGCAGGGCAGGCGGCGGCGGGTTACTTGGCGAGTTCGGCCACCCGTTGAAACGCCGGGCGTTCCCGCATCCGTTTGCCGTAGTCTTGCAGCTTTTCACCCTCGACCGGGAACTTGGCGCTGCGCGCCCAGTTCAGGCAATGGGTGCAGATGATGTCGGCGATGGTGAACTCTTCTCCCATCAGGAAGGGGCCTGCCATCTTGCTTTCAAGGCGCGACAGGTTGTGGGCAAACTCCCATTTCAGGCTGCCTTTCACCTCTGGTACCCGCTGTTCCTCCGGCAGGATGAAGCTGTGCCGTGCCGCGGCCCAAAGGACGGCATCGACCTCGTCCAGCAGCAGATGGGTCATCGCGTCCTGCTTGGCGCGCGCAATGGTTCCTGCGGGGGCCGTCAGCGCGCCGTGCTTGTCAGCCAGGTAGGTGAGAATAGCAGTCGAATCGGTAATGACCTCACCTTCCGCCTGCAGCACCGGCACCTTGCCAGAGACATTCAGCGCCTGCACTTCCGGGCTGCGGGGGCCATGCTGATTCAGCTCGTAGGGCTGCCCAAGCTCTTCAAGCGCCCACAGCACCCGGAAGGTGCGGGTAAGCGGAATGCCGGTGACCGTATACATCGTCTTTCTCCTGTTCTTACCGTGCCATGATGGGCGGCCCTGCAAGGCGGATCAAGCGGGACGGTGCGTTTCGGGATCAGCGGGCGCGGCTGAGCATGGCAAGCCGGATCAAAGCCCGCTCCATCAGGGCCAGCGCCGGCGCGGTCTGGCCGGCAGAACGCAGCGCCAGATCGGTGTCGGTGATGATCGTCAGCGCAGTTTCCAGCCGGTTTGCGCCCCAGTTCTGGGCCTGCCGCAGCATCCGGTCGCGGCGTTTGCCGTAAAGCGGCGGGCGCAGCTGGCCGATGCCCTGGGCCGGGCCGCCGGGAGCCGAGGCGATGGTGTAGAGCGTGCGGAAATGCCGGGTGGCGCCGATGCAGAGGGTCACGGCGTTGGTGCCCTGCGCCTGCAGGCGGCGGATCAGCGGGCCGATTTCAGGGCTGCGGCCCTCGGCGACCACGTTGAGCACGTCGTCCAGCGCGGCTTCGGTCGACTGCGGGGCCACGGCGCCGATGTCGTCCAGTGACAGCGGGCTGCTGTCGCCGTGCTTGTAAAGCGCCAGCTTCTCGATCATGCGGGAAAAGTCGCCGGGGCCGATGTCATTGGCGATATCGGTCAGCGCCGACATGCTGTCGCCGGGCACGTCGCGGATGCCGGCCTCGCCCAGAATGCGTTCGATCTCGGCACGCGAGGGCGGGTCGTCGTAAATGCCAACCGCATAGGCGTTGCTGTGGCCCTCAAACGCCTTGCGCAGCTTGGAGGACGCTTTCAGCTGGCCTGCCGTGACCACGATCTGAGCATCGCCCGGCTGCCATTCCTCCAGTGCTGCGGTGATTGCGGGGGTGGCGGTGTCGTTGGCGCCTTCGACAAACACCGCCCGGACACCGGGAAAGAACCCGACCGCCTTGACCGCATCCAAAAGCTGTGCCGGATCCTTGCGCAGGTCGCCGCCAGGCAGGCGGGTCAGGCGCATTTCTTCCTCGGCGCCGGGGCCAAGCAGGGCGGCCAGCACCTGCTGCCGCTTCAAGGACACGCGCATCGCGTCGGCGCCATAGATCAGGATGCCGGTCTTGCCGGGATCGGGCTTGGCGAAATAGCCGTCAGCTTCGCGCGGGGAAAGCTTCATTCAGCAGCGGCGGAGAGATCCGCAGTTGCCAGGATCTGCGTGGTGATCTGATCGGCCAGAATCACCATCAGGCGTTCATGCGCGTCCCGCTCGCCCGCCAGAGTCTCCACCGTGGAGCCGGTGGCGGAGTAGCCGGTGAAGTTCCGCACAGTGCCGCTGGACGCGACCTTGCCATCCGACTGCCGGGTCAGCGAAAATCCTGCGGTGCCGATCACCGAATAGCGGGTGATTTCATTATCCGCCGTAATCGCCTGGCGCTCTTCCTCGGTGCTGAGCGTGAGGTCTAGCTTGTAGGCGGCACCGCTGCCGCGGCCCAGGCGCTGCTCCAGGTTCTGCACCAGGAAATAGGCATCAGAGCCGTTGGCGCCCTTGATCTTTTCCGGTGCCTGAACCTCGATCTGGCCATGCAGCTCCGCGCCGGTTCCGCCAGGGGCGTAGACCGGGGTGAAGCCGCAGGCAGCTGCCGCCAGGGGCAGCGCCATCAGCAGGGTTCTGCGGTTAAGCAACGACATTCACAATCCGGCCCGGAACAACGATCACCTTCTTCGGGGCGCCGCCATTCAGCGCCTTTTGCACAGCTTCGTGTGCCAGGGCGAGTTTTTCAACCTCTGCCTTGTCCAGATCCTTGGCGACCTCGATCTCGCCGCGGCGCTTGCCGTTGATCTGGATCGGCAGGGTGACGGTGTCTTCGACCAGCATGGCGTCGTCGGCAACCGGCCAGGGCGCGGTGGCGCACAGGCCTTCGCCGCCCTGATGGTTCCAGATGTCCTCTGCCAGGTGCGGGGTCATCGGGGACATCAGCTGTGCCAGCGTCATGATCGCCTGCTTCTGCACCTTGGCGCTGGCCTTGGATTTGGCGAGCGTGTTGGTGAAGGCGTACAGCTTGGCAATCGCGGCGTTGAAGCCGAAGGAGTCGATGCCCAGCGTCACATCGCGGATGCATTTGTGCATCTCGCGCAGCAGCTCCTCGTCGCCTTCGCCCGCCGCCTCCGGATCCATCTCACCAATGCGGTCGCACAGGTTCCAGACACGGTTCAGGTGTTTGTGGGCGGCTTCGGCGCCGGCAGCGGTCCATTCCACGTCACGCTCGGGCGGCGAATCCGACAGCACGAACCAGCGGGCAGTGTCCGCGCCGAAGGACGAGATGATGTGCAGCGGGTCCACGACGTTGTTTTTGGACTTGGACATCTTGGCAGAGGGGATGATCTCCACCTCAGTGCCGTCCTTCAGGAAGCCCTTGCCGTCGCGCAGCTCCACTTCTTCGGGATAGTGGTAAACCGGGCGGTGGTTCTCGCCGGTGGTCTTGTAGATCGCGTGGGTCACCATGCCCTGGGTGAACAGCGCATCGAACGGCTCGATGGATTTCTCCGGCAGGTGGCCGCAGATCTGCATCGCGCGGGCAAAGAATCGCGAATAAAGCAGGTGCAGAATCGCGTGCTCGATGCCGCCGATGTACTGGTCGACGTTCATCCAGTATTCGGCCTCGGCCATGTCGGTAGGGGTTTCGGCGCGCGGTGCGGTGAAACGGGCGAAGTACCAAGACGAATCGACAAAAGTGTCCATGGTGTCGGTTTCGCGCTGGGCCGGCTTGCCGCAGGACGGGCATGCGCAATCACGCCACGTCGGGTGGCGGTCCAGCGGGTTGCCCGGCACCGAGAAGTCGATCGGCTTGCCGCCCTCATCATAGGGCAGCGCAATCGGCAAGTTCTCTTTCTTCTCCGGCACCACGCCGCAGTCACCGCAGTGGACCACGGGAATCGGGCAGCCCCAGTAGCGCTGGCGGCTCAGGCCCCAGTCACGCAGGCGGTATTTGGTGACGCCCTGGCCCCAGCCGGCCTTTTCCGCATAATCCACGGTGGCATCGATGGCTTCCTCGCCGGTGGCCTCGGTCAGACCGGCGAAATGGTCGACCCAGCGGACCTTCTCGGTTTTCGGCGGGACAAAAGCCTCGTTTGCAACCGGAGTGTCATTGTCCAGCGCAAAGAACGTGTCGATGACCGGCAGATCGTATTTGCGGCAGAAGTCCAGGTCGCGCTGGTCATGCGCCGGGCAAGCAAAGATTGCGCCGGTGCCGTAGTCCATCAGGATGAAGTTCGCGATCCAGACAGGCAGCTCCCAGTCCGGGTTCAGCGGGTGTTTGACACGGATGCCGGTGTCATAGCCCAGCTTCTCGGCCGTCTCGATGGCTTCCTCGGTGGTGCCGCCCTTGCGGCACTCGGCGACAAATGCCGCAACTTCGTCCGATTCGGCTTCCAGCGCCTTGGCAATCGGATGGTCGGGCGAGATGCCGACAAAGGACGCGCCCAGCAGCGTGTCGGGGCGGGTGGTATAAACCTCGACCGGCTCGCCGCCGTCGGTGCGTTCAAAGGAGAACTGCAGGCCGCGCGACTTGCCGATCCAGTTTTCCTGCATCAGGCGGACCTTGGCGGGCCAGTTCTCAAGAGTGTCCAGCGCCGACAGCAGCTCTTCGGAGAAATCGGAGATCTTGAAGAACCACTGGGTCAGCTCGCGCCGCTCCACCAGCGCGCCCGAACGCCAGCCGCGGCCGTTCTCGACCTGTTCGTTGGCCAGCACGGTCATGTCGATGGGGTCCCAGTTCACCACGGCGTTCTTGCGGTAAACCAGGCCCTTTTCCAGGAAGTCGAGGAACAGCGCCTGCTGCTGGCCGTAATATTCCGGGTCGCAGGTCGCGAACATGCGGCTCCAGTCCAGCGACAGGCCCAGCGGCTTCATCTGCTCGACCATGGTGTCGATGTTCGAATAGGTCCAGTCCTTGGGGTGCCCGCCCGAGGCCATCGCGGCGTTTTCGGCCGGCATACCGAACGCGTCGAAGCCCATCGGGTGCAGCACGTTATGGCCGGTGGACAGTTTGTAGCGCGCGATCACGTCGCCCATCGTGTAGTTGCGCACATGGCCCATGTGCAGCTTGCCCGACGGGTAGGGGAACATCTCCAGCACATAATACTTGGGCTTGTCGCCGGTACGCTTGGCCTGGAAAATCCCGGCCTCGTCCCAGGCCTTCTGCCATCGTGCTTCGATTTCAGGAGCTATGTAACGCGGCATCAGAGCGGTCCTTTGCATGAAAACGCCGGGCAGGTGGCCCGGCGCTTCTGATAATGGGGTTTGGCTGGCGATTCCAGAGGGCGCAGGGTCAGAGTTTCTTGTCTGCAATCCGCAGCTGGCGCGCGCGGGACAAAATCGCGTCCTCGACGGCACGGGTGGTGCTGGCGCTGACCGCTCCGCCCTTGGACTGCAGCGCCACGTTCAGGGAGCGTGCGTCCAGCGCCGGATCCTTGATGTGGATCGTGGCCCGGTAAGAGCGGCCGCCGCCGGGGGGGGTGCCGTAGCCGGTCACGATGACGCCGGTGAAGGGATCAACCGACTGCACGGGCAGGAAGCTCAGCACATCCAGGCTGGCGGTCCACAGATAGCGGTTCACCTGCACGGTCTGGTCCGGCTTGGCGTTCAGAAAGTCGAAGATGGACGACTTGGTCGCGTTACGCTGGATCTCTTCCTTTTGGCTGATCGTCCGCGCCGTGTTTGCCGGCACCTCGCCGCTTCTGTTGCCGCCGCCGCAGGCTGCGAGGCCAAGACAGATCGCGCCGATCACTGTTACCCGCAGGGTCTTTCCGTATTTCATAACCGCTCCCGGAGCCATTTTCTGCGCGAACACCTAACGCAAGGCGCAACAGCGGAGCAAGGGCTTTGGCTTCTATGACGCTGCTCCTGCGGGGCATTTCCGGCTCTATAGGACTTTTGCAGGGCTGATCGGGGATGTGGCGGGGGCCTCAGACGGGCGGACTGTGGCAAAGCTGCACCATCCGGGGCCGCATCGTTTCGCCCGACTTTCCCAAGCCTTGCCAAAACGGGGGCGAAAGAGCGAAACCCCTTGGCATACCCACGCCGGATTCCCCGGTTTGGGCTGAGGAATAGAAAACCGAGGGAAAAACATGAAAAAGGTTCTCTTCGCGACTACCGCGCTGATCGCCACCGCAGGCATGGCCGCGGCAGAAGTCAAGATCTCCGGCTACGGCCGTTTTGGTCTGGACTGGAACGAAGCCAACGACCGTGACGTCAACGGCGCTTCCGAAACCAACATCACCAGCCGTTTCCGTCTGACCTTTGACGCGTCGACCGAAACCGACGGTGGCGTGACCGTTGGTGGCCGTATCCGCGCCCAGGCAGAAAGCCGTGACGGCAACGCAGGCGTTGCTAACTGGTCCGCTCCGCAGTTCCACGTCGCATACGGCGGCCTGCGTGTTAACGTCGGCAACATCTGGGGCGCAGTTGACTCCGTTCAGGGCCTGTACCTGAACACCACCTCGGTCGGCACCGGCATCGACGGCATGGGCTTCAACTCCCTGGCCATCGGCAACGGCTTCAACTGGGATACCTTCACCTCCGCGGGCAACGGCCGCAACGGTGTTGAAGCGATCTACTCCGCAGGCGGCTTCACCGGCCACATCTCCTACTCGAACCAGAACGACACCATCGAAGCTGACGCTGATACCGATCCGTCCGACGGTGTGATCAGCCCGGCAGTTGAAGCGGCTGAAGGCGAAGAGCGTATCGCAGTGGCTCTGGGCTACTCCTTCGGCGACTACTTCGTGTCCGGTGCTTACCAGGACTCGAACGTTGAAGCCAACGACGAGCTGGGCTTCCTGGCAGTCGGCGGTGACTTCGGTCAGTTCGGCGCGACCCTGTCCTATGGTACCACCATGGCAAGCGACTCCATCACCCTGGCTGGCGACGTTGAGCTGGGCTCCGCGTCCACCATCGTTGCATGGGTGAACTCCGCTGATGCAAACGAAGAAGGCGGCCGTGACGGCACTGCCTTCGGCATCAACTACGAGTACGACCTGGGCGGCGGCGTGACCTTCGTTGCTGGTGCGGTTAGCTCGCACGCAGACGAAGACGAAAACTCCGTGCAGGCAGGTCTGCACTTCAGCTTCTAAGCTGAAGCACGCCTAGCGTGACTTTCGGGGCGGGTTCCTTCGGGACCCGCCCTTTTCTTTTGCGGCTTAACATTTCCAGGCAAACAGTGTTTCTTGCGGCCAAACAGTGATGAGGCCGGACCCATGCCGCTTGAAGAGATCAAATCCAGAATAGCCAAGGCCGAGACCAAGGCGGGCCGCGCACCGGGCAGCGTGAAGCTGATAGCGGTATCCAAGGTGCAGCCGAATGAGCGGGTTCAGGCGGTGCTGGAGGAAGGCCACCGCTGTTTTGGCGAAAACAAGGTGCAGGAAGCTGCGGGCAAATGGCCGGGTTTCGCGGAACAGTTCGACGGGATTGACCTGCACTTGATCGGCCCCTTGCAAACCAACAAGGCGCGCCAGGCGATGGAACTGTTCAACAGCATCCATTCGCTGGACCGGCCCAAGCTGGCCAATACAATTGCCCGGCTGGCACAGGAACTGGGCAAATGCCCGGACCTGTTCATTCAGGTGAACACCGGTGAAGAAGAGCAGAAGGCGGGCGTGATGCCGGCTGATGCAGACGCTTTCGTTGCAGAGTGCCGCAAGCTGGACTTGCCTGTGAAAGGGCTGATGTGCATCCCGCCGGTTGATGAGGAGCCCAGCCTGCATTTTGCACTGCTGGCGAAGATCGCCGAACGCAATGGGCTGCAGGGCTTGTCGATGGGGATGAGCGGCGATTTTGAATCGGCCATTGCGCTGGGCGCGACCCATGTCCGCGTCGGCTCTGCCATCTTCGGTGCCCGGACCTATTGAGGCGAAAAAGTTTTCTGAAAGCTCATGCCAGGATTTTTCTTGAAAGCCCTGGATGCGTCAGGCGCGGCTCAAGGCGGGCACGATGACCCGGGTGCCGGGCTGAATCCGGGCGGCCAGCCAGTGGAGGTCGGTCCTGGAAAAGGCGATGCAGCCTTCGGTGGAGAAGCCGGGACGCCGCCACTGGTGCAGAAAGATGGCCGAGCCCTTGCCGGGAATGGCATCCGGCCAGTTCCAGTCAGTGATCAGGACCAGGTCATAAAGCGGGTCCGCCCGGCGCAGCCGTTCGTGGCTGAAAGCATAGGGGGCGCGAACTCGGTGGTTGTAGCTGCCGTGGCCCGCATCATCAGACCAAAGATCCCGCGGGCCGATGGGTTCCGCCCAGGGCGCGGGGCGGCGCAGCCGGTCGGGACGGTAGAGCATGCCTGCGATCCGGTGAATGCCAACCGGTGTGGCGCCATCGCCTTCGCGCTTGCCCGCGGACAGCCCGCCTTTGCCGATGGTGCAGGGCAGCACCCGGCCCAAAAAGCGGACACCGGCCGGGGTCAGGACCAGATCCGCGGGCGTCATTACAGCATGTGCCCGGATTTGCGGGCCTTGGTAGCCAGATAATGCTGATTGTGGGCGTTTTCCCCCACTTTCAGCGGCACACGTTCAGCCACCTGAATGCCGGTTTTTTCCATCATCGCGATCTTGTTGGGGTTGTTGGTCAGCAGCCGCACCTGGGAGAAGCCCATTTTTTGCAGGATGGCCGCGCCCAGGCGGAAGTCGCGTTCGTCGTCTTCAAACCCCAGCCGGTGGTTGGCTTCCACCGTGTCGAATCCCTGATCCTGCAGCGAATAAGCCCGCATCTTGTTGGCCAGTCCGATGCCGCGGCCCTCCTGGTTGAGGTACAGAAGAACACCCGCGCCTTCCGTCCCCATCTGCGCCAAAGCGCCCTGCAGCTGCGGGCCGCAGTCGCATTTGAGCGAGCCCAGCACGTCGCCGGTGAAACAGGCCGAATGGAGCCGCGCAAGCACTGGTTTGGAACGATCGGGGCGGCCGATCTCCACTGCATAGTGCTCTTCCGCGCCATCTTCCGGGCGGAAGATATGGAGCCTCCCGGCTTCGGCGGCCGTCATCGGCAGCCGGGCCGCTGCAACCGGATGCAACGGTGAGCTTTCGCTCAGCAGCGGTTCGGCAGCGCTGCGCGAAACGGTTGTCAGTCCGTGGGATGCGGCAAAGGCAGATGGATCGCTGACAGGGACAAGCGCGGCAGCAGGCAGCAGCCGGGCGGATTTCGCCAGGGCAATGGCCAGCCGGTGCAGATCCGCGCTGCCGCCGCGCTGGCTGGACAGCGGGCCTTTCATCGGTGTGTTCAGATCATCCGCTGGATCCGCCAGCGCCTGGATCCAGTTCAGACCCTCGGATTCCGGCACGCACACACGGGCAGTATCCTCGTCATAAACCCGCGCCTTCAGCGTTTCTGCCCGGCGGGCCGTGAGCGCCAGAGACAACGGGCCCAGGGACCGCATGTCCGACAGGCGCGCCTCAGTCAGCGCTTCCACGGCAATCGCCAGCGCGCCCTCGCCTCCGTCCGTCAGCACAACCGGCAGCCCCATGCGCAGATCGACCCGGGCGCGGGCCAGCAGTTCGATCATGGTGGGCATCAGGCTCATGCGGGAGTTCCGGTGTTATTTTGTAACAGAAGCTCGCTGTCTTTACGCCTAAATGCAACGGATGTGAAACATTTTCCATGCCATGGACACGTCGGCGTGAGAGTTTTGCAGCAAATCTTGCCGCGGGCGCAAGGGATGCGCATGTGTGGTCTTGAGAACAGGAGGGCGAGCCGATGGCGCAACTGAAGAAAATTCTGCTGGTTGATGACGACGAGGACCTGCGCGAGGCCTTGAGCGAGCAGCTGGTGATGACCGAGGACTTCGACGTGTTCGAGGCGGAGAATGGTCAAACTGCAATGGAGCGCGCCAAGGAAGCTCTTTACGATCTGATTATTCTGGATGTCGGCCTGCCAGACACCGACGGGCGCGAGCTGTGCCGCCTGATGCGCAAGCAGGGTGTCAAGGCGCCGATCCTGATGCTGACCGGTCACGACACCGATGCGGACACCATCCTCGGCCTGGATGCGGGCGCCAATGATTATGTATCGAAGCCCTTCAAATTCCCGGTGCTCCTGGCCCGTATCCGCGCCCAGCTGCGCCAGCATGAGCAGTCCGAGGACGCGGTCTTTGCGCTTGGCCCGTATACGTTCAAACCGTCGATGAAGCTCTTGATCACTGAGGATGAGCGCAAAATCCGGCTGACGGAAAAAGAAACCAACATCCTCAAGTTCCTTTACCGCTCCAGCGACGGCGTGGTGCCGCGCGACGTGCTGCTGCATGAGGTCTGGGGGTACAACGCGGGTGTCACCACTCATACGCTGGAAACCCATATCTACCGTTTGCGGCAGAAAATCGAACCCGATCCGTCGAATGCGCGTCTGCTGGTGACAGAATCAGGCGGATACCGATTGGTCGCCTGATGCGGATGGCCTTGAGGCAGATCAACGAAGAACCCGAGGTTCATCTTTAGAAAGACCTCATACCCGCGCATATCCGGGTCATGATATGCACCTCCCTGTTGGACTTGGCCGGGCTTGATGCCCGGCCTTTTTTTGTTCCGGCTGTCTGATGCCGCCCAAGAAAAACACTTCTGGCACTTCCCCGCCCGCGCAGGCAGTATCGCGGCCGAACCCGGATTACATGACGAGGCGCGCGATGCCATTTTCCCTTGCCACCTGGAATATCAACTCCGTCCGCCTGCGCGAGCCGATCGTGCAGAAGCTGTTGCAAGAGGAAGGGCCGGACATTCTCTGCCTGCAGGAATGCAAGAGCCCGGTGGAGAAGATCCCGTTGGAGGGCTTTGCCGCGCTTGGCTACACCCACATGATCGGTCGCGGCCAGAAGGGCTACAATGGCGTCGCCATCCTGTCGCGGCTGCCGATCGAGGATATCGGCGACAAGGATTTTGCCGGCCTCGGCCATGCCCGTCACGTCGCGGGCCGGCTGGAGAACGGGGTGGTAATCCACAATTTCTATGTGCCCGCAGGCGGCGATGTGCCGGACAGGGAGCAGAACGAGAAATTCGGCCAGAAACTGGACTACCTTACGGATATGCGGGACTGGTTCCACGCGGAGAAGCCGGAGAAGTCGATTCTGGTCGGCGACCTCAATATCGCCCCGCGGGAGGATGACGTCTGGGACCACAAGAAGCTGCTGAAGGTCGTCAGCCATACGCCGGTTGAAGTGGAGCATTTTGCTGAGGTGATGGACGCGGGCAACTGGTCCGATGTGACCCGTAACGATATCCCGGAAGGCCGCCTTTACAGCTGGTGGAGCTATCGGGCCAAGGATTGGGATGCCGCCGACAAGGGGCGCCGCCTGGATCATGTCTGGGCAACGCCGGACATCACGCATGCGGCGCATTCCAGCCGCATCCTCCGCGATGCCCGCGGCTGGGAGAAACCCAGCGATCACGCGCCGGTGTTTGCGACCTTTGATCTCTGACTGCGGGCGGAGCCCTCCCGCCTGATCGCGAACATCCGACGGATGTTCCCTCGCAGCTGGGCATGGCACTGCGCTGCCGCGCAGTGCAGTACCGCCGCGCCTTAGCACGGCACCCGGCCCAACGCCGCAAGGGAGCCGGCAAGCCGGGGCCTTCAGCGGGGCGGGAGCAACCCGGGTCAGCGCAGCCAGCGGGCATAGCCGGGATGTTTGTCCTGCATGTCCTGATACAGCCAGGCCATCCGGTCCACGAACCACAGCTTGCCGCCAATCATCAGGATCAGCCCGGCCAGGGCGGTCCCCGGGTTCAATGCCCACAGGCCGTGAACCCAGGGGATAACGCCGATGCCTGACACCCAGGCCAGACCATTTGCCCACATCTCGTGATGCCGGGGGACAGGAACCTGTGCCCGGTTCAGAAACACCCGTTCGCCAAATGTGCCGCGCGAGGCCCAGTTGTCCGTGCTGGCAGGCGGCGCAAAGGCGCGCGGGTTCCACCAGGTCCATGCCAGCACCAGCAGAACCGGCAGCAGAGCGCCCCAGCCCAGCCAGACTCTTGACCAGATGGCCAGGGTCATCAGCGGCAGCACCGACATCCGGCTGAAAACGCTCCACGGGCTTGCGTGCCGCGCCCAGGCGGCGTCGTCCATCTTCATCAGCCGCTCTGACGCAGCGAAGAGATCGAACCTGTGGCGGGCCATTGGCAAACTCCTCTCTTGGTTTCCGGCGCGCAGGATTCCATATAGGGGGCAAGTTCCTAGCGGAGAACAATCTGATGAGTGAAATTCTTGGCAGCGCCGCACCGGCGGATGATCTGATCAAAGACGTGACCGAAGCCACTTTTATGCAGGATGTCGTGGACGCATCCATGCAGGCGCCGGTGATCGTGGATTTCTGGGCGCCTTGGTGCGGCCCGTGCAAAACCCTGGGCCCGATGCTGGAGGCGGCGGTCACCAGGGCCAAGGGCGCGGCCACCATGGCCAAGATCAATGTGGATGAAAACCAGCGGCTGGCCCAGGCGCTGGCCCAGCAGGGCTTGCCGCTGCAGTCGATCCCGACAGTTGTGGCCTTCGTGCAGGGCCGCCCCATTGACATGTTCCAGGGCGCGCTGCCGGCGTCCGAAATCGATGCCTTCGTGAAGAAGGTGATCGAGGCCGCAGGCGGCACTGCCGATGGCGGACTGGGAGAGGCGCTGGAAGCGGCGGAGCAGATGCTGGCCGAAGGGGCGGTTGCGGACGCGGCCCAGACCTTCGCGGCGATCCTGGGCGAGGATGACAAGAATGCCGCCGCCTATGGCGGGCTGGCGCGCGCCCATATCGCGCTGGGTGATCTGGATCAGGCCGAGGCGGTTCTGAACGGCGCCCCCGCGGAGATTTCCAGCGCGGCGGAGATCGAAGCGGTCCATGCGCAGATCGCGCTGGCGCGGCAGGCAGAGAATGCCGGTCCGGTGGCAGAACTGCGGGCAGCGGTGGACGCCAGCCCGGACGACCTGCAGGCGCGTTTCGACCTGGCGCAGGCGCTGCATGCCGCGGGGGATGCAGAGGCGGCGGTGGCGGAACTGCTGGAGCTGTTCCGCCGCGACAGGGAGTGGAACGACGGCGCCGCCAAGACGCAGCTGTTCACCATCTTCGATGCGCTGAAACCGAATGACCCGGTGGTCCTGAACGGGCGCCGCAAGCTCAGCTCGCTGATATTTGCCTAACACCGGGGCAGCACTACACTCTGTCCCATGATCCAGCCTGCCGATCTGCCGGACACGATTGCCGTGTTTCCCTTGCCCGGGGCGCTTTTGCTGCCCCGGTCCCGCCTGCCGCTGCACATCTTCGAGCCGCGGTATCTGCAAATGCTTGAGGACACGCTGAAAACGCGGCTGCGGCTGATCGGGATGGTGCAGCCCTGTCCTGCCCCGCATGGCAACGGAGAGGACCTGCACAGCATTGGCTGCGCCGGGCGTGTGACCCAGTTTTCCGAAACCGAGGACGGGCGCTACCTTGTCACGCTGTCCGGTGTCTCCCGGTTCCGGATTACCCGTGAAGCAGGCGGATTCACGCCGTACCGGCGCTGCGACGTCAGCTGGACGGGGTTCGACCGCGATCTTGGCCGCTGCGAAGCGGATGAAACCCTTGACCGTCCGTCTTTTCTGGACCTGCTGGAACGCTTCTTTTCTGCCCGACACCTGTCCACGGATTGGGACGCCTTGAAAGAAGCGGATGATGAGTTGCTGATCAACTCGCTGTCGATGCTCCTGGAATTTGATCCCGAGGACAAACAGGCCTTGCTTGAGGCGCCGTGCCTTGCCACAAGGCGGGAAACGCTTGTCACTTTGATCGAGTTTGCCCTGCGCGGCGGCTCTCAGGAGGAAACCCTGCAATGACCGAGACACAGGCGCCTGCCTTTGACCGGCGGATGCTGGAATCACTGGTCTGCCCGCTGACCCAGACAGTGCTGGAATATGACGCCCAGGCGCAGGAGCTGGTTTCGCGCGCAGCCAACCTGGCCTTCCCGATCCGCAACGGTATTCCGGTGATGCTGGTGGATGAGGCGCGCGAGCTGGACTGATCCGGCCGGCGGCACCAATTCCCCTTAAATCGCCTGCCCTTTCAGCAGCCGCGGCAAATCGCCGGTCAGGCCTGCCGCCTCGCGCACGAAACCGCGGCGCAGGCCGGGGACCGCGCCCGCAAGCCCCATGCCGATGTCCCGGCCCAGCCGCAGCAGCGGGTTGTCGTTGGAGAACAGGCGGTTGAACACGTCAGTAGCCGCTGCAAGCGAGGCGGTGTCGAAACGGCGCCATTGCTGGTAGCGCTCCATCACCAGGGAGGAGCCGATGTCCTCGCCCCGCCGGGTGGCCTCAGTGATCACCTCTGCGAGCGCGCCGACATCGCGCAGGCCCGCGTTCAGCCCTTGGCCGGCAATCGGGTGCATCCCGTGCGCGGCATCGCCGATCAGCGCCATCCGGTCGCCGATGAAACTGTTGGCGATGGTCAGGTTCAACGGGTAGGTGAAGCGTTTGCCCGCCAGGGAAATCTCCCCCAGGAAATCGCCGAACCGGGGCCGCAGCGCCTGGATGTATTCCGCGTCATCCAACGCCTGGATCGCCTTGGCGGTCTCGGTCCGCTCGCTCCACACAATCGATGACCGGTTGCCCGGCAGCGGCAGGATGGCCAGCGGCCCGGGCGGCATGAAGAACTGGTGGGCAATGCCGTGGTGCGGCTTTTCGTGGTCGATGGCACAGACCAGCGCGGTCTGGCCATAGTCCCAGCCAGTCCTTTTGATACCGGCCCGCTGCGCGGTACCGCTGCGGCGCCCGTCGGAGCCGACCAGAACCTGGCCGCGCAGCTCCCCGCCGTCATCCAGCGTGACTGTCACGCCGGTCTGATCCGGCGCCTGCGCGACCACGGTGCGTCCGGACACCAGGGTAATGCCGGGCGCATCTTCCATCGCCTGCAGGAAGGCGCGGCGCAGGAAGCGGTCCTCGACCATATATCCCATCGGGCCTTCTTCCAGCTCCGCATGGTCGAAGTGGATGAAAAACGGCGACGGCCCGTGGCCCGCGTGGCCGTCCGTCACTTTGATCTCCAGCATGGCTTGCGCGTTGTCCCCGACATGCTGCCAGATCCCGGTCTGCTGCAGCAACCGCTGCGAGGCCAGCGCCAGCGCATAGCCGCGGCCGTCGAAACCCTCGTCGGCCAGTTTGTCTGGGGTCAGCGAGTCGACAACGGTAACGCTGTGGCCGGTCTGAGCCAGGGCCAGAGCCAGGGCCGGACCATTCAGCCCGCCGCCTACGATCAGGATATCGGACGCATTTTTCATGCCCCGCAATATGCGCCTGCTGACGGGATTGTCCATGCAGGAAGCGCGGGATTGTGCCTGCGTCCTGCTGCCGCTACCGTCACCGGCAACTGCCAAGGGGAGAGATGCTGATGCAAGACTGGCTGACGATGACTGCCGCCGATCTGGGACGCGGGATTGCGGCCGGTGAAATCGGCCCGGTGGCACTGACGCGCTGCTATTTGGACGCTATCGACGCGCATCCCCTGAAAGACCGGATCTACACGCAGGTGACCCATGACCGCGCGCTGGCGGAGGCGGAAGCGGCTGAGCAGCGCGTCGGTCTGGGCTTGCGCCGCTCGCTCTTGGATGGGGTGCCGGTCAGCTGGAAGGACCTGTTCGACAGCGCCGGCACCGCAACCGAATCCGGTTCGGATCTGCTCAAAGGGAGGGTGCCGGACCAGGATGCCGCCGTGCTGTCCAATGCAACGCTCATGGGCACGGTCTGCCTCGGCAAAACCCACATGAGCGAGCTGGCGTTCTCCGGCCTTGGCTTTAACCCGGTCAAGGAAACACCGCCCTGCGTGAATGACCAGGAGGCCGCTCCGGGAGGGTCGTCCTCCGGCGCGGCAGCCTCTGTGGCTTACGGGCTGGCAGCCGGCGGAATCGGCTCTGACACTGGCGGTTCTGTCCGGATTCCCTCGGCCTGGAACGATCTTGTGGGGCTCAAGACAACCTCCGGCCGGATCACGCTGGAGGGCGTCGTGCCCCTGTGCCTGAAGTTCGACACCGTCGGCCCGCTGGCCCGGTCAGTCGAAGATGCCGGGCTGCTGCTGGGCGTGCTGGAAGGGACTGCGGGTCCTGATCTGCGCAACCCTGGCTCCCTGAAAGGCCGCCGGTTTGCCGATTTGCAGAACGTTGCGCAGGACGATCTCGATTCTAAAGTTGCCGCTGCCCACCGCGAGACGCTGGAAAGGCTGAAAGGCGCCGGGGCAGAGATCGTGCCGCTGGAGGTGCCTGCGCTGGACGAGGCGATGGGCCTCAGCCCAATTCTCTACACGACAGAGGCCTATGGCCTGTGGAAGGACGTGATCGAGGCGTCTCCGCAGCTGATGTACGCGGAGATTCTGGAACGCTTCCGCTCCGGTGCGCAGTTCAGCGGCCCGGACTATGTTGCGGCCTGGGCCAAGCTGGAGCAGTGCCGGATGGCCTGGGATCAGGCGGTGGCCGGATTTGACGCTGTGCTCAGCCCTGTCTCGCCGATCCTGCCGCCCAACCTGGACCGGCTGCAGAGCGACCACGACTATTACGTCCGTTCCAACCTGATGGCGCTGCGCAACACCAGGATCGGCAACCTGATGGGGCTGTGCGGCCTGTCGCTGCCCACCGGCATCCCCAGCTGCGGGCTGCAGGTGCTGGGGCAGCCGGACTGCGAAGAAGCCCTGCTGCGCACCGGCGCCGCGATCGAGGCTGCCTTGGCCTGAAAGCCACATTCGGCCCAACGGCCGCATCACCGGGTGGACGCGTCCGCCCGCCCCCTGTAACCTGAGGCGCAAACGGGGCGCCAATGATCCCGTGACCGAGGCATAAGATATGGATTTTCCTGAGCGGTTTTCGAACCTGCCAGCCTATGCGTTTCCGCGCCTGCGGGCGTTATTGGACCATCACACCCCTGGCGGGGATGTGGTGCATATGACCATTGGCGAGCCGAAACATGCGTTTCCGGCCTGGGTCACCGATGTCATCGCAGAAAATGCCGCCGGGTTTAACCAATACCCCAACAACGATGGCACGCCGGAGCTGTGTGGTGCGATTTCGGACTGGATCCACCGTCGCTACGGTGTGACTGCGGATCCTGAAGCCCAGATCATGGCGCTGAACGGCACCCGCGAGGGGCTCTACAATGCCGCCATGGCGCTGTGCCCGGAGCAGAAGAACGGGCAAAAGCCCGTGGTGCTGATCCCGAACCCCTTCTACCAGGTCTATATGGTGGCGACGATTTCTGTCGGGGCAGAGCCTGTGTTTGTCCCCGCGACAGCAGCGACCGGCCATCTGCCGGACTATGAAAACCTGCCGGAGGATGTTCTGAACCGCACGGCGGTCGCGTACATCTGTTCGCCCGCGAACCCGCAGGGGGCCGTGGCCTCGCGCGCGTACTGGACCCGGCTGATCCAGCTGGCAGAACAATACGATTTCCGCATCTTCGCGGATGAATGCTACTCCGAGATCTACCGCGATGCGGCCCCCGTGGGTGCGCTGACCGTTGCGCAGGAACTGGGTGCCGATCCCGAACGGGTGGTGCTGTTCAACTCGCTCTCGAAACGTTCGAACCTGCCGGGTCTGCGCTCCGGGCTGATTGCCGGCGGGCCGGATACCATCAAGCGGGTCAAACAGCTGCGCGCCTATTCCGGTGCGCCGCTGCCGGGTCCCTTGCAGGCCGCCGCCGCCCGGGTCTGGGCGGATGAGGCGCATGTGGCGGAGAACCGTGCGCTCTATCAGGAAAAATACAAAATTGCGGATGAGGTCTTTGACGGCCTCAACGGCTACATGGCGCCCGAGGCGGGCTTCTTCCTTTGGCTTCCGGTGGAAAACGGCGAGCAGGCCGCGCTGAAGCTGTGGAAGGAAACCGGGGTGCGGGTGCTGCCCGGCGCCTATCTGGCGCAAGGCGCGACCGGCCAGAACCCGGGCGAGACTTACATCCGGGTGGCGCTGGTCGCCCCCGCCGAGGACACCCGCGAGGCGCTGAGCACGCTGCGCGGCTGTCTTTACTGAATTCTGCTGAGCGGCCCTTGGCTGGGGGCCGCGCAGCCAAAACCAAGAACGGACAGGCCTTTGACCTTGCGGTGAACAGCGGGGCAGGGGCGAATGAAACGGAACTGAGGTAGGCATGGCATTTCAAACCCGCAGCCGCGATCCGCTGCTCGACAGCAATATGCAGGCGGCCATTGAAAAGCGCGGCAAGGAACTGATCGGGATTGCCCTGATCCTGGTGGGGCTGATGGTTGCGGCCATGCTCGGCTCGTACACGCCCGAAGACCCGAACTGGACGGTGTCCACTGACGCGCCGGTGCAGAACTGGCTGGGCCGCCCGGGCGCCTCTGTCTCCTTTATCCTGATCACCCTGTTCGGCAAGGCCAGCTGGGCGATGCCGCTGTTCCTGGCGGCCTGGGGCCTGCGGTTTGTGCTGCACCGGGGCGAGGACCGCGTGGTCTGGCCGCTGCTCTTGTCGGTGCCCTGGCTGCTGGTGGTGTCCCTGCATATGGAAACCCTTAACGCCAGCACCAGTTGGCAGCAGAATTATGACTTCGGTCTCGGCGGCATGGTTGGCTACACCTTCCTGGGCGCGCTGCTGGCGCTGCTGCCGGTTGGCCTGCACTTCATGGTCAAGATCATGTCCCTGCTGAGCGCTGCGGGTATGCTGGCGCTTGGCTGCGTGGTGCTGGGCTTCACCTGGCCCGAGGTGAAGAAAGGCCTGCACAAGGTGATGATCGGGCTGATCCTGGGCTATGGCGCCGCAGCTGCGCTGCTGGGCCGCGGTGCTTCCAGCGGGCTGCAGGCGGCGCTGACCTACCGCCGGGAGCGTGCCGAACGCGCGGATGCTGCCGCTGAGGACCTCTATGCCGGCGCAGATGCAGACCCTGAGATGTTCGAGGACTATCCCGAAGACGTTTATGCGGCTGATGCTGATCTGGAAGAACCTGAAACGCCGGCCAAAGGCGGGTTGCTGTCGCGAGTGCCGGGGCTGATCCGCCGGGCTGCGCCCGCGGCACCGGCGCATGAAGATGCTTATGCCGCTGAAACTCATTTTGCGGATGAGGAAGAGACCTTTGCCGATGATCAGGGCGGCGAAGACCGGATCTCCAAGAAGATCGCAAATGCGGTGCGGATCCGCCGCGCCGCCGATACACCGCCGGAGCTGGACCCGAACCTGCCGCTGACCAAGGGCCGCGGCCAGCGTCCCGCGCCGCTGATTTTCAATCCCGCAGCCGCACAGGGCGGCCTGCCCGCCGAGCCGCCGCTGACCGCTGCGCAAATGCCGGTGCCGCCGGTGCCGGACGAGCCGCCGCTGTCCTGGCAGGCGGCAGAGGCTGAAGCCTTTGTTCCGAATGCGCCGGAAGCACACGCGCAGGAAGAGGACGCCCGCGCCGGCTTCGGCGACGATGCGCCTCGGATGCTGACGCCGGACCACGTGCCGGCCGAGTCTCTGCCGGACGCGGCGGCGCCGGTTCAGGATGCCCCCCAGGCGGCCAAGGCCCCCGGGCCGCGGCTGACCGTTGATCTGCCGGTGGCAGAGCCGCGCAAGGCGGTGGTGGAGAAACCGGCGCGAAAGCCGGTGCAGCCCTCAGCGCGGGCCAAGGCGGAAGCCCAGCCCAACCTGGCCTTCGACGACAGTGACAGCGATTTCGAACTGCCGCCGCTGAACCTGCTGACCAACCCGGTCAGCATCGAACGCCACCATCTGAGCGATGAGGCGCTGGAAGAAAACGCCCGGATGCTGGAGACGGTGCTGGACGACTATGGCGTGAAAGGCGAGATCGTCTCGGTTCGCCCAGGCCCCGTTGTCACCATGTATGAGCTGGAGCCCGCGCCGGGTCTCAAGGCCTCCCGCGTGATCGGCCTCGCGGATGACATTGCGCGGTCCATGTCTGCGCTGTCGGCGCGAGTGTCGACTGTGCCCGGCCGCACCGTGATCGGCATCGAACTGCCGAACGAGAAGCGTGAGAAAGTGGTGCTGCGCGAAATCCTGTCTTCGCGTGACTTCGGCGACGGCAACCACGCGCTGCCGCTGGCACTGGGCAAGGACATCGGCGGCGACGCAATGGTCGCGAACCTCGCCAAGATGCCTCACCTGCTGATCGCGGGCACCACCGGCTCCGGTAAATCGGTGGCAATCAACACGATGATCCTGTCGCTCCTTTACAAGCTGACGCCGGATGAATGCCGCCTGATCATGATCGACCCCAAGATGCTGGAACTGTCCGTCTATGACGGCATCCCGCATCTGCTCTCGCCCGTTGTGACCGACCCGAAGAAGGCGGTTGTCGCCCTCAAGTGGGTGGTGGGCGAGATGGAGGACCGCTACCGCAAGATGTCCAAGATGGGGGTGCGTAACATCGCGGGCTACAATGGCCGCGTGAAGGAAGCGCTTGCCAAGGGCGAGATGTTCTCGCGCACAGTGCAGACCGGGTTTGACGATGACACCGGCGAACCGGTGTTCGAGACCGAAGAGTTCGAACCCAAGGCGCTGCCTTACATCGTGGTGATCGTCGACGAAATGGCCGACTTGATGATGGTTGCCGGCAAGGAAATCGAGGCCTGCATCCAGCGCCTGGCGCAGATGGCGCGGGCCTCGGGCATCCACCTGATCATGGCAACCCAGCGCCCCTCGGTCGACGTGATCACTGGCACCATCAAGGCCAACTTCCCGACCCGGATATCCTTCCAGGTGACCTCCAAGGTCGACAGCCGCACCATCCTGGGCGAGATGGGCGCCGAGCAGCTCCTGGGCATGGGCGACATGCTGTATATGGCGGGCGGCGCCAAGATCACCCGCTGCCACGGTCCGTTCTGTTCGGATGAAGAGGTCGAGGAGGTGGTCAACCACCTCAAGCAATTCGGCCCGCCGGATTATGTGGGCAGTGTACTGGACGGCCCGGATGAGGACAAAGCCGACAATATCGACGCGGTGCTGGGGCTGAACACCGGCGGCAATACCGACACCGAGGACGCGCTCTATGACACGGCGGTTGCCATTGTGATCAAGGACCGCAAGTGCTCGACTTCCTACATCCAACGCAAGCTGGCGATCGGCTACAACAAGGCCGCGCGTTTGGTGGAGCAGATGGAAGACGAAGGTGTCGTCTCAGCCGCCAACCACGTCGGCAAACGGGAAATTCTGGTTCCCGAACAGTGAGCTGACAAAAAACCGCCGATGCCGGATCCCTGCGGGTCCGGCATCTTCACATCTGCAGCAGCGCACCTATGTTGAGCCCATGAAACGGATTCTACTTGCCCTTGCGCTGACCTTTTCTGCCCCGGCTTCCTGGGCGGCAGAGAAGCTGAGCCTGAATGAAATCTCCCGCTACCTGAACGGGATCACGACGGCGACATCCCCCTTCACACAGATCAATGACGACGGCAGCCTGTCCACGGGCAAACTGTATATGCACCGGCCGGGGCGCATGCGGTTTGAATATGACGGCAATGGCGGCGGCACCGTGGTGGCCGGCGGCGGCGCGGTAGTGATCCACGACCCGAAGTCGAACCAGCCGCCCGAGACTTACCCGCTGAAGCGGACGCCGCTGTCGATCATCCTGGACCGCAGGGTGGACCTGGGCCGGGCCAACATGGTGGTGGGGCACAGCTTTGACGGCACCTCGACCATCGTGCGGGCGCAGGACCCGGAAAACCCGGACTATGGCAGCATCGAGATGATGTTCACCGGCAGCCCGGTCGAACTGCGCAAATGGGTGATCCATGACAGCGCCGGCGGTCAGACAACCGTTGTCCTGGGGGCGATGGAAACTGGACAGAAATTGTCCTCCAGCCTGTTCACGACAAGCGGGCGCTCCCGCTGAGCCGGCTGCTGACGTTCACTCAGTGTGGCGCCGGATGAACGGCATCGCTTCGTCAAAGAACTCCTGAAATCCCGGGTGCCCGCCAACCATGCCGTGGTTGTTGCCAGGCAGTTCGACAAAGCTAGCACCGGGGATCAGCCGCGCCGCTAGCCGCCCTTCCTCCACCGGAACCGCCCGGTCGCCGCGGCAGTGCAGGACCAGGGTGGGAGTCCTGACGTTTCCTGCATGGGGCGTTGCATCTATCACGGCGTTCATCTCCATGATGCGCAGGGCGTTTCCGGTGTTGGTGGACAGCCGCTGCAGTTCATCGAAGGATTCCCCTTCCTCCGCCGTGGCGTCGGGAATGTACGTGGTTGTAAAGAAGTGCCGGTAGATGGAATTCGGCGACCCCCAGCCGTCCCGGATCATGTTGTAGCCGATCTGGTAGAACCGGTCCGCCTCCGGGTCCTCGCGCCGCAAACGCCCGCGCACGTAGCCGCCAAGCAAAACCAGGCATTTGACCCGCTCCGGGTGCTGTGCCGCAAAGCGCATAGAAAAGGCGGCGCCCTGGCTAATGCCGAACAGGGCAAAGCGGTCCAGCCCCGCGGCATCGGCAACGGCCAGCATGTCGTCGATCATCCGGTCTTCGGATATCTCCTCCACCTCCCAATCTGACAGCCCGTTGCCGCGCTGATCAAATCGGGTCAGGCTGCAGCTGCTTGCAAATTCGTTCAGGAACTGGCCCCACACCGGGCTTTGCCACTCGTATTCGATGTGGTTGATCCAGTTTGGCGCCTTCAGCACCGGCGGCCCGTTGCCGATCGTGGTATAGGCCAGGTGCGTTCCGTCAGGCGACGTGCAGTATTTCACTCTTTGCTGCAGCGCTGCTTCAGGCGGCTCACGTTCCGGGCGGGCATCGGGCACCCATTGCCAGACCCGGACCGGGCGGGAGATGTTCTTGATCCGCTGCGAGCCCATGTCCCGGAAACTTTCGCCAAGCCGGTCCCTGACGGTTTCGTGGACGATGCCGGAAATGCATATGCCGCCTGGTTCCGCCAGCCCTTCCAGGCGGGCGGCGACGTTGACCCCGTCGCCAAAGATATCCGCGCCGTCAAAGACCACATCGCCGATATTGATCCCGACACGGTAACGGATGCGGCTTGGCTCCTGGGTGTCCGCTTCGCGGCCTGGCATCTCCTTCTGGATTGCCAGCGCGCAGCGGACTGCATCGTGGGCTGACGCAAATTCCACCAGCATGCCGTCGCCGGTGGTTTTCACGGTGTGGCCGCGGTTGGCAGAGATTTGCGGATCGATCAGGTCCCGGCGGTGCTTCTTCTGGCGCTGCAGAACGCCTTCTTCATCCGCTTCGATCAACCGGGCGTAACCGGCCATGTCGGCGACCAGAACCGCGGCAAGCCTGCGTTCCATGAACTGTATCCTCCCCCCTGAATGTTAGGGGAGAGGCTGCGGAAATCCAGCTCAGGCCGCGGTCAGCGGAACTTGCGGCAGGTGGCGAGCTGGGCCTGATAAGTCAGCGCCCGGGATTCGACCTGGCCGGCAACCCGCATCAGCCAGGACTTGGACCTGTAGCTGCCGCGGGCATAGCCGGAGTGCCCTTCATGATAGGCCAGGTACTGGTTGCGCGCGTCATAGAGGGGGATGCCGTTCTTCTCGAGGCTCTGGCGCATGTACCAGCCCATGAAGTCCGCGGCATCGCTGATCTTGTCGCGCTTGGCCCGGCGCCGTCCGGTGTCCCGCCGGTAATCGTCCCAGGTGCCGTCCAGGGCCTGGCTGTAGCCGTAGGCGCTGGATTGCCGCCCGACCGGGATCACCCCCAGAAGATACTGATGCGGTGTGCGGGCATCGCCGCGGAACCGGCTCTCATGATAGATGGTTGCCATCTGCACATGCACCGGAACGCCCCAGCGGCGCTGGGTCGCGCGGAAGGCTTTCAGGTATTCGGGGCGCTGCTGGATGATGCTGCAGGCATTATCCAGGTTGCGCGGCGGCGCTTTGTGCCCGCCTCCGCAAGACGCAACCGCCATGAGGAGAACGAGGGCGCTGATGAGTCTGCTCATTGCCTCTGCCCATTTTTGTTTTGGGTTTGTTTTGCGGCAAGTCTAGCGGATTGCTGCGTGCGAGGAAATCAAATTTCAGGAAGCCGCGCCCGCAGCAGCCGCCAGTCGACAGGTGTCTTCCGGGCAGGGCTGCAGGCCTACGGGGCCAATGGCCCGACACCGCTTGGCAGAGCGTTTCTGCGGTGGCGTCCACCTCGCCGCGGCGGTGCCAAACCTTTGGCCGGGCTGCCGCTTTCAGCGCTGCTTCGGGACTCACGATGTGGCATGTCCCGCCTCCCGATAGCAATTGCGCCAGCGCGCCGGACGGCCAGCCTAAGCCACTGTTAAAGCAGGGTTCACAGTCTGTTTCCCTGAAAATTTGCCTCAACTGTTGGACAATTGCCCGGCCCCCGCGCTATTTAAATAAGGACGGGGGCAGCATGACCATGATGAGAACACGCGCAAAATACAATCTCGGGCAGGTTGTCCGCCACCGCAAGCATCCCTTCCGCGGGGTGGTCTTTGATGTGGATCCGGAGTTTTCCAATACCGAGGAATGGTACGAGGCAATCCCGGAAGACAGCCGTCCGGTCAAGGACCAGCCGTTCTACCACCTGCTGGCCGAAAATGACCAAAGCTATTACGTGGCCTACGTGTCCGAACAGAACTTGGTTGCGGACTATTCGGGGGAGCCTGTCGGGCACCCGGATGTGCCCGAAATGTTCGGCAATTTCGACGGCGGTGCCTATTCTCTCCATTACCAGCTGAACTGAAACCGGCAGCAGCCGGCTGCCAGGCTGCGCCTGTGTCAGTATCCCAGCGCACATCCGTCCTTGCGCGGATCGCTGGCGCCTTCCAGCACGCCTGACGGATGGATGCGGATCGCCTGCGCTCCGCCAAGCGGAGTATCCGGCACCTCCACCCTATGCCCCAGATCCGACAGTGTCCGGCGGGCTGACTCACCATAGCCGCGTTCGGTTTTCAGAACACCGCCGTCGGGAAAACAGCGCGGTGCGTCAATCGCCGATTGCAGGTCCATGCCGAAGTCCGCAAGGTTCGACACCAGGCGGGCATGGCCTATGGGCTGATACCCGCCGCCCATCACGCCGAACGGCATGATCACCTCTCCGTCTTGCTGCAGCATTGCCGGAATAATCGTATGCATCGGTCTTTTGTCGGGGCCCAGTTCATTGGGATGGCCTTCCTCCAGCGTGAAACCAGCGCCGCGGTTTTGCAGCAGGATGCCGAACTTCTCTGACGCGATGCCTGAGCCGAAGCCGTGGAAAATCGAATAGATCAGCGACACCGCCATCCGGTCCTTGTCCACCACCGTGATATAGACCGTGTCCTTGTGCACGGCTTCTGTCAGCGGTGCGGCAGCGGCCATGGCGCGTTTGGGGTCGATCAACGCAGCCAGGCGGGCGGCGGTTTCCGGCGCCAGCATATGCGCCAGCCGCGCGGTGTGATCCGAGTCGGCCAGAAACCGGTTGCGCGCGTCATAGGCCAGCTTGGCGGCTTCTGCCTCGATATGCGCGCGTTCGGCGCCGGATGGATCCATGCCGGCGATGTCGAAATGCTTCAGGATGTTCAGCAGCAATAGGGCCGTGGCGCCCTGGCCGTTCGGCGGATGCTCGGCGAGGCTCAGCTCCTTGTACCCGCCCGCAACCGGCTGCGTTGCAAAGCTGCAGGCGGCAGCAAAGTCCTCGGCCGTATGGACACCGCCTTGTGCTGTCAGCGCTGCGATCATGTCTTCAGCCACTTCGCCGGTGTAGAACGCTTCCCGCCCGTGCCGGGCAACGCGGCGCAGGACTTCAGCCTGCCCGGGTGCGCGGAACAGATCGCCCTGGCGGAGCGGGCGGCCGTTGTGCAGGTAATGCTGCCGTGCTGCGCCTTGCAGGGTGCCTTCGCTGTTGCGCCAGTCAAAAGCCGTGCGCGGCGCAACGGGAACGCCGGCTTCAGCATAATGGATGGCAGGTTGCAGCAGAACGTCGAGACCAAGCAGGCCTTCGATTTCCGCCAGCCGGCAAAAGGCGTCGATCGCGCAGGGGACCGTGACCGCATCTGCGCTGCTCAGCGGCACCGAATCCAGCCCCTGCGCTCGCAGAGCCGCGGCGCTGGCTGCGGCAGGGGCGCGGCCGGACCCGTTCAGGGCTTGGATGCCTTGCCCGGGCCGCGAGTAGAGAACAAAGCAATCGCCGCCGATCCCGGTCATCTGCGGTTCGCATATCCCCAGCAGAACCGCCCCGGCCAAAGCTGCATCCATGGCATTGCCGCCGCGTTTCAGCATATCCAGCGCGACGCTGGCCGCCAGCGGGTGCGACGTGGCGCACATGCCGGAAGCGGCAAAGACGGCCGATCGCCCGGGCAAATGGAAATCTCGCATGGCAGTGCTCCCCTTTTGACGCGCCAAGCCTAGGCACGGGTCCGCTGAAGGCAATTCAAATCCTGTGCAGCCCGGCTGGAACGGGGCGTCATGGCCTGAAGCGGAGGAGGAGGCGGGCTGAAACAGGTGTCCCCGGTGCCGTGCACTGGTGGGGGCAAAGATACACGGCACCAGGGGAAGCTCGTTTCAGCTACAGGTAAGGTTTCGCATATCTGTTGGGCCGTGGTTGGCCGGGAATAGGGCGCAATTGTGGCGAAGCGTTAAAATGCAGCAAAACCAGCTGCCGGAGACGCAGCGCCGCCAGCCGGATCAGACTTGGGCAGGCGGGCTCGTGACTTGGATTTCGAAGCAGAGGGAAAGGTTGTTGCTGCCTTCCGCGCGCTCATATTGGACCTGGCTTGCCAATTCGCGGATCAGGAACCAGCCAAAGCCGCCCTCGGGCAGGCTGTCGGCGGGAACAGTGACATCGGCAGGCTTGCCTTCCGGCAGTTCGCCGTTCGGAAACGGGGCGCCTGCGTCCTGAATGCTGATCCATAGGCGCTCAGGAGACAGCTCTGCGCGAATCCGGACATCTCCCGGGGGCTTGCCCTCGTAAGCATGCTCGACCACGTTGTTCACGGCTTCGGTCAGGGCAATTTGCACCTCGTCCACGCGGGCCGCCTGGAGACCCAGGGACCGCAAGTGTTCCACGACAGACGCGATGCCGTTACGGGCATCCAGATTCGTGGCCGTGAACGAGCAGGCAAAGGTTTTTACCATCAAATTCTCGCTTTGCGCCGCCAGCGCAGTCGTCTTCAGGAATTCGCGCCAGCCGGCGCGGTTGCTTCACTCAGGGAACTGTAGAGATTGAAGACCGTGTCCATCCGGGTCAGCCGGAACACCTTTTCCACCATCGGAGTCAAACCGGCCAGGTCCAGCCTGCGGCCCCCGCCCAGCTGCTTCATTGCGGCGACAATCGCGCCAAGCCCGCTGGAATCAATGAACTGTACTTCGGACAGGTCCAGAATCACGCGCTCCGGACCGCTTTCCGTTTCCGTGCGCATGTCTTCCTTGAATTGGATGGCCATGGCGGCATCAATGCGTTCGGCATTGACTTTGACGATTTGCGCATCGCCCGTCATGGTGGTCGTCAGGCTCATTTTAGTCCCCCGGGATGTAACGTCATTACGCAGCACTCTAGACCGCAAACCTTACTATTCTGTAGGTAATATTTCGACGATTGGAGGAAAATTGCATGAAAGACGTTGTTATCGCCGGAGCAGCCCGGACGCCGATGGGCGGATTCCAGGGCATGTATGACGGGGTGACGGCTGCAGAGCTGGGCGGCGCGGCAATCCGGGCAGCTTTGCAGCAGGCCGGATCCGCCACGGCTGACGAGGTCCTGATGGGCTGCGTCCTGCCCGCGGGCCAGGGCCAGGCCCCCGCACGCCAGGCTGGGTTCGCTGCCGGCCTGGGTGAAGAGGTGCCGGCCACCACGCTCAACAAGATGTGCGGCTCCGGCATGAAGGCGGCAATGATCGCCTTCGACCAGATTGCCCTGGGCCACGCGGACACGATGATTGCCGGCGGCATGGAAAGCATGACCAACGCGCCCTACATGCTGCCCAAGATGCGCGGCGGCGCCCGTATCGGCCACGGCCAGGTGATCGACCACATGTTCCTGGACGGGCTGGAAGACGCCTATGACAAGGGCCGTCTGATGGGCACTTTTGCCGAGGACTGCGCCGAAAAGTACCAGTTCACCCGCGAAGCCCAGGACGAATACGCGCTGAAGTCCCTGTCCAACGCGCTGGAAGCGCAGGAAAGCGGCGCCTTTGACGGTGAAATCGCGCCAGTGACCGTGAAGACTCGCAAGGGCGAAGTGGTGACGGATGCGGATGAGCAGCCGAAATCGGCGCGCCCGGAAAAGATCCCGACGCTGAAACCGGCTTTCCGCAAGGATGGCACTGTGACCGCAGCCAATGCGTCTTCCATTTCCGACGGTGCCGCGGCGCTGCTCCTGGCCTCTGCCGAGGCGGCCGAGGCGCAGGGCCTGAAGGTCCGCGCCCGCGTTCTCGGCCACGCCAGCCATGCCCAGGCGCCGGGCTGGTTCACCACCGCACCGGTGCCGGCCGCCCAGAAGCTGCTAAAGTCCATCGGCTGGACCGTCGAGGACGTCGATCTGTGGGAAGTGAACGAGGCCTTTGCCGTGGTGCCGATGGCCTTCATGCATGAAATGGGCATCTCGCGCGACAAGGTGAACGTGAACGGCGGCGCCTGCGCGCTGGGCCACCCGATCGGCGCTTCCGGCGCGCGGATCATGGTCACCCTGCTGAACGCGCTGGAAAAGCGCGGCCTGAAACGCGGCGTTGCCGCGATTTGCATCGGCGGCGGTGAAGGCACGGCCATTGCGATCGAGCGGGTGTGATCTTCACCTTTGAGAAATACTCTCGGGGGTGAATTGACCGTGAGGTCAAGAGGGGGCAGACAGCCCCCTCAATACGTTTCAGGAGAGCTGCACATGCAGGTTGATTACGAAACCCTGGCCAAGACCATCGCGGCGCTGACCGAAGGCGAAACAGATGAGGTGGCGCTGATGGCCACCGTGGCCTGCGAGGTTCACCACGCGGACGGCCGCTTCAACTGGACCGGCTTCTACCGCGCGGTTGCGCCAGAGCTTCTGAAGATCGGGCCCTATCAGGGCGGCCATGGCTGCCTGCAGATCCCTTTCTCCCGCGGCGTTTGCGGCGCCGCCGCGCGTACCGGCCAGGCGCAGCTGGTGCCGGATGTCGATGCCTTCCCGGGCCATATCGCCTGTGCCTCCTCCACCCGCTCGGAACTGGTGCTGCCGGTTTGGAACGGCGCCGGGGGGCTGATCGGGGTGTTTGACATCGACAGCGACCAGCCCGATGCCTTCACCCAGGAAGACGCTGACCAGCTTGAGGCAATCCTGCGGCAGGTGTTCAGCCGCGGCTGATTCGCATGTCTAAGGCTTTGCCTCCGGCCTCGCGGCCTTATCCCAAGGGGCTGTAGACCAGAAAAAAAGCCGCCCGGCGCCTGAAGGCGCTGGGTTTTTTCATGGCATCCTTCCGGTTCGTGAAAAAATGCTTGGAAATTTCACGAACTCGGTCCATCGTGAAAAACGAGAGGATTTTTTCACGAAGCGGGGAGAGGGCCGGTGAACGATCAGACGGTGGCAACGGCGACACTGGGGGCGGATATCCGGGCCTTGCGCAAGGCGCGCGGGCTGACCCTGTCGGATATTGCCGCGATGCTGAACCGCTCGGTCGGCTGGCTGAGCCAGGTAGAGCGCGACATGTCCGAGCCCTCGATCTCCGACCTGCGGCAGATTGCCGAGGCGCTGGGCGTGCCGATGTCGATGCTGTTTGCCCACTCCGGCGCCCCGGCAGATGAACATGGGTATATTGTGCGTGCCGGCTCCCGTCGGCCGATGGGCTCCGGCGAGGAAGGGCTGATCGAAGAACTGCTGTCGCCGGACCTGACCGACGATTTCGAGATGGTGCATTCCACCTTTCAGCCCAAATCGCGGATGCAGACGCCGGCCAACCGGCCGACACAGGAGGTCGGCTACATGATCTCGGGCAGGCTGGACCTGCTGATCGGTGGCCGCAGCTTTACTGCCGGTCCTGGCGACAGCTTCCGGATCAAGCATGAGCCGTATCAATGGTCGAACCCGTACGACGAGCCCGCGGTGGCCGTCTGGGTGATCGCGCCGCCGGTCTACTAGGAGGAAGACGATGATCAAGGGATCCTGTCTCTGCGGCGATATCCGTTTTGAAACCGCGGCCAAACCGCAGAATGCCTCGATGTGCCATTGCAGCCAGTGCCGCAAGCAGTCGGGCGGCATCTGGGCCTCTGCGCAGGTGCGCGACGAGGAGCTTGCCATCACCGGTCCGGTGAGCTGGTTCGAGGCAACGCCGCAGGCCAAGCGCGGCAGCTGCCCGCGCTGCGGCTCCTTCCTGTTCTGGAAGGGGACGGGGGAAGACACCACCAGTTTCGCTTTGGGCGCTGTCGACGGGAACACCGGTCTCAGCGTCGAAAAGCACATCTTTACCGCCTCCAAGGGCGACTACTACCGGATTGCGGACGGCGTGCCGCAAGAAGACTGAGACTAGGGAGCGAACATGTCTGATTTTCCATCCAAGGCCCGTGTGGTCATCATCGGCGGCGGCGTCGTCGGCTGCTCATCGCTTTATCATCTGGCCAAGAAAGGCTGGACCGATTGTGTGCTTCTGGAGAAGAACGAGCTGACTGCTGGCTCGACCTGGCACGCGGCCGGCAATGTGCCGACTTTCTCGACGTCCTGGGCGATCATGAACATGCAGCGCTACTCGACCGAGCTTTATTCAGGCTTGGCCGAAGAGGTCGACTACCCGATGAACTACCATGTTTCGGGCTCGATCCGCCTTGCACACACCAAAGAGCGGATGCAGGAATTCGAACGCGCCATGTCCATGGGCCGCTATCAGGGTATCCCGATGGAGATGTGGACCCCGGAAGAAACCAAGGAGCACTATCCGTTTCTAGAGACCCATGACCTGGCAGGGGTTCTCTATGACCCGACCGATGGCGACATCGACCCGGCACAGCTGACCCAGGCCCTGGCCAAGGGTGCGCGCGACATGGGCGCAAAGATTCTGCGTTTCACTCCGGCGACCGGTGTGACCCAGCACGAAGACGGCACCTGGACCGTGCACACCGAGAAGGGCGGCATCGACTGTGACTATGTGGTGAATGCCGCCGGTTACTACGCGCAGCGCGTGGGCGAGATGTTCAAGCCCTACGGCGGCCGTACCGTGCCTGCCATGGTGATGGAGCACCAGTATCTGCTGACCGAACAGATCCCCGAGGTCGAAGCCTGGTCGAAGGAACACGGTGGCAAGCTGCCCCTGATCCGCGACGTGGATGTGTCTTACTACCTGCGTCAGGAAAAGCACGGCTACAATCTCGGCCCTTATGAGCCGAACTGCAAAGGCCACTGGCTGACCGAAGACGATCCGATGCCCGAGGACTTCTCGTTCCAGCTGTGGCAGGAAGATCTGGACCGGATCGAGGATATCGTGACCGATGCGATGGAACGGGTGCCGCTGATGGCGTCCTCCGGTGTCTCCAGCGTGATCAACGGCCCGATCCCCTACGCCCCCGATGGCCTGCCGATGATCGGCCCGATGCCGGGTGTGAAAAACGCGTTTGAGGCCCACAGCTTCACCTTCGGCATTGCCCAGGGCGGCGGTGCAGGCAAGGTGCTGGCCGAATGGATCGTCGATGGCCACACCGAGTGGGATATGTGGGCCGTCGATCCGCGCCGCTACACCGACTACACCGACCAGGACTACTGCAACCAGAAAGGCATGGAAGTTTACGGCAACGAATACTCCATGCATTTCCCGCACCACGAGTGGCCGGCCGCGCGCGACAAGAAGGTCAGCCAGGTCCATGCTAAAATCAAAGAACTGGGCGGCGTGATGGGCGCCTATAACGGCTGGGAACGCGCCAACTGGTTCGCACAGCCGGGTGACGACACCTCCGAGGAAGCCACCCACACCTGGGGCCGCTCCGGCCCGTGGCAGCAGCGCATCCAGGAAGAATGCGAAGCGGTCCGCGACGGCGTCGGCGTGCTGGACCTGCCGGGCTTCTCCCGCTTCAACCTCGAAGGCGAAGGCTCCGCGGAATTCCTGCGCGGCCTGGTGACCGGCGGCCTGCCAAAAGTGGGCCGGATGAACCTCGTTTACTTCTCGGACGACCGGGGCCGTATCCTGACCGAGATGTCCTGTGTCCGTCATGGCGAAGACCACTTCACCATGATCACCGCAGGCTCGGCCCAGTGGCACGACTTCGAGATCCTGAAGAAGGCGCTGCCCGCAGGCCTGACCCTGACCGACCGCACCACCGAGTTCGCGACCATGATCGTCACCGGTCCGAAATCGCGTGAGCTGTTTGCAGGTATTTCCGACGCCGACCTGTCGCTTGGCTGGCTGACCCACCAGGAAGCCACCGTCGCGGGCAAACCCGCCTTCCTGGCGCGGGTGTCCTTTGCCGGCGAGCTGGGCTGGGAGGTGCACTGTGCCAACGAGCACCAGCCGGCAATTTATGATGCCTTGCTCACAGGCGGTGCCAAGCCGTTCGGCATGTATGCACTGAATTCCCTGCGCATCGAGAAGGGCTACCGCACCTGGAAGGGCGACCTCAGCACCGACTACTCGCTGCTGGAAGGCGGGCTGGAGCGGTTCGTCAAACTGGATAAGCCGCAGGATTTCCCGGGCAAGGCCGCGATCCAGAACGAAAAGCAGCAGGGCGCGAAGAAGTCCTTTGTGACCCTGATTGTCGAAGCTGGCGAGGCAGACGCGCCTTACATGTCCTGCATCTGGAAAGATGGCGAGATCGTGGGCGAAACCACCTCCGGCGATTGGGGCTACCGCGTGAACGCCTCCATCGCGCTGGGCATGGTGCGCCCTGAGCTGGCCGTTCCGGGCACCGAGCTTGAGGTGGAAATTTACGGCGAGAAGTGCCGCGCGGTGGTTCAGAAAGACGAACCGCTGTGGGATCCGGCCAACGAGCGCCTGCGCGCCTGATGTGCTACGGTCGGCCCGTCACGCTTAATTCAGGAGGCTTCAGCGATGGCCCAGATGATGAAAGGCGTCTGTTTGACCCGGCATGGCGGGCCGGATGCGCTCGAATGGCGTGAAGATATTCCTGTTCCGGTCCCTGGGCCGGGGCAGGTGCTGGTCAAGGTTCTGGCGGCCGGCGTCAACAACACCGACATCAACACCCGGATCGGCTGGTATTCGTCAGATGTGACGGGGGCCACCGATGCGGTCGGCGATGACGCAGAGGTCGAGGCCGGCGGCTGGGGCGGCGCCCTGAGCTTCCCCCGCATCCAAGGCGGCGACCTGTGCGGCGTGGTGGTTCAGACCGGCCCTGGTGCCGGTGGCATCCGCGTGGGGCAGCGGGTCACCAGCCAGATCAATATTCCCCGGCCGCAGCCGGACAACCCAGTGGCCTTTGTCGCCCTGGGGTCAGAGCTTGACGGTGCTTTCGCGCAATACTGCCTGACTGACGCGGCAGAGCTGTTCGACGTCAGCGCCTCTCCCCTGTCAGATACCGAGATTGCGGCCATGCCCTGTGCCTATGGAACCGCCTGGAACCTGCTGCACCGGGCCGGTGTCTCTGGCGGCCAGCGGGTGCTGGTGACTGGCGCTTCCGGCGGGGTCGGGCTGGGTGCGGTGCAGCTGGCGGCCCATCTTGGTGCGCAAGTGACCGGCCAGACATCGCCCGCCAAGGCGGAGGCGGTGACCGCGATGGGGGCGGGCAGCATCATCGGCCGCGGGGAATCCCCAGAACCGGGCAGTTTCGATGCCGTCATCGACGTGGTCGGCGGCCCGGCCTGGCCCGCGCTGATACAGGCGCTGCGGCCCGGCGGGCACTACGCGGTCTCCGGCGCCATTGCCGGCCCGATCGTCACAGCGGACCTGCGCGAGATTTACCTGCGCGACATCACCATCCACGGCTGCACCTTCTCCCCGCGTGCGGTCTTTGCCGAACTGGTGGAGCTGATAAATTCCGGCGCAATCCGCCCCTTGGTCTCGGCAACCTACCCCCTGCAGGGCATCGCCCGGGCGCAAGCCGATTTCATGAGCAAGGCGTTTCCGGGCAAACTGGTCCTGATTCCCCCGCAGGAGGCCCCATGACAGAAATCATCCTCCTTGACGGCTCGATCGGGCAGGAGGTCGTCAAACGGTCCGGCGACCGGGCAACGCCTCTGTGGTCAACCTCCGTGATGATCGAAAAGCCGAGTGTGGTTGGCGGCATTCATGCCGACTACTTTGCTGCCGGGGCCACAATTGCCACCATGAACACCTATGCGGTGCTGCGCGACCGTTTGGCCCGCGCCGGGATCGAGGAGCATTTCGAAGAATTGCTGGCCAAGGCCGCTGCACAGGCAACCGCTGCACGGGACGCCCACGGATCGGGCCGCGTTGCTGCTGCGCTTGGGCCGCTGATTGCATCTTACCGCCCGGACATCTGCCCGCCGCACCAGGAGGCCGCACCTGTCTATGCGGAGCTTGTCCAGCTGCTGGAGCCGCAGGCGGATCTGTTCCTGATCGAAACCGTGTCCTCGGTCGAACAAGCCAGGGGCGCCTTGCTCGGCTGCGCCGGCACGGTCAAACCGGTGTGGCTGGCAGCTTCAGTTTCTGATGAGGACGGAACGCTGCTGCGCTCTGGCGAGCCGCTGGCAGACCTCGCGGCGGTGGTTGAGGAATTCCAGCCGGAGGCGGTTCTGCTCAACTGTTCGCGCCCCGAGGTCGTCGGCGCAGGCCTGGAAATCGTGAAGAGCTTCGGCAAGCCCTTCGGCGCTTATGCCAACGGCTTCACCCGGATATCCGAGGGCTTCCTGCAGGATGCCCCGACCGTGGACGCGCTGGAGCAGCGCCAGGATCTGAGGCCCAGGGCCTACGCGGAATTTGCCATGGGCTGGGTTGCCCAAGGCGCTACCATCGTCGGCGGCTGCTGCGAAGTCGGCCCGGACCATATTGCCGAACTGGCCCGCTGCTTGCGCGCGGCCGGGCATCGGATCGTCTGACCAGGGGAGGGGATCAGCATGGCAGCTCCGGAAAAACTGAAAGCGGCAGACCCGGCCCGGGTCTGGCACATCGACATCATCGTCACCGAAGGTTTTGTGCTGATCGAAATGTCCGCAATCCTCGAGGTGCTGCGGATCGCCAACCGTGTGCTGGCCCAGCCGCCGTTCAAATGGACCGTCCGCTCTCTGCAGGGCGGCCGGGTGGGTTGCCGGGCGGGTCTCAGCGTGGATACTGAACCCTTCGCGGCCAAACCGGACGCGGATTTCGCCTTCTTCCTTGGCAACTCGGACCCGGATCATCCTGGCCTTAGTCTCGGACGGGTGATTTCCAGCTACACCTGCCGCGATATCAAGGTCTATCTTCTGGCGGAGGCCGCTGCCCGCTATATCCGCGACCAGGGCGGCGCCGCCGGGCGGCTGACGACCCATTGGGAAAACTCCGCCCTGCTGCGCGAGCGGATGGGATTGAATGATTCCAGCCATGCGCTGGCCAGCGAGGACGGGCCGGTTGTGACCTGCGCCGGCATGGGGTCCACTGTCGACATCATCCTGGCGCTGGTCGGCAGGCTCACCTCTGCGGCGGCACAGATGACCGTGGGCAACATCATGCTGCACGAACAGGTGCGCGACTTCTCCTCGCTGCAGCCCTTTGCCGGCGCCAAGCCGACGATCACCGGTGACAGCGACCTGGACCATTGCATCCGCATCATGCAGGACAACATCGAGGAGCCGGTGCCGATCAGCGACATCGTCGATGAACTGGGCATTTCCACCCGCTCTCTGGAGCGCAAGTTCCGGACCTTCCTGGGAACCACTCCCAATGGGTTTTACCGGGAAATGCGGCTCTCCAAGGCCAACAATCTCCTGCTCAATACCACCATGAGCGTCCGCGAGATCGGTCTTGCCTGCGGCTTTCCGAACGGATTCTCCAGCCTTTACAAGAGCTTCTTTGGCATCACGCCCTTTGCTCTGCGCAAGCGCCGCCGACTGGGCGAGGACAGCCCGGAAAAAATCCTCAAGGTCGGAGAATAGCCTCGGGAGTCTGGCGTTTTTGATGCATTTTGCGCCGCCTATTCATGATAATCAGGCGCAAACTCTCATTCAGGAGCGATGATATGAGCGATCTTCCCAACAAGGCCCGCGCGGTGATTATCGGCGGCGGTGTGATCGGCTGCTCGGTGGCCTACCACCTGACCAAGCTCGGCTGGAAGGATGTGGTTCTGCTGGAGCGCAAGCAGCTGACCTCCGGCACCACCTGGCACGCCGCGGGCCTGATCGCCCAGTTGCGTGCCACTGCCAACATGACCAAACTGGCAAAATACAGCCAGGAGCTCTACGGCTCGCTGGAGGAGGAAACCGGCGTCGCCACCGGCTTCAAGCGTTGCGGCTCGATCACCGTGGCCCTGACCGAAGAGCGCAAGGAAGAGATCTTCCGCCAGGCCGCCATGGCGCGCGCGTTTGGTGTCGAAGTTGAGGAAATCTCTCCCGAGGAAGTCAAAGCCCGCTACGAGCACTTGAATGTGGGCGACGTGACCGCCGGCGTATGGCTGCCGAAGGACGGGCAGGGCGATCCGGCCAACATCGCGCTGGCCCTGGCCAAAGGCGCCCGCCAGCGCGGCGCGCTGGTCAAGGAGCGGATCAAGGTCACCGGCATCTCCAAAAACGGCCGCCGCGTCACCGGCGTTGACTGGGTCAGCGATGATGGCCAGTCCCAGGGCCACATCGAAGCCGACATGGTGGTGAACTGTGCCGGCATGTGGGGGCATGAGGTCGGCCGCATGGCAGGCGTCAACGTGCCGCTGCACGCCTGCGAGCACTTCTACATCGTGACCGAAGGCATCGAAGGCCTGACCCAGATGCCGGTGCTGCGGGTGCCGGACGAATGCGCCTATTACAAGGAAGACGCCGGCAAGATCCTTTTGGGTGCCTTTGAACCCAACGCCAAGCCCTGGGCTATGAAGGGCATCCCCGACAGCTTCGAGTTCGACCAGCTGCCCGAGGACTTCGACCACTTCGAGCCGATCCTGGAGGCCGCCTGCAACCGTATGCCGATGCTGGCCGAGGCCGGTATCCACACCTTCTTCAACGGCCCGGAATCCTTTACCCCGGACGACGCCTACCACCTCGGCCTGGCGCCGGAGATGGACAACTTCTGGGTCGCCGCTGGCTTCAACTCGATCGGCATTCAGTCCGCAGGCGGCGCCGGCATGGCGCTGGCGCAGTGGATGGAAGACGGCCAGAAGCCGTTTGACCTCGGCGATGTGGACATCTCCCGCATGCACCCGTTCCAGGGCAACAAGCACTACCTGTTCGAGCGTTCGAAAGAGACCCTGGGCCTGCTTTATGCGGATCATTTCCCCTACCGCCAGAAGGCCACGGCCCGCGGCGTGCGCCGCACCCCGTTCCACTACCACCTCAAGGAACAGGGCGCCGTTTTTGGCGAAATCGGCGGCTGGGAGCGCGCCAACTGGTTTGCAAACGAAGGCCAGGAGCGCGAGTACCAGTACAGCTGGAAGCGCCAGAACTGGTTCGAAAACTCCGCCGCTGAACATCGCACTGTGCGGGAAAACGTCGGCATGTACGACATGTCCTCCTTCGGCAAGATCCGCGTCGAAGGCCCGGATGCGGAAAAGTTCCTGAACTACATCTGCGGCGCCAATGTCTCGGTTCCCGCGGGCAAGATCGTCTACACCCAGTTCCTGAACTCCCGCGGCGGGATCGAGGCGGATGTGACCGTCACCCGCCTGAGCGAGACCGTCTATCTGGTGGTGACACCGGCGGTGACCCGCCTCGCCGACCAGACCTGGATGATGCGCAACAAGGGCGGTTTCAACGTCGTGCTCACCGATGTGACCGCAGGCGAGGGCGTGCTGGCAGTGATGGGTCCGAACTCCCGCGAACTGCTGCAGAAAGTGTCGCCCAATGATTTCTCCAACGAGGTGAACCCCTTCGGCACCGCGCAAGAGATCGAACTGGGCATGGGCCTCGCCCGTGTGCACCGGGTGACCTATGTGGGTGAGCTTGGCTGGGAAATCTATATCCCGGCAGAGATGTCCGGCCATGCCTTCGAAACCCTCTGGGAGGCGGGCCAGGATATGGGGCTCAAGCTCTGCGGCATGCACATGATGGACAGCTGCCGGATCGAGAAGGGCTTCCGCCACTTCGGCCACGACATCACCTGCGAGGACAATGTGATCGACGCGGGCCTCGGCTTTGCGGTCGCCGCCGGCAAGGACGACTTCATCGGCAAGGCCGCGGTGCTGGAGCGTAAGGAAACCGGCCCCAAGAACCGCATGGTTCAGTTCAAGCTGACCGATCCCGAGCCGCTGCTGTTCCACAACGAGCCGATCATCCGCGACGGCAAATATGTGGGCTATCTCAGCTCCGGCAACTACGGCCACACCTTGGGTGCCGCCATCGGCATGGGCTACGTACCCTGCGAGGGCGAAAGCGCAGCGGATGTGCTGGGCTCCACCTACGAGATCGACGTCTGCGGCGTGAAGGTGAAGGCCGAGGCCTCGCTGAAGCCGATGTACGATCCGAAATCGGAGCGGGTGAAGGCCTAAGCACCTCTCCAGTGCAATCACCTGCCCGTATCACGCCCCGGACAAAGCGCCGGGGCGTTTTTCATACTTGTCTCTGCGGGGGCAGCGCCGGGTTCTGCTGCAACGTTTGCCCCGGTTTCGCGGCCCAGCCGCGCAGCCCCTCTTGACCCCGCCGGAAATCCCTTGGAGAAATCCATAAAAAGCCTTGTGCGGCAGGGGTAAACAGGTAGGTTGCTTGTCCCGGCCACTGACACGGGCCTGACGAAGAGGATTTGGGACATGAAGATCAGCATCGAACGCGGCACGCTTCTCAAGGCCGTGGCCCAGGCGCAGTCTGTGGTCGAGCGCCGCAACACCATTCCGATTCTGGCGAATGTGCTGATCGAAGCCGAGGGCGACAGCGTCCAGTTCCGCGCCACCGACCTGGATATCGAGGTGGTCGACAAGGCCCCCGCGCAGGTGGAGCGCGCCGGCGCCACCACCGTGGCCGCCACCACCCTGCACGAGATTGTCCGCAAGCTGCCCGACGGCGCGCTGGTCACCCTGACCGCCGACGCCGCAACCGGCCGCCTGGCGGTCGAGGCCGGGCGCTCCAACTTCTCGCTGGCGACCCTGCCGCGCGAGGATTTCCCGGTGATGGCGTCATCGGAATATCACTCGAACTTCGCCGCCAAGGCGGCCGTGCTGCGCCGCCTGTTCGACAAGTCGAAATTCGCGATCTCCACCGAGGAGACCCGCTATTACCTGAACGGTGTCTACCTGCACGTCTCCGCCGGTGCCGAAGGCGGCAAGGCGCTGCGCGCTGTGGCCACCGACGGCCACCGCTTGGCCCGTATCGATGCCGAGCTGCCGCTGGGTGCCGAGGACATGCCCGGCGTGATCGTGCCGCGCAAGACTGTGGGCGAGCTGCGCAAGCTTCTGGATGATGACGACATGGACATTGCGGTCTCGGTCTCGGAAACCAAGGTGCGCTTTGCCACCCCGAACATCACCCTGACGTCGAAGGTAATTGACGGCACCTTCCCCGACTACACCCGCGTGATCCCGGCCGGCAACACCCGCCGTCTGGAAGTGGACGCTGCCGAGTTCGCACAGGCCGTTGACCGGGTTGCCACCGTTTCCTCCGAACGCTCCCGCGCGGTGAAGCTGCAGCTGGAAGAGGACCGCCTGATCCTGTCGGTGAACGCACCCGACAGCGGCGCCGCCGAGGAAGAGCTGGCCGTCGCCTACAATGACGAGCGGCTGGAAATCGGCTTTAACGCAAAGTACCTGCTGGAAATCGCCAATCAGGTGGACCGCGAGAACGCCGTGTTCATGTTCAACTCCTCCGGCGATCCGACCCTGATGCGTGAAGGCAACGACGAAAGCGCCGTTTACGTCGTGATGCCGATGCGGGTCTGACGCGCCTGACGGCGCTGCCTCCCCTTTCGGCGGCAAGGCCGCCTGCCGGGCAGCGGGACGCGAGTATTTTTAGAAAGATGAAAAGGGAGCGCGCCGCGTGCTGGCCCTGACCGCCTTGACCCTGTCCCATTTCCGCTCGCATTTGCGGGCGGAATTGCATTTGGACGGGCGTCCGGTGGCCATTTACGGCAACAACGGCGCGGGCAAGACCAACATTCTGGAAGCGGTGTCGCTGTTCTCCCCAGGCCGCGGCCTGCGCCGGGCCAGCGCAGCGGAGATGGCGCGCCAGCCGGAGATGCTGGGCTGGAAGCTGAAGGGCGAGCTGCGGACGCCTTCGCAGACCTATGAGGTGGAAACCTGGTCCGAAGGCGGCAATGCGCGTCAGGTGAAGATCGACAACAAATCCGCGAGCCAGCTGGCGCTGGGGCAGGTGGCGCGCGTTGTCTGGCTGATCCCGGCGATGGATCGGCTGTGGATCGAAGCCGCCGAGGGGCGGCGGCGGTTTCTGGACCGGATCGCGCTCAGTTTCGAGCCTGGTCATGCCGAGGCCTCGCTGGCTTATGAAAAGGCGATGCGCGAGCGTAACCGGCTGCTGAAGGAACAGATCCGCGACGCTGCCTGGTACAAGGTGCTGGAAGACCGGATGGCCTCCGCCGGGCACCGGATTCATGCCGCGCGGGTGCAGGCGGTGGAGCTTCTGCAGCAGGCACAAGCGGAGGCGGAAACAGCCTTTCCCGCTGCCGAACTGGAATTGATGCAGTCGGAGGGCAGCATGCCGTCCTCGGAGGCTGATTTCAAAGAGGCGCTGGAAGAAAGCCGGTTCCGAGATCTGGCGGCGGGCCGCACCCTGGTGGGGCCGCACCGCACGGATTTGATTGGCACCTACCGGGCCAAGGGCATCCCGGCCAGGGATTGCTCCACCGGCGAGCAGAAGGCGCTGCTGGTGTCGCTGATCCTGGCCAATGCGCGGGCATTGGCCGAGCGCGAGGGCGCGCCGCCGATCCTGCTGCTGGATGAGGTGGCAGCGCATCTGGATGCCGCACGCCGCGCCGCGCTGTATGACGAGATTTGCGCCTTGGGAACCCAAGCCTGGATGACGGGCACCGGCCCTGAGCTGTTTGCGGAGCTGGGCGGCCGGGCGCAAGTGCTGGAAGTGTCGGAAGCCGAAGGTGTGTCGGAGGTTTCCCGGAAATGACCGTGACGCCTTGGGATCTGGCGCTCTACGCCGGCGCCTTGCTGATCCTGTTCCTTACTCCCGGCCCGGTCTGGCTGGCGCTGATGGCGCGCTCGGTTTCCGGCGGGTTCCCGGCGGCTTGGCCGCTGGCGGTTGGCGTCGCCTGCGGTGACATCTTCTGGCCACTGATCGCGGTGGCAGGCATGTCCTGGGTGGTCTCGGAATTCGAGGGCATCATGACCGTGCTGCGCTGGGTTGCCTGCGCGATGTTCCTGGGGATGGGATACCTGCTGATCCGCCATGCCGGCGACGCGGTGGAGGAAAACCGCGCCCTGACCCGTCCCGGCATCTGGGCCGGCTTCATGGCTGGCATCGCGGTGATCCTCGGAAACCCCAAGGCGATCCTGTTCTACATGGGCGTGCTGCCCGGGTTCTTTGACCTGTCGGGCATCTCCTGGAGCGACGTGGCGGCGATCGTCACCCTGTCCTTCCTGGTGCCGCTTCTGGGCAACCTGGCGCTGGCGGGGATGGTGCACCGCGTGCGCCGCGCGGTGACATCCACCCGGATCCGGCGGCGGATCAACCTGGTCTCCGGCGGGCTTCTTATCTGCGTCGGGCTGGTGATCCCGTTCACCTAGGGGGCGGGCTGCAGCCAGGCCTGAAGGTATGGCGCCAGCGCCTTGGCGGGCGGCGTTTCATCATCGTGTTCCATGCAGAACCACACGCCCAGGACGTGGTTCAGGAAAGCTTGAATGCCTTCGGCCAGCAGTTCCGGCGGCTGATCGCGGCGGATCCGGCCTGCTGCCTGCAGAAGCTGCAGCCAGCGGGTCAGCAGGGCAACCTGGCGGAGGAAGCCTGCGGTGACCACTTCGTCCGGTTCTGCCGCCGTGGTGCCGGAGTAGCGCAGCAGCAGATCGAAGATCACCCGGTCCTGGCCGACGTAGTCCAGATGCGGCGCCAGCCGGGCGGTCAGTTCTGCCGCATCCTGGGGGGCGCCACCTGCCTCCATACCGTCCAGAAGGCGCATGACCTCATCCCCGATCAGCACGGCCAGCAGCCCGTCCTTGTCCTTGAAGTGCGAAAACAGGGTGCCCTTGGCCACACCGGCGCGGGCGACCACATCCTCCACCCGCAATCCGCTGTAGCCCTGCTCCTGTATGATGGCCGCTGCCACCTCCAGCAGTCTTGCCCTGGTTTCCAGCCGCCGTTTCTGCGGTGCACGTGTCATGTCTCAGCCTCAAGATCTCTTTTATTGACCACGGTCACTTTTGTAATTGACCGCGGTCATTTTCTGATTCAATAAAGTGACCACGGTCAACTTAGCTAATGGAGAGTGAAATGTCTGCCCGGAAAATCCTGATTCTGAACGGCCATCCGGCTGCCAATACTTTTACCGGGGCGCTTTGCGGTAGCTATGCGTCTGCCGCTGACAGCGCCGGTCATGATGTGCGTCAGCACAAGCTGTCGCAGCTGGAGTTCGATGCAGATTTCGGACAGGCCGGGTTTTCCGGCGCAAAGAAGCTGGAACCCCAAATTGAAGCGGTGCTTTCGGATTTCGAATGGGCCGACCATGTGGTTGTTGCCTTTCCCCTGTGGTGGGGTGGCCTGCCGGGTAAATTGAAGGGGCTGTTCGACCGGATCCTGCTGCCCGGCCGCACCTTTGATCCCCGCATTGTCACAGATGGCCTGCCCAAGCCGCTTCTGACAGGAAAGTCAGGGCGGGTCCTGATTGCGTCAGACACGCCGCCCGATTTGATGGTGCAGTTCTACGACAATGCTGCACATGTTCAGATGGAACGCCAGATCCTGAATTTTGTGGGAGTTGACCCAGTTGAGACCTGCCATTTCGGCGCTTTGCAGGGGTCAAGCAGCGAGGAGCGTGAAGCCTGGCTCCGCACGGCTGCGGAACTTGGAGCGCTGGGTGCATAATCGTCTGATAGGCCCATGAAAAAAGGGGGCTTGCGCGTGACAATCCCGGTCAGGTTTCGTATAAAATCCCGAAGCAAAGACAGGAAGATGTGAATGTCCGGAAACGAGCAGGCCCCCGCAGAATATGGCGCGGATTCCATCAAGGTTCTCAAAGGGTTGGAGGCGGTCCGAAAACGCCCCGGCATGTATATCGGGGACACGGATGACGGCTCGGGCCTGCACCACATGGTGTACGAGGTCGTGGACAACGGCATCGACGAGGCGCTGGCGGGCCACGCCGACCACGTGACGGTCAAGATCCACGCCGATTCCAGCGTCTCCGTCAGTGACAACGGCCGCGGCATCCCGGTGGATATCCACGCCGAGGAAGGCGTGTCGGCAGCCGAGGTCATCATGACCCAGTTGCACGCCGGCGGTAAGTTTGACTCGAACTCCTACAAGGTGTCGGGCGGTCTGCACGGCGTGGGCGTGTCGGTGGTGAACGCGCTGTCCGACTGGCTGGAACTGCGCATCTGGCGCAACGGCAAGGAGCACGTCGCCCGGTTTGAACGCGGCGACACGGTCAAGCATCTGGAAGTGGTGGGCGATTGCGGTGACCAGACCGGCACCGAAGTCCGCTTCATGGCGTCGACCGATACATTCTCGAACCTGGAGTATTCTTTCGAGACGCTGGAAAAACGCCTGCGCGAGCTTGCCTTCCTGAATTCCGGCGTGCGGATCATTCTGGAAGATGAGCGACCGGCAGAGAAACTCTCGGCAGAGCTGTTCTACGAGGGCGGCGTCAAGGAGTTCGTCAAATACCTCGACCGGCATAAGACTCCGGTGATGGAGGCTCCGGTCTATATCGTGGGGGAAAAGGACGACATCGGTGTAGAAATCGCCATGTGGTGGAATGACAGCTACCACGAGACCGTGCTGCCTTTCACCAACAACATCCCCCAGCGCGACGGCGGCACCCATGTAGCGGGCTTCCGCGGCGCGCTGACCCGGACCATCAACAACTACGCACAGACGTCGGGGATCGCCAAGAAGGAGAAGGTCTCCTTCACCGGTGACGACGCCCGCGAGGGGCTGACCTGTGTTCTGTCGGTCAAAGTGCCGGACCCGAAATTCTCCAGCCAGACCAAGGACAAGCTGGTCTCCTCCGAGGTGCGCCCGGTGGTCGAAAGCCTGATGGGCGAAAAACTGGCCGAATGGTTCGAGGAAAACCCGAACGAAGCCAAGCAGATCGTCGGCAAAATTGTCGAGGCTGCTCTGGCCCGCGAGGCTGCCCGCAAGGCGCGCGAACTGACCCGCCGCAAGACCGCGATGGACGTGAACTACCTGGCGGGCAAGCTCAAGGATTGCTCTGAGAAAGACCCCTCCAAGACCGAAGTGTTCCTGGTCGAGGGTGACTCGGCCGGCGGCTCCGCCCAAACCGGGCGGGACCGTATGACCCAGGCAATCCTGCCCCTGCGCGGCAAGATCCTGAACGTGGAGCGCGCGCGCTTTGACCGGATGCTGTCGAGCCAGGAGATCGGCAACCTGGTGATGGCGCTGGGCACCGGCATCGGCCGCGATGAGTTCAACATCGAAAAGCTGCGCTACCACAAGATCGTCATCATGACCGACGCCGACGTCGACGGCGCCCACATCCGCACCCTGCTGCTCACCTTCTTCTACCGGCAAATGCCGGAGCTGATCGAGGGCGGTTACCTCTATATCGCGCAGCCGCCGCTCTATAAGGTCGCGCGCGGCAAATCCGAGGTCTATCTCAAGGATCAGGCGGCGTTGGATGATTACCTGATCAACCAGGGCGTCGACGGTGCGGTTCTGAAACTGGGCGACGGCTCCGAAATGGCCGGCGCCGACCTCACCCGCGTGGTGGAAGAGGCGCGCCAGCTCAAGCGTGTGCTGGATGCCTTCCCGACCCATTACCCGCGCCACATCCTGGAGCAGGCCGCAGTGGCCGGCGCCTTTGTGCCCGGCGCCGTGGATTCCGACCTGCAGGGCGTGGCCGACAAGGTTGCCGCCCGCCTGGACGCCATCGCGCTGGAGTATGAGCGCGGCTGGCAGGGCCGGATCACCCAGGACCACGGCATCCGCCTGGCCCGCATCCTGCGCGGCGTCGAGGAAGTCCGCACCCTGGACGGCCCGATGCTGCGCTCCGGCGAAGCCCGCAAGACCGGCAGCTTCACCCAGAGCCTGCAGGAAGTCTATGGCACCACCGCGCAGTTGGTCCGCCGCGACCGCAGCCAGATGATCCACGGCCCGCTTGGCCTGTTGAAAGCGATTCTGGAAGAAGGCGAAAAGGGTCTCACCCTGCAGCGCTATAAGGGTCTCGGCGAAATGAACCCCGATCAGCTGTGGGAGACCACACTCGACCCGGATGCCCGCACCCTCTTGCAGGTGCGCATCGACGATATGGTAGAGGCGGATGATCTGTTCACCAAACTGATGGGCGACGTGGTGGAGCCGCGCCGCGAGTTCATCCAGAAGAACGCTCTCAGCGTCGAAAACCTGGACTTCTGAAAACTTCTAACCATCTGAAAAATTTTGATTTCTGAAACGGCGCGTGCTCCTGCACAGGGCGCGCGCCGGCTTTTTCGGCCTGCTGCGTTCGATCATGTGTCTCTCGGCCGCCCGGCCCGGCTCAGGCAGTTAACTGTTCTGCGGGCCGCACTGGCGCGGCTGTGGTGCGGTGAAAATACAATTTCGATTTTTTGAATATTTAGTTTTTCAAATCAAACACCTGCGAAATGATTCAGATCAAGGTCCGGGGAGCCGTGCTTTTACATGGTGGCGCTGGCAGGACCGAACCCGGTAGGTCGTAAATATGAATCAAAAATGCCTTTTGATTATGATTCGGCTTTGTTGAGTTAAGGTGGTTCTGCCTGCACCAGCCTTTCGCGGGCGTTCCGCGTGGATTTAGTGTAGAATAAATTAGCTAAGGAGGACGCTTATGTCCGAACAGCCAACCAAAGCCGAAGAGCGGAATACCTTTCTGTTCCTCGCTGTGATCCTGGCGCCGGTTCTGGCAGTGGGAATCGTCGGCGGGTACGGTCTGATGATCTGGATCTCGCAGATCTTCCTGGGGCCACCCACCGGATAAGAGCCCAGTCCGATGCCAGCACATGCCAGCACAGCCCCTTCGCGGCGCGCCTTCCTGACCGGAAGGGTGTCCCGCCCGGATCCGGAATTCCGCCCGCCCTGGACGGATGAGGCCCGGGTGCAGGCCCATTGCACCAGCTGCAATGCCTGCGTGGAGGCCTGCCCGGAAAACATCATCGAATTCGACAGCCGCAACCGCCCGCGGATCAGTTTCCGGGGCGGCGAATGCACCTTCTGCGCCGCCTGCGCCGAAGCCTGCCCGGAGCCGGTGTTCGATCTGGAACTGCCCGCGCCCTGGCCGGTGACGGTGGAGATCACCGGCAGCTGCCTGAATGCGGCTGGCATCGCCTGCCAGCTGTGCACGGACATCTGCGACCCGCGCGCCCTGCGGATGGACCTGTCGGTCCGCCCGGTCGGCGCCATCCAGGTGGACGCTGACGCCTGCACCGGCTGCGGCGCTTGCCTGTCCACCTGCCCCAGCAACGCCATCGCGATCAGCGACCCCCGCCAGAAAAGGATGCCTGCGTGACAGAAGAAATCCATATCTCCAGCCTGCTGGTGCGCAGCAACCCGGCGCAGATGGAGGCCGTTCTGGCCGAAATCAAATCCATGCCGCGCGCCGAGATTTCGCAAACCGACCCCTCGGGCAAGATCGTCGTGCTGTTCGAAGCGGACAGCGACCGGGCCATCGGTGACGCGCTCGCCAAAATTCAGCTTCTCGACGGTGTCGCCAGCGCGGCGCTTGTCTTCCATCAAACCTGCGATGCGCAGGACCTCGCCATTGAAGAAGGAGTCCCCCAATGACCGGACTTACCCGCCGTGACGCCATCAAGGCGCAGGCAGCTGCAGCCGCGGCCCTTGCCGCCGGCCTGCCGATCCCCGCGGCCGCGCAGAACCTTGTCACAGACGCAAATGTGACCGAACTGAAATGGTCCAAGGCGGCCTGCCGATTCTGCGGCACCGGCTGCTCGATCATGGTCGCCACCAAGGCTGGCCGTGTGGTCGCCACCCACGGCGACACCCAGGCCGAGGTCAACCGCGGCCTGAACTGCGTCAAGGGCTACTTCCTGTCGAAGATCATGTATGGCGCCGACCGCCTGACCACGCCGCTGCTGCGCAAGACCAACGGCGAATATGACAAGAACGGCGAATTCACCCCGGTCAGCTGGGATGAGGCCTTCGACATCATGGCCGAGAAGTGGAAGAAAACCCTGGCCGAGAAAGGCCCCGAAGGCATCGGCATGTTCGGCTCCGGCCAGTGGACCGTCTGGGAAGGCTATGCGGCCTCCAAGCTGATGAAGGCGGGCTTCCGCTCCAACAACATCGACCCCAACGCGCGCCACTGCATGGCCTCGGCCGTGGGCGGCTTCATGCGCACCTTTGGCATCGACGAGCCGATGGGCTGCTATGACGACTTCGAGAACGCCGACGCCTTCGTGCTGTGGGGCTCGAACATGGCAGAGATGCACCCGATCCTGTGGACCCGCATTACTGACCGCCGCTTCAGCCACCCGCATGTCAAGGTGGCAGTGCTGTCGACCTTCACCCACCGCAGCTTCGATCTGGCCGATATCCCGGCGGTGTTCACCCCGCACACCGACCTGGTGATGCTGAACTACATCGCCAACTACATCATCCAGAACGGCGCGGTGAACGAGGATTTCGTGTCCAAGCACGTCAACTTCAAGCGCGGTAACCAGGACATCGGCTATGGCCTGCGTCCGGAGCATCCGCTGGAGCAGATGGCCGAGAACGCGGACAAGGCCGGCGGCGCCTCGGATATGACGTTTGAGGAATTTGCCGAGTTCGTTTCCGAATACACGCTTGAAAAAGCAGCGGAAATGTCCGGTGTTCCGGCAGAGACGCTGGAGAAGATCGCCAAGCTTTACGCCGATCCGGATACCAAGGTGATGTCGCTTTGGACCATGGGCGTGAACCAGCACACCCGCGGTGTCTGGGTCAACAACATGATCTACAACATCCACCTGCTGACCGGAAAAATCTCCACCCCCGGCAACTCGCCGTTCTCGCTGACCGGCCAGCCCTCGGCCTGCGGCACCGCCCGCGAAGTTGGCACCTTTGCCCACCGTCTGCCTGCCGACATGGTGGTCAAGAACCCGGAACACCGCGCCTATGCCGAAAAGATCTGGAAGCTGCCCGAAGGCACCGTGCCCGGCTGGGTCGGCGCCCACGCGGTGAAGCAGAACCGCGACCTGAAGGACGGCAAGATCAACTGCTACTGGGTGCAGGTAAATAACAACATGCAGGCCGCCCCCAACATGATGGAGGAAGGGCTGCCGGGCTACCGCAACCCCGACAACTTCATCGTGGTGTCGGACGCCTACCCGACGGTGACGGCAGAAGCCGCCGACCTGATCCTGCCCGCCGCCATGTGGGTGGAAAAGGAAGGTGCCTACGGCAACGCCGAGCGCCGCACCCAGTTCTGGTATCAGCTGGTCAACGCGCCGGGTGAATCCAAATCCGACCTGTGGCAGCTGGCGGAATTCTCCAAGCGCTTCACCACTGACGAGGTTTGGCCGGCGGAGATCCTGGACGCCAATCCGGACTACAAGGGTAAGACCCTGTTCGAGGTGCTGTTCGCCAACGGCAAGGTCGACCAGTACGAGCTGAGCGATAAGGCCAAGGAATACGGCAACCACGAATCCGAGGACTTCGGCTTCTACATCCAGAAGGGCCTGTTTGAGGAATATGCCGAGTTCGGCCGCGGCAAGGCGCACGACCTGGCGCCCTTCGACACCTACCACGAGGTGCGCGGCCTGCGCTGGCCGGTTGTGGACGGCAAGGAAACCCAGTGGCGCTTCAAAGAAGGCTACGACCCCTATGTTAAGCCGGGCTCGGATTTCGAATTCTACGGCAAGCCCGACGGCAAGGCAGTAATCTTTGCGCTGCCCTACGAGCCGCCGGCGGAAAGCCCGGATGAGGAATACCCGATGTGGCTGGCCACCGGCCGAGTGCTGGAGCACTGGCACTCCGGCTCGATGACCCAGCGGGTGCCGGAACTGTACCAGGCGATCCCGGATGCGCTCTGCTACATGCACCCGGACGACGCCAAGGAGCAGGGCTTCCGGCGCGGCACCGAGGTGCGGGTGATCTCGCGGCGCGGCGAAATCCGCACCCGGATCGAAACCCGCGGCCGCAATAAGCCGCCCAAAGGCTTGGTCTTTGTGCCCTGGTTCGATGCGCGCCGGCTGATCAACAAGGTCACGCTGGATGCCACCGATCCGATCTCGAAACAGACGGACTTCAAAAAATGCGCAGTCCGTATCGAAGCAGTGTGAGGCCCGTCATGAAACATCTCCGTCTCGCCATCCTGGCCGCACCGATCCTGCTGGCCTCGGCAGCTTTCGCCCAGAACCAGGTCGCCACGCTGCGCAACACCGCGCCGCTGGGCGAGCAGGGTGAAGCCACCCAGATCCCCGGCGTTGTCAACACCGACATCCGCCAGGTGCGCAACTACCCGGACCAGCCGCCGCTGATCCCGCACAAGACCGACAACTACCAGGTCGATCTGAACTCCAACAAATGCCTGACCTGCCACAGCCGCACGGCCGTGGAGGTCAGCCAAGCGCCGATGATCTCGGTCACCCACTTCATGAACCGCGAGGGCCAGACCCTCGGCGCGGTCAGCCCGCGGCGCTATTTCTGCAACCAGTGCCACGTGGTGCAGACCAACGCCCGGCCGCTGGTGGAGAATGAGTTCGTCGATGTCGACAAGGTGATCGATTACGTGAAGGCAAAGCAGGGCGGGGCGGACTGATGTTTGGTTTCCTGAAACGGCTCTGGTGGATCATCAGGCGACCCAGCGCCTATTTCTCGCTCGGCTTCCTGACCATGGGCGGCTTCGTTATGGGGATCATCTTCTGGGGCGGTTTCAACACCGCGCTTGAAGTGACCAACACCGAGGCCTTCTGCACCAGCTGCCACGAAATGCGCGACAACGTGTTCGAGGAGCTGAAGCCGACGATCCACTATTCCAACCGCTCCGGCGTCCGCGCGTCCTGCCCGGACTGCCACGTGCCGCACAACTGGACCAACAAGATCGCCCGCAAGATGCAGGCCTCCAAGGAGGTTTGGGGCAAGATCTTCGGCACCATCAACACGCGGGAGAAATTCCTGGAGCACCGGCTGGAACTGGCGCAGCACGAATGGGCGCGGCTTGAGGCGAACGACTCGCTGGAGTGCCGCAACTGCCACTCGGACGAGTCGATGGACATCACCCGCCAGTCCAAGCGGGCAGCGGACGCGCATGAGCGCTTCCTGTTCACCGGCGAGAAAACCTGCATCAACTGCCACAAGGGCATCGCCCACCAGCTGCCCGACATGGCCGCAGCCGAAGGCGAAGATCACGCGGGCCTGCTGGCGCCGGCCCACGGCGAGGGCCTGCTGGCCAGCACCCGCAGCTACCTGGGCCTGAGCAGCAACTGACGCTGCCTGCCCTTCAAAAACAAGAAAAGGCCGCTGTCCCGATGGGCAGCGGCCTTTTTAGTGTCTGTTTCACGCGGATCTTACAGCGGGATGCTGCCCAGGTGATCCTCACCGCGCTCGCGGGCCAGCTTCATCTGCTTCTGCCGCTCGCGGAACCGCGCCTTGTCCTCTTCCGAGGTCTGATCGATGCACAGGTGGCAGCTGACGCCCTGCTCGAACTCGGGCCGTTCCTTGTCTTCCGACAGGATCGGGCGGCGGCAACCGTGGCACAGCTCATGCGGGCCTTCGACCAGCCCGTGGCCGACTGACACACGGTTGTCGAAGACAAAGCATTCGCCTTCCCAGGTGCTGTCCTCGGCGGGCATTTCCTCCAGGTAGCGCAGGATGCCGCCCTTCAGGTGATAGACATCCTCCACGCCCTGGCCCAGCAGGTAGTTGGTCGACTTCTCGCAGCGTATGCCGCCGGTGCAGAACATCGCAACCCGCTTGTTGTGGAAGCGGTCCTTGTTCTCCTCCCACCAGGCGGGGAAGTCGCGGAAGCTTTCTGTCTTGGGGTCGATCGCGCCCTCGAAGGTGCCTATCGCCACCTCGTAATCGTTGCGGGTGTCGATCAGCACCACATCGTCCTGCTGGATCAGGTCGTTCCAGTCCTCGGGCTCGACGTAATGCCCGACAGAGGCCAGCGGATCCACATCCGGCTGGCCCATGGTCACGATCTCTTTCTTCAGCCGCACCTTCATCTTGCCGAACGGCGGCTCAGCTGCGGCGGCCTCCTTCCATTCCAGACCGGCGCAGCCGGGCAGCGCCTTGATATGGGCGAGCACTGCGTCGATGCCAGCCCGCGGGCCGGCGATGGTGCCATTGATCCCCTCCTGCGCCAGCAGCAAAGAGCCTTTAACGCCCTGTGCCTGGCACAGGTCCAAGAGCGCCGGCCTGACCGCGGCGGGATCGGGGAAACGGGTGAAGTGATAGAGGGCGGCAATCGTGTACATGGCCCGCCCATAGAACCAAGGCGCGCGTATTTCAAGCAAAAGCCCTGCTGCACAGGCTTGGAAAGCTGTGCCCTGAATGCACTTTTTAACGCGGGCTGCGAACCCGGACCCAGCAGGAGTTCCCAAGACCGGACGGCACCGCTACATATTGTATAAGCCACAATAGGAGCAGCCCATGTCCCAAGCCCTGATTGTTGTCGATGTGCAGAATGATTTCTGCCCCGGAGGCGCGCTGGCCGTGCCCGGCGGGGATGAGGTGGTTGCCCCCGTAAACGCGATGATGGAGCGGTTCGACACCGTGATCCTGACCCAGGACTGGCATCCGGCGGGGCATTCCTCCTTTGCCTCCGCGCATCCGGGCAAGGCGCCTTTCGAGACCGTGGAAATGCCCTATGGCACCCAGGTGCTTTGGCCGGACCACTGTGTGCAGGGCACCGAAGGGGCGGCCTTTCACAAGGATCTGCGCACCGATGGCGACCTGATCATCCGCAAGGGGTTCCGCGCAGGGATCGACAGCTATTCCGGCTTCTTCGAGAACGACCGGACCACGCCCACCGGGCTCGAGGGATACCTGCGCAGCCGCAGCATCACGGATCTCACCCTGGCCGGGCTGGCCACGGATTTCTGCGTAGCCTTCACGGCGCTGGACGCGGCTCGGTTGGGCTTTGCGGTAACAGTGGATCTCGCCGCCTGCCGCGCAATCGACCTGGAGGGCTCGCTTCAGACGGCGCTCTCACAGATGAAGGAGGCGGGGGTCGATTTGCAATCTTGAGTTGAGGTTTCCAAATATTAACACAATCATATTAACCTTGGCGGGGTGTCCTGGCAGCAAGGCTGGATGATGACTTTAGCAGAAGGGCCGGCTACCGGCCCGTTAGCCAGCTATGAAAGGAAATACAGCTCGCAAGAGCTGATGATGCGCTATGCCAGGGGGCGCTGCAAAACCTTCTGGCCGCGCCAGGCGTTTGTCCTTGGGGCGTGCCTTCTGCTGGGCCTGGCAACGGATATGCAGCTTGCGGCGCTTGCGTTTCTGGCGGCAATGGCCGGCGACATCATCGACAGCCTCTGCCTCCGGCAGCTTCCGGCAATGGCCGCCAGGGGCGTTCCGGAACAGCGGATGCGCCTTCTCAGCAGTTTTTCTGCCGCCATCTATGGCGCGGGAATTAGCATGTGCGCCACGCTTCCGTATTGGCCTGTAATGAAGGCGGAGGTGCATACCGCGCATCACCTCGACCTGTTGTTCTCCATTGCTTTCATGTCGGGCATTGCGATGAATGCGGCGATCACCTTGCCGTTTCACCGGGCCGCTTCGCTAATCTGGATGGCATTTTTCTGCACCGTGCCTGCTATCATGCTGTGGCACGATCTGGCAGATGGCGGCGGGGTCACTACCGAATGGCAGCTGCATGCCGTAGGCTTCCTGATTCTGTTTGGCTACATGATATGGCTTGCCGGCTACGGCCGCCGTTCGTTTGAAAATACCCGCCAGTACAATCTTGCCACCGCCACCCAGCAGCAGGAGCTGGGGGCGGCAAACACCCGTCTGCAGGAGCAGCGGAAGGAGGCCCGGCGCCTGGCGCTGGTTGCCGAAAATGCCAACGACAGCGTGATGCTGATGGACCGGGAGGGGCGGATCACCTGGGTTAACGACAGTTTCACCCGCATCACCGGCTATTCCTTCGGCGAGGCGCTGGGCCGGCTGCCCGGCGATCTGCTGAACAGCGGCGAGACCGATCCTGAAACCATCCGGAAATTGCAGGACAGTGTCCGTTATGCCCGCCCGGTCCGGGTGGAAATCCGCAACCGGCGCAAGGACGGGCAGCTGGTCTGGATCGAAACCAGCCAGGTGCCGATGGTAGACAGCGAAGGCAGGCTGGAGACTCTGATTGCCGTGGAACGCGACATCTCCGCTGCCAAGGAGCACGCGCAGCAGCTGGTGCAGGCGCGCATCGCCGCCGAGGAAGGCGCCCGGGCCAAGGCGGATTTCCTCGCTACCATGAGCCATGAGATCCGCACGCCGCTGAACGGAGTGATCGGCATGGCGCAGTTGCTGCGAGACAGCGGCCTGACGCAAGAACAGGAACCCTACGCGGACACGATCCTCAGTTCTGCGGACATGCTGCTTGCCCTGATCAACGATGTTCTGGATTTTTCCAAGATGGACGCGGAGGAATGCACCCTCAGCCCGGTCAACTTTGACCCGCGCGCCTGTTTCGAAACTACCATCCGGCTGCTGCAGCCCCAGGCTGAGGCAAAAGGGCTGAAGCTTTCGCTGGAGATCAGCAGCAGCCTGCCCGGCCTGTTGCGGGGGGATGACCGCCGGATCCGGCAGATTCTGATGAACCTGGCGGGCAACGCGATCAAGTTCACTGATCAGGGCAGCGTGGCCGTCGCGGTGGACAGCGAACCGGCAGGGGACGGAATCGATCTGACCTTTACCGTAACGGACACCGGGATCGGCATCGCCGAGGACAAGCTGGACGGCGTGTTCGAACGGTTTTCCCAGGCCGATGCCGCGATCAGCCGCCGCTTTGGCGGCACCGGGCTGGGGCTGGCCATATCCCGCCGCCTGGCAGAGGCGATGGGCGGCAGCATAGCGGTGTCCTCCCAGCTGGGCCTCGGGTCCTGCTTCGCGGTGCGGCTGCACTTGCTGCCGCCGCAAAAGGACACGGCCGCACCGCAGGCAGACCCGCCGCCGGCGGACGGCACGGCCGCTTTGGACGGGCTGCGGGTGCTGGTGGCCGAGGACAACGCCGTCAACCGGCTGTTGGTCGAAAAGTTCCTGCAATCAGTCCCTGTGGAGCTGGCCTTTGCCAGAGACGGCCGCGAGGCGGTGGCCCAGTTCGAGGCGTTTGCGCCTGATATCATCCTGATGGACATGTCGATGCCGGACATGGACGGGCTGGAGGCGACCCGGTCCATCCGCGCCCTTGCACGCCCGCAGCCCGCCATCGTCGCCCTGACCGCCAATGCCTTCGACTCCGACCGCAAGGCCTGCCTGGCGGCCGGCATGGACGAATTCATGAGCAAACCGATCAGCAAGCCCAAGCTGCTGGCGCTGCTGGGCCAATTGGCGCCGCAGGCGCTCAGCCGCCGCGCGGGCTGATGTCCTTGCCCCGGGTGGCGGGCTGTCCTATCAATCAATGACCCCTATGCACGAGGCCGCCGGTGGATATTGCAACCCGCGTCTACAATCACAAATGGAAGATCGACCCGATTATCCGGTCGCTCATCGATACTGATTTCTACAAGCTTCTGATGTGCCAGTCGGTGTTCCGCAACAAGCCGGACACCACCGTGACCTTCTCGCTGATCAACCGGTCGGCGCATGTGCCGCTGGCCCGGCTCATTGACGAGGGGGAGCTGCGCGAACAGCTGGACCACATCCGCTCGCTGTCTCTCAGCCGCGGTGAAAGCACCTGGCTGCGCGGCAATACCTTCTATGGCAAGCGGCAGATGTTCCGCCCGGATTTCATGGAATGGTTCGAGGGGCTGCGCCTGCCGCCCTACCACCTGGAGCGCAAGGGCGACCAGTACGAGCTGACCTTCGAGGGCAAATGGCACGAGGTGATGCTGTGGGAAATCCCGGCGCTTGCGGTGCTGATGGAGCTGCGCAGCCGGGCGGTGCTGGACCAGATGGGCCGGTTTGAGCTGCAAGTGCTTTACGCCCGCGCCATGACCCGCGTCTGGGAAAAGATCGAGCGCCTGCGCGAGGTGGAGGACCTGACCATCGCCGATTTCGGCACCCGCCGCCGCCATTCCTTCCTGTGGCAGGACTGGTGCGTGCAGGCGATGATCGAGGGCCTGGGCGAGAAATTCACCGGCACCTCCAACTGCCTCATCGCCATGCGCCGCGAGGTGGAGGCAATCGGCACCAACGCCCACGAACTGCCGATGGTTTATTCGGCGCTGGCAGACAGCGACGCGGAACTGGCCCAGGCCCCCTATGACGTTCTGTCCGACTGGCATGACGAGCACGAGGGCAACCTGCGCATCATCTTGCCCGACACCTACGGCACCCAGGGGTTCCTGGACCGCGCGCCGGATTGGCTGGCCGGCTGGACCGGCATCCGCATCGACAGCGGCGACCCGGCCAAAGGCGCCGAGGTGGCGATCAACTGGTGGAAAGAGCGCGGCGAGGACCCGGCAGAGAAACGGGTGATCTTCTCCGATGGGTTGGACGTGCAGCAGATCCAGGACCTGCACGCGCAATTCTCAGACCGCACCAAGGTTTCCTTTGGCTGGGGCACACTCTTGACCAACGACTTCCGCAAGCTGGTGCCGGATGACGCGCTGGCGCCGTTCTCGCTGGTCTGCAAGGCGGTTGCAGCCAACGGGCGGCCCACGGTGAAACTGTCGGACAACCCGGAAAAGGCGATGGGTCCGGCAGATGAAATCGAACGCTACAAGCGGGTGTTCGGCGTAGGCAGGCAGGAGCGGCAGGCGGTAATCGTCTGAGAGCAGAAGAGGGGGCGCCGCCCCCTCGGCCTGGCGGCCTCACCCCCGGAGCATTTTGGAAAGGTGAAAGAGGCGCGCGCTTAGCCGTGATGCGCCGCCACCGTTTTCAGCTGCGAGAAACCGTAAAGCGCCTCAAAGCCTTTCTCCCGCCCGTGGCCGGATTTCCCGACCCCGCCGAAAGGCAGCTCCACCCCGCCGCCGGCACCGTAGTTGTTGAGGAACACCTGGCCCGCCCGCAGCCGTTTTGCCAGCCGCATCTGCCGCGCGCCGTCGCGGGTCCAGACGCTGGCGACAAGGCCATAGTCCGTGGCATTGGCGATCCGCAGCGCGTCTTCTTCGGTGTCGAACGGGATCAGCACCTGCACCGGGCCAAAGATTTCCTCCCGCGCCAGCACGTGATCCTCCGGCACATCCGCAAACAGGGTGGGGCGCACATAGGCGCCGCATTCTGGCGCGTGCTCCACGATGGACCCCTGCGCCGCAACCGGCAGGTCCGCGCCTTGATTCAGATAGTCCTCGACAATCTGCTTTTGGCGGCTGGAAATCAGCGGCCCGACCCGCAGGTCCTCTGCTGCCGGCCCAACCGTCAGCGCGCCATAGGCCGCTGCCATCCGCGCCTTCACGTCCTCGTAAATCCCGCGCTGCACCAGAATGCGCGAGGAGGCAGAACAAGTCTGGCCCGCGTTCTGGATGCCGGCGTTCACCAGAAACGGCAGCGCAGCGTCCAGGTCGGCATCGTTAAACACCAGCTGCGGGGACTTGCCGCCCAGCTCCAGCGTCACCGGCACCACATTGGCGCCGGCTGCCTGCTGCACCAGCGCGCCGGTCCGGACCGACCCGGTGAAGGAGATGTGATGCACACCGGGATGCCCGGCCAGCGCCGCGCCGGCCTCAGCCCCCAGGCCCGGCACCACGTTCAAGGCCCCCGCAGGCAGCCCGGCCTCCATGGCGATATGGGCAAAGGCCAGCGCCGTCAGGCAGGCCTCCTCCGCGGGTTTCAGCACGCAGGCATTGCCCATCGCCAGCGCGGCCCCGACTGAGCGGCCGATGATCTGCATCGGGTAGTTCCAGGGCACGATATGCCCCGTCACCCCATGCGGCTCGCGCAGGGTATAGACGGTGTAGCCATCGAGATAGGGGATGGTCTCCCCCATCACCTTGTCTGCCGCGCCGCCGTAGAACTCGCAGTAGCGCGCCAGCGCCACCGCATCGGCGCGCGCCTGGGTCAGCGGCTTGCCCACGTCCATCGCCTCGATCGCGGCCAGCAGCTCCACCCGCTCCAGCACAAACTGGCCGATCCGGGTCAGGATGCGGCCCCGCTCCAGCGCAGTCATTCGGCCCCATTCGCCGTCCAGCACCGTCTGTGCTTCCAGCACCGCGGCCTCGACATCCGCTGCGCCGCCGCGGGCGATCTGGCAGATCTCGCTGCCGTCGGAGGGGTTCACCAGCGGCAGCGTGCCGCCGCTGGCCGCGGGCAGCCATTTGCCGCCAATCAGGCAAAGCGCGGGATCGAACCAGAGGGGATCAGACATGCTGGGGGTTCCTTTCGAGGCCATTGAGATCGGGCAGCACCGGCGCTGCGGCGATCAACTGGCGGGTGTAGGGGTGCTGGGGATCGCTGAACACGGCTTCGGTTTCGCCCTGCTCGACGATCTCGCCGTGTTGCATCACCAGGCAGCGGTCGGTGATCGTGCGCACCACGCTCAGGTCGTGGCTGATGAACAGATAGGTGAGCGAATAGGCCGCGCACAGCTCCGCCAGCAGGTCGAGGATACGGGCGCGGACGGAGACGTCGAGCGCAGAGACCGCCTCGTCAAAGATGATCAGCTCCGGCCGTGTGATCAGGGCGCGGGCAATGGCGATACGCTGGCGCTGGCCGCCGGAGAACTGGTGAATGTATTTTCCGGCATCCTCCGGCTTTAGCCCGACGGCGGTCAGGGTCTCGGCAATCAGATCACGGCGCGCCGCCCCGGCGGGCGGATCGGGCAGCGTATGGAACGGTTCGGTGATCAGCCGCTCCACGCGGTGGCGCGGGTTGAAGCTGCCGTAGGGGTCCTGGAACACCACCTGAATCTTGCGCCGGCTCGTCGGCTCAAGGTGAGTCGTCACAGGCTGGCCGTCGAGACGAATCTCCCCGTCTTGCAGCGGCTCCAGCCCCAGAATCGCCCTTGTTAGGGTCGATTTTCCGCAGCCCGACTCACCCACCAGCCCCAGCCGCTCGCCGCGGTTCAGGGTGAAGGAGACATCGTTCACGGCGCGGAAGCTGCAAGGTTTTGCGAACAGCGATTCGCGCGGGGTCTTGTAGTCGCGCACCGCGTTCCGGACCTCCAGCAGCGGCGCCGGGGCAGGCGGCTGCGGCAGTGCCACCTGATGGCTGGAGGCCTCAAACAGCATCCGCGTGTAGGGATGGCGCATGTTGCGTAGCAGCCAATCCGTGTGTCCGGCCTCCACCACCTCGCCACGGCGCATGACGACGATCCGGTCGGCCAGATCTGCCACCACGGCCAGGTCATGGGTGATGATCAGAAGGCCCATGCCATAGTCCTGCACCAGGTCCTTCAGCAGCGCCAGGATCTGCGCCTGGGTGGTCACATCCAGCGCCGTGGTTGGCTCATCCGCGATCAGCAGTTTCGGACGCAGGGCAATGGCCATGGCAATAACCACCCGCTGGCGCTGGCCGCCCGACAACTCATGCGGATAGCGCGACAGCGGAAAGCGGTCCTGAGGCAGCCCGACCCGCTCCAGCACCTCGCGGGCGCGGGCCTCGGCTTTCTCGCGCGGCATTGCCTTGTGGATCAGGATCGTTTCCATCACCTGCGCGCCAATGGTCTTCACCGGATTGAGCGCGGTCATCGGTTCCTGGAACACCATGCCGATGGACTGGCCGCGGATGGCGCACATGCGGTCCTCGGGCTGCTCCAGCAGCTGGGTGCCGTCCAGGGTGATATAGCCGCGGGCCTCCGCCAGCTCCGGCAGCAGCTGCATGATGGCGAGTGCGGTCATCGACTTGCCGGAGCCGCTCTCGCCGGTGACGGCAACAATCTCGCCCGGATCAACGTGAAAGGACACATCTTTGAGCGCCTGAAACGCGCCGATGCTGACTGACAGGCTGGTGACATCCAACAAGGTCATGCGCGCGCTACCCTCAGTTTCGGGTCCAGATAATCGCGCAATCCATCGCCCAGAAGGTTCAGTCCCAGCACCGTCAGGATGATGGCCACGCCCGGCACCAGCGCCAGATGCGGCGCAAAGCTCACCATGGTCTGCGCATCTGCCAGCATCCGCCCCCAGCTGGGCGTGGGCGGCTGGGCGCCAAGGCCGACATAGCTGAGGCCCGCCTCCGCCAGAATGCCGAGCGAGAACTGGATGGTGCCTTGCACGATCAAAAGGTTCATCACGTTGGGCAGGATATGCTCGGCCGAGATCCGCGCCGCGCCCTTGCCTGCGACTCGTGCGGCCAGGATGAACTCGCGTTCCCAAAGGGACAGCGCCGCGCCGCGGGTGATGCGGGCAAACACCGGGATGTTGAAGATGCCGATGGCGATGATGGCGTTGACCGCCCCGGCGCCCAGCACGGCGGTGATCAGGATGGCGATCACTAGCGACGGGAAGGCAAAGACCAGGTCATTGCCGCGCATGATCAATTCATCCAGCCAGGATCCCTTGCGCGCGGCCGCCGCCAGCCCCAGCGGCACGCCCGCGCCCATGCCGATGCCAACCGCCACCAGCGCTACGGCGATGGAGGTGCGGGCGCCCACCATGATCATCGACATGAGGTCGCGGCCGAAATGATCGGTGCCCAGCCAATGCTGCGCATTCGGTGTCTGCAGCTTGGCCGGGATGTTCATCACCGCGTGGTCAAACGGCGTCCAAAGGAACGACACCGCCGCCGCCAGCAACACCAGCGAGGACAGCACGGTGCCAAGGATCAGGTTGCGGGTCATGTCCGGCTCCTTAGCCGCGGGTCGACCAGCGCATAGGCCAGATCGACCAGGAAATTCACCGTTATGACGGCAAAGACCAAGAGCATCACCACCGACTCCACCACGATCAGATCACGCGAGGAGATCGCCTGGAACACCAGCCGCCCGAGGCCAGGCAGGTAGAACACCTGCTCGATGATGATGGCGCCCGCCAGCAGGAAGGAGAACTGCAACCCGATGATCGTCAGCACCGGGATCAGCGCGTTCCTGACCCCGTGCCGCCACAGCGCCTGACGGCGTGTCAGCCCCTTGGCACGGGCGGTACGCATGAAGTCCTCGCCGAGGATGTCCAGAAGGGCGGAGCGCATGACGCGGGTCAGGATCGCCGCCTGCGGCAGCGCCAGCGCGATGGCGGGCAGGGTGAGCGCATGGAGGCCGCTCAGCAGACCCGCGTCCCAACCCGGAAACCCGCCGGCGCCGAACCAGCGCAGGTTGATGGCAAAGATCAGGACCAGCATCATCGCAAACCAGAAGTTCGGCACCGCAACGCCCAGCTGGGTGGCGCCCATCACCGCCATATCACCCGGCTTGCCGCGGCGGGCGGCGGCGTAGATGCCGGCCGGAAAGGCAATCAGCGTCGACAGTGTCAGCGCGTAAAGCGCCAGCGGCAGCGACACCCACAGCCGGTCCGCGATCATCCCGGCGACCGGCGTGCGGTAAGTGTAGGAGGTGCCGAAATCGCCGCTGAGCATCCCTGCGGCCCACGTCAGGTAACGGGCCAGCTTGCCCTGATCCAATCCCAGCTCCGCCCGCAGCGCGGCAATTGTATCGGGCTGCGCATTGACGCCCAGCATGAAGGAGGCCGGATCGCCCGGCGCCACCTCCACCACGAGGAAGATCACCAGCGAGGCAACGGCCAGGCTGAGGAACAGCGACAACAGGCGTTTCAGGGCATAACGCAGCATGGAAGCCACGTTAGGAGCGCGCGGCAGCCGGGTCCAGAGGGCGGCGGAAGGAAACCAAGCGCGGGCGGTAAAAATGCGCAGCGTCAAGAGGTTGTGCGCAGTTCGGCCAGTAAGAGGCCAAAGGTGCCCGGCAGGCACTTTGGCAGCGGGCGGAAACCGGCTATCACTGTGCCATGCTGTCCCGCCCCCTTTTCATCGGATCGGAAATCTACCGCGGCTCCTCATATGGCCGCACCCATCCCTTGCGGGTGCCGCGGGTCTCGACCGTGATGGACCTGTCCCGCGCGCTGGGCTGGCTGCCGGACGCGGTCTATGTGAACTCCCCCCGCGCCAGGCCTGCGGCGCTGACTGCCTGGCACACGCCCGAATACGTGGCGGCATTGCAGGCGGCGGAGGCGGCGCAGGAAGTGAGCGCGGAGGTGCGCGCAAGGCATCATCTCGGCACCCTCTCCAATCCGGTGTTTCCGGAAATCTTCCGCCGCCCGGCCACCGCCGCGGGCGGTTCGATCCTGGCAGGCGAGCTGCTGGCCGATGGCGGCATCATCTACAACCCGGCGGGCGGCACTCATCACGGGATGCCGGACCGCGCCAACGGCTTCTGCTATCTGAACGATCCTGTCCTGGCGATGCTGTCGCTGCGCCATCACGGCGTCCGGCGGATCGCCTATGTGGACATTGACGCCCATCACGCCGACGGGGTGGAGCACGGCTTTGCCGGCGACGCGGATGTGCTGATGATCTCGGTGCACGAGGAGAACCTCTGGCCCAAGACCGGCAGGCTAACCGATGACGCGGGCGGATCAGCGCTGAACCTGCCGGTGCCGCGCGGCTTCAACGATGACGAGATGGCGCATATCCGCGACGCGCTGATCCTGCCGGCGGTCGAGGCGTTTCAGCCGGATGCGATCGTGCTGCAATGCGGGGCGGATGCCGTCACCGAAGACCCGCTGCCGCATCTGGACCTGTCGAACAACGCCCATTGGGCGGTGGTGCGGGCACTGATGGGGATGGCGCCGCGCTATCTGGTGCTGGGCGGCGGCGGTTACAACCCGTGGTCGGTCGGGCGGCTCTGGACCGGGGTGTGGGCCACGCTGAACGGATTTGAGGTGCCGGAGAGGCTGCCAGCTGCGGGCGAAGCGGTGCTGCGCGGGCTGGAGTTCAACGGCAACCGGCTGGGCCGCAACCCGCCGGAGCATTGGTTCACCACCCTCTGGGACCAGCCGCGCGGCGGCGAGGTGCGGCGGGAAATCCGGGAGAGGGTGGATTATTTGCGGAAAAGACGGGGGCTTTGAACCTGGTTCCGCCTGGCCGCAGGGCGGGCAGCGCCCGTCCCGCCTCCCACGGGGCGGGCACTGCCCTGCGCGACGGGGATCGTACTTTACTCCGTCCAGCTGAGCGCACTCAGGTCGATGGCCGCTGTCGGCGCGTTCTCCCACAAACCCTGCAGCCCGGCCTTTGCCACCCCCAGCTTGGCCAGCTGGAACAGGTAGCCGTTCACGTAATCCGCCGAAATCATCTCCTGTGCCTCCTGCAGGATCGCGGTGCGGGCGTCCGTATCGGTGGTGGCGGTCAGCTTGGCCATCAGCTCCTGGAACGGTTTGCTGTCATACTGGAAATAATACTCGGGCCGGGCATAGATGCCGATGTCCATCGGCTCGGTATGGCTGATGATGGTCAGGCCAAAGCTCTTGCCGCGGAACACGCTTTCCAGCCATTGCGCCCATTCGACGTTGATGATCTCAGCCTTGATCCCCACGGCGGCCAGCTGTGCGGCAACGATTTCGCCGCCGCGCCGCGCATAGGAGGGCGGCGGCAGGTGCAGGGTGGTCTCAAACCCGTCCGGGAAACCTGCCTCTGCCAGCAGTGCCTTGGCTTGATCCGGGTCATAGGCTGACTTGCCGGTCAAGTCCTTGTAGGCCGGGTGGTGCGGCGCGAAATGCGTGCCGATCGGGGTGCCATAGCCGAACATGGCGCCATCGATGATCGCCTGCCGGTCGATGGCATGGGCCATCGCCTGCCGCACCCGGATGTCGTCGAACGGCGGCTGCTTGTTGTTGGTGGACAGGATGGTCTCGCCCTCGGTCGAGCCGACCAGCACCTGGAACCGCGGATCGGCGTCGAACTGGGGCAGGTTTTCCGGCGCCGGGAAATTGTCAAAGGCGTCGATGTCCTCTGCCATCATCGCGGCAAAGGCTGCGGTCGGGTCAGAGATGAACTTGAAGGTGGCCGAGGCCAGCGCGGGCTGTTCGCCCCAGTAGTCCGGATTGCGTGCCAGCGTGATGCGGTCGCCCTGCACCCACTCCTGGAACGTATAGGCGCCAGTGCCGACCGGATTGGTCTTGATGCTTTCAATGCTTTCCGGCGCCACGATCACCGCATCGCCCCAGGCGAGGTTGAACAGCAGGCTGCCGTTCGGCGCCTCCAGCGTGATCCGCACGGTCTGCGGGTCCACTGCTTCGACTGCTGTAATCCCATCGAACAGCGCCTTCTGCGCGTTGGTGCTGTCCTCCGCGCGGGCGCGGTCGAGCGAGAATTTCACGTCCTCCGCATCCATCGTGCTGCCGTCGTGAAAGGTCACACCCTCTCGCAGTTTGAAGGTATAGACGTTTCCGTCCCCGGAAATTTCCCAGCTTTCCGCCAGCCCCGGCACCACCGAGCCATCGCCCATGAAGCGGGTCAGCCCCTCAAAGATGTTGCTGTAAACCACCGAGTCGATGGCCTGCGCCGCGGCGCTGGTCGGGTCCAGGTGCGGCGGCTCCAGCTGCAGGCCGATGGTGACGCTGTCCTTGGCCCAGGCGCCGCCCGCCATCAGGGCCAGCGCGGAACTGGCGGCAAAAACAAAGGATTTGAAACCCATCGGAAAACTCCCTGTTTGCAATAAACGGGCCTGAAAATGGCGCCCATTGGAAACGAGTTTCCCTGTTTCCCGAACGTAATCAAGACCACGGGACATTTCGCGCACTGGAAGCACGCGGCGTTAATTGGTAATCCGTGCGCCATCCGAACCGCGAACAGGACAGCCATGAGCGCGACAGCCAAGAAACAGGCGCCCAACGCCGAAGATATCCGTGCCCGCAAGGGCGGCACCCCTTTGGTGAGCCTGACGGCCTATACCACGCCGATGGCGCGGCTGATGGACAAGCACTGCGACTTCGTGCTGGTCGGCGACAGCGTCGGCATGGTGCTGCACGGGCTGACCTCCACTCTGGGCGTCACCATGGAGATGATGATCATGCACGGCCAGGCGGTTGCGCGCGGTCTTGAGCGCGCGATGCTGGTCATCGACATGCCCTTCGGCTCCTACGAAGAAGGCCCGCAGCAGGCGTTCCGCAACGCCGCCCGGCTGATGGCGGAAACCGGCTGCGCCGCGGTCAAGCTGGAAGGCGGCGTCGAGATGGCAGAAACGATCCGCTTCCTGGTCAAGCGCGGCATCCCAGTGATGGCCCACATCGGCCTCACGCCGCAGTCGATCAACACCCTGGGCGGCTACAAGGTGCAGGGCCGCGATGCGCAGGCTGATGCGGTGCTGGCGGATGCCCGTGCGGTGGCCGAGGCCGGGGCGTTTTCCGTGGTGCTGGAAAAGGTGCCGCAGAAACTGGCCGACAAGATCACCGCCGAGGTGGCGATTCCCACCATCGGCATCGGCGCCAGCGCCGGCTGCGACGGGCAGATCCTGGTGGTCGATGACATGCTGGGCTTCTTCACCGCCTTCAAGCCGAAATTCGTCAAACGCTACGCTGACCTAGGCCCGCTGGCAGAGGCCGGCATCGCCGAATACGCCGCCGAAGTGCGCGCCCGCAGCTTCCCCGCGGCAGAGCATGTCTTTGCCGAGCAGGCGCCTGCGTCCAAGACGTCTTCCAAAGGATGACTGCCGACATGACCGCTCCAATCCTGCGCCGCTTAGGCGACCTGCGTGCCAAGACGGGTAAATGGCGCCGTTCTGGTGAAACCATCGGCCTTGTTCCCACAATGGGCGCGCTGCACGCAGGCCACCTGTCGCTGGTGGAAGCCGCCAAGGCGGCCTGCGACCGGGTGATCGTGACCATCTTCGTGAACCCCAAGCAGTTCAACAACCCGGAGGATCTGGCGAACTACCCGCGCACCGAAAACGAGGACGCGGAAAAGCTCGCCCCCTACGGCGTCGACCTGATTTATGTCCCGGACCCGGACCAGATCTACCCGGACGGCTATGCCACCAATATCTCCGTCGGCGGCAGCATCACCGCGGTGATGGAAGGCCCCTTCCGGCCCGGCCATTTCGATGGCGTCGCGACGGTGGTGGCCAAGCTGTTCCTGCAGACCAGCGCGGACAAGGCGTTCTTCGGCCAGAAGGATTACCAGCAGCTGATGGTGGTGACCCGCATGGCCCGCGATCTGGACATCCCGATTGAGGTGATCGGCTGCCCGACGGTGCGGGAGGCCTCGGGCCTCGCCATGTCCTCTCGCAACCTGCGCCTGTCGGAGGAGGCCCTGGCCAAGGCTGCGGCCCTGAATGCGGCCATGCGCGAGGCCGCCGCCAAGGCATCCGCGGGCGAACCCTGGGCGCCGCTGGAAGCCGCCGCGCGCCAGGCGCTGGCCAAGGCGGGATTCGGCGATGTGGAATACTTCGACCTGCGCTGCGCCGAAACCCTGGAGGCGCTGGAGACCCCCTCCCGGCCAGCAGGCGGCCACCATCGGCCAGGCCTGTTTCCAGCCGGGGATGATGAAGTCCACCTACGGGACAGGGTGTTTTGCGCTCTTGAACAC